>CAJXAC010000033.1 GCA_913050035.1 uncultured Gammaproteobacteria bacterium | reverse complement strand
CAAAGGCTTAGCGGATGCGGGGCGTCTTGCCCAACGGCCTGACTGGATCGATCTTGCCCGCTCCTGCGCAGACTTCATACGCACTCATTGCTGGGACGACGAACAGTTATGCGGCACCTGGCATACCAGCGGTCTTGGCCATGCAGCTTGCCTTGATGACTACGCCAATGTGCTGGCGGGGCTGGAGAGTCTGTTGCAATGCGGCTGGAGCGATGACATCGCCACCTTTGCCAGGGAACTGGCTGACGCAACACTGCGCAAATTTTATGACAACGACAACGGTGGCTTCTGCTTTGCAGCAGCTGACGAAGAGCCGCTCATTTATGCTCCAAAACCGACATTAGATGAGGCGCTGCCGCCGGGGAACGCAACACTGGCTTTAACACTGCACCGGCTGGGTCTGCTATTCGGCGAGCAGCGTTATCTTGACGCGGCAGCTAATACGCTGCGCTGGGCTCGGGCTGTGATGGAGCATCTACCCACTGGGCATTGTGGCCTGTTAACCGCGTTAGAGGATGCGCTACTGGTGCCTCAGGCTGTAATCCTACGTGGCCCAGAAGCTGATATGGCGACTTGGAGCGCGGCACTAGCAGGCACCTTCGCCCCGTGGCGCAGCGTCTACGCGATCCCCTATACCAGCACCGGACCACTGCCTAGCTTTCTGCCACGCTTGGTCAGCACTGCGGTCCAAAATAGTGTCAGCGCCTTCATTTTTGACGGCTCGGAATGTGCTCCAGCACTGACTGATCTGGATGTTTTACAAGATCAACTCAGCTAAAACACCTTGAGAGGCCGGCTTAACGTTTAGCAGCAGCGGCCTGGTCACCCCAGGCCAAATCTAAGTCGCGCGCGGCTTTGACATCGTCTAAGCGTCTTACCGTGGTGGTATAGGGGGCTTGCTGAACAAATTCAGCATCGCGAACCGCCTCTTCACGCACTCTGATGAGAGCATCGACGAAGCCATCTAACTCAGCCTTGGTTTCCGTTTCTGTCGGTTCAATTAGGAAACATTCTGGCACCAACAGAGGAAAGTACGTGGTCGGCGAATGCACGCCGTAGTCGAGTAATCGCTTGGCCAGATCCATCGCACTGACACCCAGTTCTTTCGCTTCTTTTTGAAAGGTCAAAATGAATTCGTGAGTGGCGCGGCGTTCTGGGTACGCCAATTGGAAACCTGCTTTGGCAAATCGGGCCGCCATGTAGTTAGCATTGAGGGTCGCATACTGCCCAACCCGGTGCATACCCTCACGACCCAGCAGCAGCGCGTAGGCCAGCGCGCGGATAAGAATGCCGGCATTGCCCGCAAACGCCGACAGAGTGCCAATACTCCCAGGCAAATCATCAGCACCCATCCAGCGATACTGTGCTCCGTCATTAGCGGTGTCTTTAGCCACAACAGGCAGCGGCAAATGCGGCAGCAATCGTTCGCTGACACCCACCGGGCCTGCGCCCGGGCCGCCACCGCCATGAGGAGTGGCAAAGGTTTTATGCAAGTTCATATGCAGCACATCAAAACCCATGTCACCGGGTTTTACCTTGCCTAGGATCGCGTTCAAGTTGGCGCCATCGTAATACAGCAGACCACCGACACCGTGGACGGTTGCCGCGATCTCTTTGATCTGGCGCTCGAAGACACCGCAAGTAGACGGATTAGTCATCATCAACCCAGCTGTCTGCGGCCCGACACAAGCCTTAAGAGCCGCTAAATCCACGTCGCCATCCGCGGTCACCGGCACTTCTGTCACTTTGTACCCGCACATAACCGCAGTAGCTGGGTTCGTGCCATGGGCAGCATTAGGCACAATGATCTCGGTGCGCGCATCATCGCCCCGGGCTTGGTGATAGGCGCGAATCATGGCAACGCCGGCAAACTCACCTTGAGCGCCTGCCATGGGGGCAAGGGATACGCCCTTCATTCCAGTGACGTCACGCAGGATCTCTTGCAGGTCGTATAAGCAGGCCAGATGGCCTTGGCTCACCGACTCAGGTGCCAAAGGATGGCGGCCTAGAAAGCCCGGTAAGCTTGCGGCTTTATGCGCCCCACGGGGATTG
Source organism: uncultured Gammaproteobacteria bacterium (assembly GCA_913050035.1). GTDB lineage: Bacteria > Pseudomonadota > Gammaproteobacteria > Pseudomonadales > Azotimanducaceae > UBA4421. Next base: position 26,815 of record CAJXAC010000033.1, on the reverse strand, counting down.
TACTTCATGGTGCAGGAACCCAGCGGGTAAAACTGCGTGTCGATGGAAAAATTCTTCCGCGACAAATTAGTGTAATGCCTAACAGTCTGCAGCTCAGATACTTCCGGCAATTGCGGCGGTTCGCTGCGCAGTAAATGTTGCGGCAGGTCGCTCAGGGATTGCTCGTCCGCACCATCAACGCGTTGGGCACTGGCTCGACGTGCTTGGCTACCTAACTCAAAGATAGTTTGGCCTTGCTGGCCCTGATCCTTGGGGTTTAATTGATTTAACGGGTTCATCTGATTCATGGGTTAACCCTCCGTCACAGTGGCTAGGGCGCGGGTGAACGCTTGGACATAATGCTGCAATTCAGCGTCAGTGCGTTTTTCGGTAACAGCAACCAAGAGGCCATTTTGCGTACCGTCGACCCCTGCAATAGGAAAATCTGCCAGGTTTAGACCCGCCAAAATGCCCTCTTCGATCATCGCATTAATCACCGCCTTGACCGGTACCGGCAACCGCAGCGCAAATTCATGGAAAGTCGGCCCCGGGAACATCGCCTCTACGCCGGCGCATTTAAGTAACTCATCGCGCAGCCAAGTGGCTTTTTGATGGCTTGCAACAGCGGTTTCGCGGATCCCCTGATAGCCCATCAAGCTCATATATATGGTCCCTGCGGTTACCAATAGGCCTTGGTTGGTGCAAATATTCGACGTCGCCTTGCCGCGCCGAATGTGTTGCTCCCGGGCTTGCAACGTTAGGGTATAGCCAATCCGACCCTCGAGGTCCTGTGTGCGGCCAATAACTCGGCCCGGCAACTGCCGCATCAACGCACTGCGACTACATATGAATCCAAAAGACGGGCCGCCAGAGGCCATGGGCACACCAAAAGGCTGACCATCGCCACAGGCAATGTCCGCTCCTTGCTCACCCCAACTCCCTGGCGGCTTCAACACCGCAAGAGTCATTGGATTCACCACCGCAATAACCAGTGCACCTTGGGCATGCGCCCAATCGGTCAGCGCATCCACTTCTTCGATAAGACCAAAAAAGTTCGGCTGTTGGATCACTACCGCGACCGGCGGAACAGCATCCGAATCCAGATCATCAATAGCCATTACCCCGTCGCTGCTGACGGGGAGCATGGCTAATTCGACATTTTGGTTATGGACAATGTTGCGAGTCGTTTGCACATAGTTCGGGTGCACTGTTTGTGCGACCAATACTCGTCCGGATTTGTTTTTCTTATTTGCTCGTACGGCCATCAGCACCGCTTCAGCCAAGCCACTGGCACCGTCATACACAGAGGCATTGGATACATCCATTGCCGTCAACGCGGTCATCATCGACTGATACTCGTAAATCAGCTGCAACGTGCCCTGGCTGGCTTCTGCTTGATACGGCGTATAGGCGGTCATGAACTCGCCTCGGGCAGTAAGGTCCCATACCGCCGCAGGGATATGGTGGTCATAACTCCCGGCACCGATAAAGCAGGTATAGCCCTGATCTTGTTCCGCCCGCGCGGCCATAAACTGCAGCATTTCCAGTTCGCTGCGGCCTTCTGGTACCGAATTAAGCTGATCACTAACAAGATCTGCTGGAATTTCATCAAACAGCGCGTCGATATCGGCAACGCCAATCTCGGCCAGCATTTCTGCAACATCTGCTTCGGTATGAGGGATAAAGGGCATGGTTTCTCCTAAAACTGGTACAGCATCGGCACCACGGGATGTGCGGGCATCAAAAGCACAGCGGGGCTAGTGCTCCTCGGCCTCACAAACCTCACTGTAGGCTTCAGCATCCAACAACTCTTCTAGCTCGCCCACATCTGCCGGCTGCATTTTGAAGAACCAGCCGTCTGCATAAGCGTCCGAGTTAACCGTCTCTGGCGCGTCTTCCAGCACCTCATTGACCGCACAGACGGTACCGCTGATGGGCGCATATACATCCGAAGCCGCTTTGACTGATTCCACCACACCAGCCTCATCGCCTGCCGTAATCACTTGATCGATTTCTGGCAACTCCACGTATACCACGTCACCGAGCGCGTCCTGGGCATGATCACTGATGCCCACGGTGACCGTGCCATCTTCTTCTAAACGCGCCCATTCGTGGGTCGCTGCATATTTTAAATCGCTGGGTATTTCGCTCATCGTCTTGTCTCTGACTTATCAATTAACACTACAAACCGTACACAAAATTAGCTGTGCATTACCTTACCGTTACGCACAAACGGTGGCTTACACAGCGTTGCCGTTTTGCGCTTGCCGCGGATATCCACTTCACACTCACCGGCTGCCTTTTTCGGCACTCTTGCGAGCGCGATACTGTACTCCAAGGTGGGCGAGTATGTCCCACTGGTAATCACGCCTTCGCCTACGTTTGTATGGACGACTTGGCCATGCCGCAGGATTCCTTTATCGCGCATTATCAGGCCCGTTAGCTTTTGCTCATTGGTTTGGCGCTGCTGTTCCAGCGCATCGCGCCCGATAAAATCTCGCTCCGCAGGCTCCCAAGCGATGGTCCAACCGATATTGCTCGCCAACGGCGATGTGGCTTCGTCCAAATCTTGACCATATAGGTTTAAGCCTGCTTCTAGCCTTAGGGTATCTCTGGCCCCTAGCCCTGCGGGTGCAACACCCGCGTCGCGCAGCTTACGCCATAGCTCGATGCCCTCAGCTTCTGGCAACATAACTTCAACGCCATCTTCACCGGTATAACCGGTACGCCCGATCAACCAAGCGCCGTGGTGCATAGCATAAAACGGAGCGAGCTCTGCCAAACCGGACACAGCTTCGACCTGCAGCAGCCGCTGTATGGCATTGGGACCCTGAACCGCGATCATCACCTGTGGTTTATGCTCGAAATGTGCCTCGGGCCCGCTATGTTGTTGCATCCATGCCAAGACTTTGTCGCGGGTTGAGGCATTTACAACGCAGCGATAACCCTGGGCGAGGCGATATACAATCAGGTCATCCAATACACCCGCTTGATCGTTGAGTAACGCTCCGTATAGCGCCTGATTGAGGTTAAGACGCGCCACGTCGTTAGCCACCAAGCGCTGCAAGAACGTTTCCGCTTGGTCGCCCCAAACATCAATTATCGTCATGTGGGAAACATCGAACATGCCTGCGTCGCTGCGCACCGCAGTGTGCTCTTCTATTTGCGATCCGTAGTTGACCGGCATCAGCCAGCCCGCGAAGTCCACAATTTTGCCACCGCATTGCACATGCTCTTGGTACAGGGGTGTCTTTGCGGGTATTGGTTGTTCTGACACTGGTTACTCCAAAGCTATTACTGCAGGGTGTTGAGGATTCGGTTACATCCGAGTTTTAGTTTTTCCGCGCTAAAACTTCGCGCCCTCCCAGGGCCTCAATCATGATTTGACGTTTGAGCCAATCGGACTGATTTACCGCACCTACGCCGACATTACGAATCCAACTTAGTAGCGGTGCCGGTTGCCCATATAACGTTTTAAGGCCTGCCATAATGCGCAACATCAACTGTGATTTTAACAAGCGTTGGCGAGCAAATTTCGTGAAACATTCTGGGGCTAAATCTGCGGCTGTTTCATCTACCCGCTGCAGTAACGCGCTGACGTCTTCCAGCCCGAGATTTACACCTAGACCGGCGAGCGGATGCACCACCCGCAGCGCATCACCAATTAGCAATATCCGGGGGCGCGGCTGGGCGCTGCGCGCCAGCTGCTGCTGCAGGGGGAAACTCAAGCGCTGCGCAACTTGCACAATACAGCCTAAGCGATTCTCCAATGCCGCACCTAAACGCTGAGAAAATTCGTCGTCCGTAAGTCCAAGGTTAGCCTCTAGAGATGCCGGCGATTGGGACCAAACCACCGAACAATAATGCTCGTGCTTACTGGGCAAAAACGCCAACGGTCCATCAACTAGAAAACGCTGCCACGCCGTGTGCTCATGGCTGCGCTCGGTTTCAACAACTGTGGTCAAGGCGCTCTGGCCGGTGGGCCAAATATCAGTAGCCACCCCTAACAAATTGCGCACGGCCGAGCGTGCCCCATCCGCTGCAAACAAGAAATCAGCCTGCAGAGTTTCTTCAGCAACAGTCACCATCACGCCCGTAGCACTAGTCTCTACCGCCTGAATGTCGCCTAATACCACGCGGATATCCGCATTAGCCTCTAGTTGTTGCCACAACGCCTGCAACAATGGCGCAACCTCAGCGATCCAGCCTAAGCAGTCGCTGCCTAGTTCCGCCGCATCAAAATGTAGTGCGTTGACCCCCCACTGCTCCCAAACGTGCATCGTCTTAAACATGCCTGCTTGTTGCGGCCAGGGAATCAAACTCTCAATAAGTTGGCGCGATCCCTGAGACAGCGCCACATTGCGTATATCCATGCCTAATCCGTGTGGTCCCGGCATGGGCTTTATCCGATCTATAATGGTTACCGCGAAGCCACGTTGCTGAAGTGCCAGTGCGGCCACCGCACCTACTGGACCTGCGCCTGCAATGGCAATGTGTTGACCACTGCTCATGCAGCCCTCATTAACACTTCGATCTCATCTATTGTTTTGGGAACGCGCTGGCTTAACACCTCGCAGCCGGTTTCGGTAATCAGCACATCATCCTCAATCCGAATACCTGTGCCCAGTGCATCCTCAAGCGCAAATCCTCTGATTTTGCTGGATTGCTGGTTATCGCTCACAGTGACGTCGGCGGGGATGTAGATTCCAGGCTCCACGGTAAGCACCATGCCTGGCTGTAGCGGCCGCCACTCGCCAGCAAGGCGATAATCGCCAACGTCATGGACGTCGAGGCCCAACCAATGGCAGCTCTTGTGCGGACAAAACTGCAAATATGTCTCGCTGCGGATATTGTCCGTGGCCGAACCTTGCAACAGACCCAGCTCTAACAGGCCCTCAACCATGGTTGCTATCGCGGCTTCATGGGGTGCATTAAAGGGTGCACCGGGCTGACACTGGGCAATCGCCGCTTGGTTGGCGGCCAGCACAATGTCATAGAGGACGCGCTGGGTTGGTGAAAATTCGCCGGAGACAGGAAATGTGCGGGTAATGTCAGCGGCGTAATGCTGGTACTCGCAACCCGCATCGATCAGCACCAACTCACCATTTTGCAGCGTCGAATCATTATCGGTGTAATGCAATATGCACGCATTGGCGCCGCTGCCAACAATACTAGGATAGGCACTGTGCCGGGCGCCACTGTGCATAAACTGATAAATCAATTCCGCTTCGAGCTGCGCCTCGGTAGTGCCGGCCTGGCAATTTTGCATGGCCCGGATATGCGCTTGGGCACTAATGTCTGCAGCCTCGCGCATTATTGCTATTTCAGCCTCACTCTTAATCAAGCGCTGTTCGTGCAGCAGATGTTTAAGAGATACAAATTCCCCTGGCGGTATTGCACCCCCGGCTTCGCGACTGCGAATGCTGGCCACATAGCTTAAGAGACGCTGATCAAAAACGGGGTATTCGCCCATGGTCAGGTAGATACGACGGCGCCCTTCCAACAACCCAGGTAAAATGTCGTCCAGATCGGCAATTGGAAAGCCGTCGTCGACCCCATAACGCTCGGCAACGCGCTCGGGACCACAGATGCCGCCATCCCACTGCTCTGCCCGAGCATCTCGATCGCGGCAAAACATAATGACTTCGCCCTGGCTACGTTCAGGGACTAAAACAAGCACCGCATCAGGTTCGTCAAAGCCACACAGATACAACAAATCGCTGTCTTGGCGGAATGCATAGTCGATGTCGCGATTACGCCGCTGCATAACTGCACCGGGTACCAGAGCGATGGACCCCGGTTCCATCGCGTCCATAAGTTGACGCCGGCGCTGCGCAAACTCAGCCTGACCGAGTTGCGTCACTGCACAATGTCCTGTTCAGGATCGGACTGGTCTTCATCGAGCAGTGCCAGCACCAACAAAACACTGACGCGAACGTATTCGTATATTTCACTAAAGGACTCTTCGTCTTGGGCCGATTCGGCGTCTGCTTCTGCAAATTCCACATCAGACCCCATCGAAGATAGGGTCGCAAAGTCGCGGATAATTTCTTGAATATCCACGGGCAACTGATCACGACCCGTTGCATTCGCCGCGGCAAAGCCGCTGAGAAAACTGCCACACCATTCTGCCAACTCATCAACTCGCTGGGCCAGTGGTTCATCGTCATCAGCGATGAGTGGCGCAAAACCCATGTCTTCGTCACGCAGGTTGGCTAGGCTCGCTGCAACAAAGTCCAACACGGCCTGTTCGTCGGTTAACGCCTGATCACCAGCCAGAGCAACTAGCTCGCTTAGTGGAAAAGCCTCCACCGTGGGACAGGCTGATGCGGCAAGAAAGCCCGCTACCATGCCATGGAGTTCTGGACGAGAAAGCAGGACGGTCGCGAGTTGCGCTTTATGATCTAAATCGGACACGGTGGTAGGACTACACAATAAACATTAAAGGGCGCAAACTATTGCGCACTGACCGCCGAAATACCAGTGAAGCTACATGAACGATGCAAGTAATCAATCCGCGCAGCTCGATCAATTAACCCGTCGCGTTGAAGACCTGATCGCGCTGACTGAGGTGCTGGCCAATGAAAATCGGGCGTTGCGTGCCCAGCAACAGCAATGGAGCCTCGAGCGCGCCAAGCTACTCGAGAAAAATCAGACTGCCACAACCAGTGTTGAAGCAATGATTACACGCCTCAAATCCTTAGAGCGCAGCTAATTTATTGCCTTATACAGAACATCGTGCGGAGATAATCCAGTTATGACAGCAGAAACCAAGACGCTCACTGTTTCTATAGTGGGCAAGGATTATCAGGTCGCTTGTCCGGCGGGCGAAGAGGAGTCGCTGCGCGAAGCGGCACACTATCTACATTCGTTAATGGAATCCATTCGCAGCTCTGGACGCGTGGTCGGGCTTGATCGTGTGGCCGTAATGGCCGCATTAAACGTTAGCAACGAGCTATTGCAGAACAAGAATAAGCAAACCGATGCCCAAGCCAAAGTAGCAGCGCGAGTGCAAAAGCTCAGTGATCAGGTGGCGGATGCGATTAGCGCCAATAAACAGATGCAGATCTGACTTTTGGTCAAAAATCACCACTGGTGGCCAAGCCATTAGCCGTTATACTTTACGAGTTCCTGGGATGTTAGCCAGTGGTCGCGTCCTTGAGCCGTTATAAAAACCTCAGGAGGTTCTTTCGCTAAGCCAGTGTGCATACCCAATATTATGGGTCGCCTTCGGCTTAGCTGGGGTCTCCGCCTTGAATCTCAACGGTTCAGGGCAAACCAACAGCGGCATCTCCGGGAACATTAATTTTGCCAATCGATGATGTAGGCATGACCAACCAGCCCACGCTACGCGCCCGTTACCGATCCTTGCGTCAGCGCTTGGACGCCCCTTCCCGCAACCGCAAAACTCAACGCATTAACCAGCGTCTTGAAGGTCTGGCGGTGCTAAAAACTGGCCAACGTATTGCAGCCTATCTAGCAAGCCCAGAAGAGGCGGCGATTGATGCTTTTATCGAGCTCGCATGGCAGCGCCAGCAGTCGATTTTCTTACCCTGTATCGATGACGAGCGCGGGCAGATGACCTTTGCCCAGTATCACCCAGACGCCCCTTTGCAAAAAAACCGCTTCGGCTTGCTGGAGCCAGCGGACCGGACTGATATAGCACAGGCCAGCGATCTCAACTACGCCTTGGTACCCCTGGTTGCGTTCGATGGGCACGGTAATCGGCTCGGCATGGGCGGAGGCTATTACGATCGATTTTTTGCTGAACCGATCGGGCGGCCCACCATGATAGGCATTGCCTTCAGCGAGCAACAGACAACAGTCCCATTGCCTTGCGAGCAATGGGACGTACCCTTGAATATGGTGGTAACGGACATGACCATCGAGCAGTTCACTAGGTAAGACAACATGGCGATAAGACAAATTCTACGTATGGGTCACCCAAATTTACGCAGGGTGGCCCAGGCCGTTGACATAGCGCGTATCGACAGCCCGGAAATAAAGCTTTTAATACAGGATATGGTGGACACTCTCGCGGACTCGGGCGGCATAGGTCTAGCGGCACCGCAAATTGACGAGGATCTGCGCGTGGCCATCATCGAAATTCCTGGAGGCCCCACCCGCTACGGTGACATCGAAGCAATGCCGCTGACGGTATTTTTCAACCCGGTTATCGAAGTGCTTGACGACCAGTGCGAAGGCTTTTGGGAAGGTTGCTTATCAGTGCCTGGGCTACGCGGCTTCGTGGAACGGCCACAGCACATCCGGGTAACCTATACCAGCGCCGCCAAACAAACTGAAGAACTCGAACTACGTGGCTTCCTGGCTACCGTGATGCAACACGAGTTCGATCATCTGGACGGCAGGCTATACATTGACCGAATAACCGATACCACTCTGCTGGCATTTGAGGACGAGTGGCTAACGCACAATAGCGCCACCTGACGCTGCTACTGCAGGAACATTTTATACGCCGGGTTATCCTGCTCTGACCAAAAACGGTAACCGATCTCTTTTAAGTACTTATTCAACGCCGCCTGATCTTTTTTCGACGCCGCAAAGCCAACTAATACCCGCCCCCAGGCCGAACCATGATTACGATAATGGAATAGGCTGATGTTCCAGCGCTGCCCAAGGCCAGTTAAAAACTGCAACAAAGCTCCGGGGCGCTCGGGAAACTCAAAACGGTACAACAGCTCGTCAATGCCTTCGGGGCTTCTACCGCCCACCATGTGGCGCACGTGCAACTTAGCCGCTTCGTTATCGGTCATATCAAGTACGGTATAGTTCTTTTCCTGTAGGCTCTCAACCACTGCCGCTCGATCTGCCTGAGAATCCACACCAAGACCCACATAGATATGCGCGCTACCCGCGTCGGCAAAGCGGTAATTGAATTCGGTAATTGCTCGGCGTCCCAACGCTTTACAAAAACGCAGGAAGCTCCCCGCACGTTCATCAATCTTCGCTGCTAAGATCGCCTCGCGCTCTTCACCCACCTCAGCGCGCTCCGAGATGTGTCTTAGACGGTCGAAATTGACATTCGCTCCGCTGACGATAGCAACTGCCGAGTTAATACCCGTCGCCTGAGCCAGATAGCGCTTCATCCCTGCAATGGCTAACGCGCCAGCAGGTTCCGACACACAGCGCGTGTCCTCAAAAACATCTTTAATGGCAGCACAAATTTCGTCGGTATTGACCACTACCACGTCGTCAACATAGTGCTTGGCAATCTTGAAGGGAGCTGCGCCCACTTGGGCAACGCTGACGCCGTCGGCAAAGAGATCTAATTTTTCTGCGGGCAAGCGGACCCGCTTACCTGCCTGTCGCGCCGCATATAAACACGCCGACCCTTCAGCTTCCACACCGATGATCTTAGTTTTTGGACGCAGATATTTGACATAGGCTGCGATACCCGCAATTAAGCCACCACCCCCAACAGGCACAAAGATCGCGTCTAAATCCCCAGGGTACTGATTGACAATTTCCATACCGATGGTGCCTTGGCCAGCAATCACATCGACGTCGTCATAGGGCGGGACATAAACCAGGCGCTCGGCAGCTGCCAATGCTGTGGCATGAGCAGAGGCTTGGTCATAGCTGTCGCCATGTAAAATCACTTTCGCCCCGCGCGCGCGGACCGCGTTCACTTTAATACTCGGGGTATTGCGGCCCATCACAATAGTCGCTTTGATGCCCAAACGCTGAGCAGCCATAGCAACACCTTGGGCATGATTGCCGGCTGATGCGGTAATTACCCCACGCGCGAGCTCGTCAGCAGGCAATTGGCTGATCTTGTTGTACGCACCCCGAAGCTTGAAGCTAAATACAGGCTGCAAGTCTTCACGCTTTAGACGCACATCAACACTTAAACGTCGACTCAACGTCGCAGCTCGAGTTAATGGCGTCTCATCAGCGACTTCGTAAACTCGCGAAGACAAAATTTTCTTTACATAGGTCTCTAACATGTCACCATTTTCCTTCTTATCGCCTGTAGGAACCAGTCATTAGCGAACTTAAATCAGACGCTGTCGATCCCGTCCACCAGCAGAAAGTAAAAGCGGCGGCAGCAGCGATCAAAAAAATTGCACCATTGCTTTCCAGCAAGAGCATCATTGGAGTCGGAACAGGCTCCACAACCAATTGTTTCATCGATCAATTGGCGACAATAAAACACACCTTTGACGCTGCGGTTTCTTCAAGCGACGCCTCAACCGAGCGCCTGCAGAAACTCGGCATTACCGTGCTCGATCTAAATGCCGCACCAGCCGTTGATGTTTACGTGGATGGCGCCGATGAGTTGAACGATGCCAAGCAGTTAATCAAAGGCGGCGGCGCGGCTTTGACCAGAGAAAAAATTGTTGCCAGTGCCGCAGAGCAATTTATTTGCATCGCCGACATCAGCAAGCGGGTGGCCCAACTGGGTGGCTTCCCACTACCGGTTGAAATCATACCTATGGCGCGCAGCGCCGTCGCTAGACAATTAGTCGCACTGGGTGGCCGCCCTGAATGGCGCGAAAACGTGGTAACGGATAACGGCAACTGGATACTTGATGTACATGACATGCACATTGAGCGACCCGAGGAAATGGAATCCAGCATAAATGATATACCGGGCGTGGTATGCAACGGCTTATTCGCGCTGGCACCAGCGGATTGCATACTGTTGGCTACCCCTGATGAAATTATCGAGATTGACTAGTTTTTATCTGCCGCTAATCCATCGTCGACAGGCAATAACTTATTCGGATTGAAAATTTCATGGGGATCAAATAGCCCCTTTAGTCCGCGCATCAATGCGATTTCTTCTGGGCTACGAGAAAAGTCTAAGAAGTCTCGCTTTAACAAACCAACCCCATGCTCCGCAGAGATACTGCCGCGCCGCTCAGCCACCAGAGCAAAGATTTTTGGGCTCATGGCGTGCCCATGATGAAAAAACTCTTCAACGCTCATATGTTCTGGACGCAAGATATTCAGATGCAAATTGCCATCGCCGATATGCCCATACCAGCAGACTTCGAAGTCGGGAAAACTGTTGGCTACATAGTTATCGACATCCGCTAGGAATTCAGGCACATCGCTAATACGTACCGACAAGTCATTCTTGTAGGGCGTATACGGCGCAATCGCTTCGGATATACCCTCACGCAATTGCCACAACGCAGCGGCCTGGCTTGCCGATTGGCTGACCACTCCATCTGTCACCCAACCAGCTTCCATACACGCTGCAAAGGCAGCTTCGGCCGCACTGTTAGCGGATTCATCAAACTCTACTAGGGCATAAAACGCTTCTGGCTGGCTCAACGGTGCCGGCAAACTGCGATGGTCGCGGACCTTTTGTAAGGCAACGTCAGAGAAAAATTCGAATGCCGAAAGAGTCAGACCGGCATTAAAACTCTGTAGGATTTTCAATAGATCGCCAACGTTGGGCACGCCCATGACCATAACCACCTGGGGTTCCGGCATTACGGTCAGTTGCACATCAAGCTCTGCCAGCAAACCCAGAGTGCCTTCGGCACCGATCATTAAATGCCGAAAGTCGTAGCCCGTAGCGTTCTTTATCAGGCCCGCGTTGCAGTCCAATAAGGCGCCTGTTCCCGTCACAACTTTTAGACCCGCAATCCAATCGCGGGTGAGTCCATAACGAATGACTTTGATGCCACCCGCATTAGTCGATACGTTACCACCTATTTGGCTCGAGCCGGATGAAGCAAAATCCACAGGATAGAAAAGGCCCTGTTGCTCTGCGAAATCCTGCAAATTAGCGGTGATCAGTCCCGGTTGGCAGGTGACAATGCGATCCTGCTCTGAGAAATCCAGAATCTTGTTCATGCGGTCAAATGACACCACCACCTCACCATTGCTCGCCACCGCACCACCAGACAGCCCGGTGCGGCCACCACTAGGTACTAACTTCACGTCCGCGGAAATGGCATAGCGGACTAGCTCCTGAAGTTGTTCAATGGTTTCTGGGAATACCACCGCACTCGGCGCTACCGTAAAACCATTGGTCCAATCCTTACCCCAATGTTGCAGGCTGTCCTGATCCGTACGAATCTGTTTATTACCGAGGATCTCTGCGAGCACAACTCACCTCCTGAGACTGACCGTAATGGAATTCACCATTGGCACTCTTTGTCTAACCAAGCCCATATCTGTTGTTGTACGGCATCAACTTCATTCACTAGGTGGTGCCGAGCATTGGGTATAGTAAGCATACTGGCACCTTGATAACGACGACTTAAAACCGGCAGATCATGTCTATAACTGACCGTTTTATCTGCATAACCCTGAACAATCTTGGCCTTTACCTTACTGCCTGGATAGGCCTCGAACTGGGTAAACCAGTCCACCATAGCTTGCACCCACGCCACCGGCAGCGTGTCCGCTTGAAACGGGTCTTTGGCCAAAAACTCGTTGAACTGCGGTTGCATATTACTGCGCATATCCCGGGGTCTTGCCGTGATCCAGCGCTTAATTAGTGCGAAATACCACCGCAGTAATGGCCAGCCGTAGGGACGCACCAGGGGTGCTAACAAAATAAATTCGCCGCGAGGACAGAGTTGCCGTTGCTGCTCGTATTCCATCAGCAGCGCACCACCCATACTCTGCCCAATCCAATGATTGGGTGCACAGCCGATAATGTCATCAGCCAGAGCGTGAATGCATGCCAGAACGTCAACATAGCTTTGAAACCGATCAATAGTCGCCGGTTGGCCAGTAGACAGGCCGTGGCCAAGATGATCGAAAATCAACACCCCTACACCACGCCGCAACAACTGTTGGATCAGGTGTCCGTATAAACCAGCGTGGTCATAATAACCGTGACTGACCAAGGCCCAGCGACCATTGTGACTATTAGCCGGCCGAAAGGTCTGCACAGCAATGCGCTCGCCGGCCACCCCAACAATGCCCATGGTGGCTTCTGCATCCGCAAAGTTGAGGCCGTAGAACGCGTAATACTCCTCTAACGCTAGACCATCTGCCTGGCTGTAGTGACCGTGATCCACGGGATAACAGGCCAGCGCACCCAAAAGATTGGCGTCATTAAATGTGCTCTGACCGCGCGTTTCTATCACGTCACTGGTTCTGCGTGGTTATTGAATCACCTGATTTAGAGCCCCAGATGAATATTGATCGTGCATAGCGTCGAGGGAATAAGGCCTGAGCTTTTGCGCCTGGCCCTCTGTACCGAACGCCTTATAGCGGTCAATGACCACTGCCTTCATAGCCTCTGTGGAGGCCGTTAGATATTTACGCGGATCAAACTCGGATTTGTTACTCGCCAGAAATTTACGAATCGCCGCTGTGGACGCAAGACGCAGGTCTGTATCGATATTTACTTTGCGCACCCCATGTTTGATGCCCTGCTGTATTTCTGCAACCGGCACGCCATAGGTTTCCGGAATTTCGCCACCGTATTGATTAATTTCTGCAAGCAATTCCTGGGGCACCGACGAACTGCCGTGCATTACAAGGTGCGTATTGGGTAAGCGGCTATGAATGGCTTTCACCTGCTCTATTGCCAGAATATCCCCTGTGGGCGGTCGGCTGAACTTGTACGCGCCGTGTGAAGTACCGATCGCAATCGCTAGAGCGTCTACTCCGGTTTTCTGGACAAAATCTGCGGCTTGCTCCGGATCCGTAAGCATTTGCTCCATGGATAAAACACCTTCCGCGCCGACGCCATCTTCTTCACCAGCAGTGCCGGATTCCAATGACCCGAGACAGCCCAGCTCGCCTTCAACCGAGACGCCGCAAGCGTGGGCCATGTCCACGACCCTGCGGGTTACGTCGACGTTGTAATCGTATTCTGCGGGCGTTTTTTGATCTTCCAGCAACGACCCATCCATCATCACCGAGCTGAAGCCTAGTTGAATCGAGCGCTGGCACACCGCGGGCGAAGCGCCGTGATCTTGATGCATAACTACTGGAATATCAGGAAACTCTTCGATCGCTGCAAGGATCAGGTGCCGCAGAAATGTCGGGCCCGCGTATTTTCTTGCACCGGCTGAAGCTTGCACGATCACCGGTGACTGGGTCTCGTCAGCGCCCTCCATGATGGCGCGCATTTGCTCTAAGTTATTCACATTGAACGCTGGTACGCCGTAATCGTTTTCCGCGGCATGGTCCAGCAATTGACGCATACTGATTAGAGCCATGATGTTCTCCTGCTCATTAAATTTATTGTAGCGAGTTCACCCATAGGCTTACTCTTTGCCGCGCTGCGCCAGTACATCTACCGCAGGCAACACCTTGCCCTCGACAAATTCTAAAAACGCGCCGCCGCCTGTAGAAATATAAGATACGCCCTCGGTGACAGCATATTTGTCGATTGCCGCTAATGTATCGCCACCTCCGGCAATGGAAAAGCCTTGGCTTTGCGCCACGGCCTCGGCCAAAACTCTGGTGCCTTCACCAAACTGATCGAACTCGAATACTCCCACAGGACCGTTCCATAAGATCGTTTTAGCGCCCAGCAGTTGGTGCGCCCAAGCACGCGCCGTCGCCGGACCAATATCTAAAATCATTTCATCCGCCGCCACGTCACTAATGTTGCGCACCTGAGCCACAGCAGATGCGGCGAATTCTTTGCTGACAATGACATCCTCCGGCAACGGCACCGTCACTTTTTGCATAATACGTTTGGCCGTCTCGATTAGATCTGGCTCATGCAATGACTGGCCCACCGAAAATCCTGCAGCGGCGATAAAGGTATTGGCAATTCCGCCGCCCACCAAAATCTGCTGAGCAATATCCGCCAGCGACTCTAATACTTCCAGTTTGGTGGATACTTTGGCACCACCAACGATCGCCAACATCGGCACCTTGGGAGCGGCCAAAGCATCCTGTAACGCTGCAAGTTCCGCTTGCAGCAACAGCCCGGCACACGCGACCGGTGCAAATTTCGCGATGCCATGGGTCGACGCATGAGCGCGGTGAGCGGTACCAAAGGCATCCATCACGAAGACATCACATTGGTCCGCAAGCCGCTGGGCTAGCTCGTCATCATTGGCTTTTTCGCCGGGGAAAAAGCGAATATTCTCAAGCAGCGCCAAACCTTGGTTGTCAGCACAGTCCTCAATGCTGTGAATCAGTGGCACATCAGTTTGCAATAATTCAGCCAGCCGGTTTGCCACAGGCTGCAGCGAAAATTCTGCCTCGACCCGGCCTTCGGTCGGGCGTCCGAGATGTGACATGACCGTTACACTGGCCCCACTGGCCAGCGCCAGTTCTATCGTCGGCAGCGACGCAACAATACGCGCGTCACTGGTCACCACCCCCGCCTGCACTGGCACATTGAGATCGGCGCGAATAAAGACGCGCTTGCCACTCAAGTCCACTGCGGTCATGGGTATGATTTGGGGTGTTTGCATGATGCCTACAACCTATAACTTCTTATAGCTTCTGTGCCACTCGCAGGAGCATCATGCGCCTATTACCTGTTTGGTTGCCGTCACTACCGCGGCTGAGGTGATACCGCAGACTTCCAGTGCCTGATCTCCAGGCGCCGATAACCCATAACGGTCGATACCAACCACTACTCCGTCGAGTCCAACAAACTTATGCCATAAGTCTGGGTGTCCCGCCTCTACCGCGACCCGAGCCCTAACCGCGAGCGGCAATACCTGCTGTTGATAGGCGGAATCTTGAGCGCTGAAGAGTTCTACGCAGGGCATTGATACCACCCGCACAGCCACCCCTTCTGCAGCAAGCTGCTGGGCCGCAGCCACCGCAACCTCGACCTCTGAACCTGTGGCAATGATTATCCCTTGAGGCGCCCCATCACAATCAATCAGCGTATAGCCACCACGCTGAATGTTGTCGAAGGTTTGCGCGTCTCGCATCTGTGCCTCGGTCTTTTGCCGAGTGAAAATCAGTGCCGTTGGTGCGGTACGACTGGCGATTGCATGTTTCCACGCCACAGCGGACTCAACGGTGTCGCAGGGCCGCCAAGTAAATAGATTCGGCGTGCTGCGCAGATTACTGATCTGCTCTACGGGTTGGTGAGTAGGGCCGTCTTCGCCGACAGCGACCGAATCATGGGTGTAGACAAAAATATTAGGCGTTTTCATTAGAGCAGCCAGACGCACCGCATTTCGCGCATACTCCATAAAAATCAGAAATGTACCAGTGAACGGCCGGTAGCCGCCGTGCAACTGCAGCCCGTTGCTGATCGCCGTCATCGCAAATTCGCGCACTCCGTAGCTCATATGCTGAGCATCGGTCGCGCCATCCCAGCGAGTATTATTCGATCCAGTTAAATCTGCAGAACCACCAAATAACTCGGGAATACCCTGGGCTATCGCGCCAATACAACGCTGGGAGGCTTTACGGGTTTCCGTAACGGATAACGCTTGCTGCTCCGCCAGGGCAAAGGCGTCAATCGCCTCAGACCAATTTTCTGGCAGCGCACCAGCCATGCGGCGTTCGAACTCAGCGGCCTGGGCAGGCTCATCTGCAGCAAAGCGCTCATATTCCTGTAGCCATTTTTGCTGACTGTCTTGACCACGCCCGGTTTGATCCCAAGCCTCATAATATTCTGCCGGAATATCCCAGGCCGGATGGGACCAACCTAAGGCCTCGCGAGTAGCGGCGATTTCATCGTCACCTAACGCTGCCCCATGCACGCCAGCGGTGCCTTGTTTGTTCGGCGAGCCAAAACCAATAGTGGTGCGACAACACACTAATGTGGGGCGTCCATCCGAATCCGTCGCTGTCTGCAGCGCCTGAGAAATTTCGTCTGCATCGTGACCGTCGACATTACGGATTACACGCCAGCCATAGGCTTCGAAGCGGGCCGGCACATCCTCGCTAAACCAGCCGTCCACTGGGCCATCAATTGAAATGCCGTTGTCATCGTAGATACAGATCAATTTGCCCAAACCCAGGGTGCCCGCCAAAGAGCCGGCCTCATGAGAAATACCTTCCATCAAACAGCCATCACCGACAATCACCCAGGTCCGGTGATCAACAATGGCGGTATCCGCTTGATTGAATTCAGCAGCAAGCTTTTGCTCAGCTAGAGCCATGCCGACAGCGGTGGCAAACCCTTGGCCAAGCGGGCCGGTGGTAGTTTCAACACCCGGGCATTCGCCAAATTCCGGATGCCCTGCAGTCTTGGCGTGGAGTTGCCGAAAATCTTTTAGATCCTGCAAACTGACGTCGTAGCCGGTTAAGTGCAGTAACGCGTATAGCAGCATGGACCCGTGGCCATTCGACAAAACAAAGCGATCGCGGTTGGCCCATTGAGGATCCGCCGGATTATGCTTAAGAAAATCTCGCCACAACACCTCGGCCACATCGGCTAACCCCATGGGCGCGCCTGGGTGACCGTTTTTTGCCGCCTGCACGGCATCCATGGCCAACACACGAATCGCGTTGGCAAGTTCAAATCTTGATGGCATTAGAGCTCCCGGGAATGTGCGCGCGTATTGTCGAACTTTGTCTCTGTACACGCAATTGTTTCATGCAAAACTTGAGCACTGAGCCGACTCTGGATCTATCCAAATACTTGTAAATTGGCGTAATATTCGCCGCCTCTCGCCAATGGCAATGCGCCCGGCACTCTTTTTCGTAAATCAGTGTGAGTTCGAACTATGGCCGATAACAATCTCTTTACTTCTGAATCTGTCTCGGAAGGTCACCCCGATAAAGTCGCAGACCAGGTATCAGATGCAGTCCTCGACGCCATGCTTGCCCAGGATGCAGAGTCAAGAGTTGCCTGCGAAACCCTAATTAAAACCGGCCTTATTGTGGTTGCCGGCGAAGTACGCAGTAACGCCCAAGTGGACATCGACAAATTGGTGCGGGAGGTGGTAGCGGATATTGGCTATAACAGCCCTGACGTCGGCTTTGATCCAGAGTCCTGCACCGTGGTTAATGCGCTAGGCCAGCAGTCTTCCGATATCGCCATGGGGGTAGACGAAACCAGCGATCACGAGCAAGGCGCGGGCGATCAGGGCCTGATGTTCGGTTATGCCACTGATGAGACCGATGTATTGATGCCTGCACCGTTGACCTACTCTCACCGTCTGGTGCAGCGGCAGGCAGAAATGCGCCGTGCATCTTTGTCCTTTCTGCGACCCGATGCTAAGAGTCAGTTAACCTTCCGCTATGACGACGACGGCAACCCAACCGGAATTGACGCCGTGGTGTTGTCCACACAGCACAGCCCTGATATCAGCCAGCAAGATCTGCATGAAGCGATCATGGAGGAGGTCATTAAACCAGTGCTGCCGCAAAATTGGATTTCTGCGGACACCAAAATTTTCATCAATCCGACCGGCCAATTTATCATCGGCGGCCCGGTAGGTGACTGCGGCCTAACGGGGCGCAAAATTATCGTTGATACCTATGGTGGTATGGCACGCCATGGCGGCGGAGCCTTCTCTGGTAAAGACCCATCAAAAGTTGACCGCTCGGCGGCCTACGCTGGCCGCTACGTAGCGAAGAACATCGTCGCCGCGGGCTTAGCAAAGCGCTGCGAAATTCAAGTGAGCTATGCGATCGGTGTCGCAGAACCCACCTCAATAAGCTTAGATACCTTCGGCACCGGCAAGCTCAGTGATGACAAGA
Organism: uncultured Gammaproteobacteria bacterium; assembly: GCA_913050035.1. Classification (GTDB taxonomy): domain Bacteria; phylum Pseudomonadota; class Gammaproteobacteria; order Pseudomonadales; family Azotimanducaceae; genus UBA4421. The sequence goes on along the minus strand of CAJXAC010000033.1, from coordinate 8,257 downwards.
TTGTTCAACTTGTGCGTGAACACTTTGACTTGCGACCACGTGGGCTTATTGAGATGTTGGATCTGAAACGACCCATCTATCAAACTACCGCAGCATACGGTCACTTTGGCCGTACCGAGGAGAGTTTTAGCTGGGAGAGAACCGATAAAGCCGAATTACTCGCGCAAGCTTTGGCCTAGCATTTAGTAGGGCCTATCCGAGAAGGAACATGGCCCTAAAATCAATGACTCCCGTTAGCTTCGAATTTTTCCCGCCCCGCGACACCGCAGGGCGAGAAAAATTAACGACCGGCACCGCCACAAAACTCGCGGCTCTTGGCCCTGAGTATTTCTCCGTAACCTACGGCGCTGGCGGCAGCACTAAGGAAGGCACCAAACAAACGGTTACTGATCTCATGAACCGCGGTTGGAATGCGGTGCCGCATTTATCAGTAGGCGGCACCGATCAACAAAGCACATTGGATCTGGTCGCTTTCTATAAAGAGTTGGGTGTAAAGAAAATCCTTTGCTTACGCGGCGACCAGGCAGAGTCCGATGCACATAACCCGCAATACGCTGAAGATCTGGTGCGGCTAATCCGCCAACACTTCGGCGACCGCTTTGAGATCGTGGTTGGCGCCTACCCAGAGGTGCATCCTGACTCCGCTTCCAGCCAAGACGATCTTATGTTTTTCAAGCGCAAAGTGGACGCTGGGGCCGACGTAGCGATAACCCAATATTTTTACAATATTGAAGCCTACGAGCATTTCGTAGACCAGTGTCAAAGCTTGGGTGTTGATATTCCAATTGTTCCAGGGGTAATGCCCATCACCAATTACGCATCTCTGCGCCGTTTTTCTGAGAAAGCTGGTGCGGATATCCCACGTTGGCTCGATAAAGCGATGGCCCAGCACCAAGATTCTGATGAAGAGCTGGGTAAATTCGGTGTCGAGGTGGTGACGCGTTTATGCGAGCGGCTGATCGAGCTGGGGGCGCCGGCCCTTCACTTTTATACCTTAAATCGCTGGGGCGCGACCACCAAGGTCTGCACCAACCTTGGTCTTAACGTGAGTTAACCAACGTGGCTCAGCGCTTTTATGTGTTTGGTTCGCATGCCGTCGACCAGCAGCTGTTCCTCAACGCTGAACGCTCTAACTACCTGTGCCGAGTGCTGCGCCTTGTCCGCGGCGACCAAGTAGAAATATTCGACGGCACCGGTAACGTCTTTGCGTGCGAAATCGTTGCCGACAACCCGCGGCAAACGGAGCTGAGGGTCTTAACCCAAACTATTACCGCGCGACCGCGAAACTCGAAGCTGGGCGTGGCGATTGGCCTGATTAAGGGGCAACCAATGGACCGGGCGATCGCGCAAGCCACAGAACTTGGCGCTACCGACATTTACTTGCTCGAGGGTCAGCGCAGCAACGTTAAGCTGAATAAGCAACGAATGTTGGGCAAACTCGAACATTGGCACAAGGTCATTGTTGCCAGCTGCGAACAATGCGGGCAGATCAATCTCCCGACTCTGCATAATCCGTCACAACTCACGCCCTTGCTCGCGCAACTGAGCCAATCCAATAGCCACTTAATTTTTTTTGATCCCCAAGCAAATCCAGCGCCGAACCAACTTGATCCAAAAAATAGGGTAATTTTTATCGGTCCAGAGGGCGGCTTTAGCCCAGAGGAACTTCGCGCGTTCGCTGATGCTAAGGTTGAGGGCTATCGTCTGGGAACGCTGATACTGCGCGCCGAAACCATGCCCGCAGCGGCACTGACCTTGATTCATCAGGCAGCCGGATGGCCAACAAACGCCGACGATTAGCCACTGTGCCTATAAAGAACTGACATCGCCCCCTGACGCAAGCAGGTCTGCATCTTCAATCGTTTGCGCGTATTCCCTCTCATCCTCAGAACTCCAGACTTGGAAAACAAAGGCGATGATCAGCAATTTGGCGGCGCGATTAACAACATCCTCAAATTCCTCAGTCAGTGCTAATGTGCCGTCTATGACTCGATCCAGCATATTCGCAGTAGCCCATGCCAATTCCATAATCCGTTGATCTTGATGCTGTTGCGCCAGGCCTTTAAGCGCCAACAAAGCATTGCTTAAAAGCTGTGGACTAGCGCCAGGCTGAGTCGACCATGCTGCAAAGGCATCCAACATATGCAGCACCCTAAGGCCAAATTCGGAATCATCCGCATCCCCAGAGGTTATAGGCCCAATCAAGCCCTTAGCTTCCAGCTCAGTCAGGGCCTGCAACAGCTCCTGCTCGGTGGCAGAGAACTCGGGAGCATTCACCGATCCCTTACCCCAAAGGCCCAAACATTTACTCACCTGACGCAGGCACAAGTGCGCAGCGCGGTCCAATGGCACCGCCCCCACTGCAAGTGCTGACAAATAACTCGCCGCCAAAGCACAACTACTTTGCCCGCCAGCGGACATTGGCACCACAGATCTCCAACGCAGCAAGTAACCCGCATGCACTTCGAGCTTGTCCAGTAACTCCTTTTGCACCCCGGATGTCAGGCATTCAAGCAGCAAACGCTCAAAGCCCTGACGTATGCGTTGGTTAATCTCTTGCGCTTGCATAGCACAATTGTAGCGTTTTATTAATGCCGCATCGGCTCCTTAGATAACCCTTCAACTCGAGTTTTTATTGCCTAGATCTCTATGCAATGGGAACCTTAACCCCCGCGATTTACCGAGCGACAAAACGATGCCAAAAATAGCCTTTTTAATGGACCCGATTGAAACAGTGTCCGTGAAGAAAGATTCCACACTGGCGATGATCGCAGCGGCCCAGCAACGCGGGCTAGAAATATTTTATTTACAACAAGATGGCCTAGTGCTTAGCGCGGGAGTTGTCACAGCCCTTACCCGCTCCCTGAGACTTCGCGATGATTTTTGCGCAACGTTAGATCCGAATACCGCGGGCGATGATTGGTACGCGCTTGGCGACGAGCAAGCTGTTGCCTTAGCGGAGATGGACATCGTAATGATGCGCAAAGATCCGCCCTTTGATATGGAATACATTTACACAACCTATCTTTTGGAAAGGGCCGAGACTGAAGGCGTGATGGTAGTGAACCGCCCCAGCGCCTTACGGGATTGCAATGAAAAACTGTTTGCGACGCTGTTCCCCCAGTGCTGCCCTGAACTCATCGTCAGCCGCCGCATGGATCAGCTCAAAGCATTTCACAAACAACATGCAAACGTGGTGTTCAAAAAACTCGACGGCATGGGCGGCGCGTCGATTTTTCGCGTTATGGAACAAGACCCAAACCTCAGCGTCGTCTTGGAAACATTAACCAATAGCGGGCGCGAACAAATTATGGGGCAGGTGTACTTGCCGGAAATCGTCGATGGCGATAAGCGCATATTGCTGATTAACGGCGAACCCGTCCCCTACGCTCTAGCGCGCATCCCTTCAGCCGGCGAAACCCGCGGCAATCTCGCCGCCGGCGGACGCGGCGAGGGCAGGCCATTAACCGATCGCGATCAATGGATTGCACAACAAATCGGCCCTGAACTAAAACGCAGAGGCCTGATGTTCGTTGGTATAGACGTAATCGGTGACTACCTAACGGAGATTAATGTTACCTGCCCTACCTGTATCCGCGAGCTTAACGAACAGTTCGGATTGGATATTGCTGGCGATCTAATCGATACCTGTCTGCAGCACTTGGAGAACACCTAGGTTTGATATCCGGCACGGCGATGACAACAGCGGCTAACCCAATAGGGCCAAAAGATCGGCTATGGTTTGGGCTGTTTCTTGCTTTGGCAGCCCATGCAACACTGATACTCGGTATAAGCCTAAGATCCACCGAGCCCCAACCGCATATCGCCTTGTCCGTATCTCTTGCAATTCCGGACAGCAGCGAATCTCAAAGCCAGTCAGACTTGCCAGCCAATACTGATGGCCCTATACCTGTTCAGCAGGCCGAAGTTAAAGCGCTGCAAGATTCGCTGCAGCCAGAACCCCAGCCGGCGATCTCGGCCCGCAAAAAACCAGCAACGCAAAATGCCACCCTACCCAGGGGATTAAATCGCAGCCAACTGATCGCGGCCATCGCCGACACCCCGATTGAAAAACCTGCAGTACTTAACCAAGAGCGCATTCGACGCCTCGATGAGTCATCTCTGGCAGCGCCAACCACGGACGCAGAAACTGCGTATCTGGCAATGTGGCGACGCAAATGCGAACGTCTGGGGCGAGTCAACTACCCACCCGGCAATGTTCAGGGCGAACTGGTAATGCGTGTGAGCATCGCCAGCAACGGCCAACTCAACTATGTACGTATCGTGCGATCATCTGGATCCACTTTGTTAGATGAGGCAGCCCTAAAAACCGTTCGGCAGGCCGCGCCCTATCAGCCGTTCTCGGTTGAGATGCGCAAAGCCTACGACCAACTAGAATTCACCCGCACCTGGCAGTACTCAAAATACGGCACAGGCATCAACCGGTAACATAATTAGTAGCCAATGAATCTTAAAAACCACTTCCTTATCGCCATGCCTGGCCTGTCTGGCGACTACTTCGCCAACACACTGACCTATATTTGCGAGCACAACGAAGATGGGGCTATGGGGATCGTGGTTAATAAGCCTTCAGATGTATCGATTCTCGAACTACTCGCGCAACTGAACTTACCAGTAGACAAGCGCTGGCTCGACACACCTGTATTGTTGGGCGGCCCAGTGTCGCGAGAGCGCGGCTTTGTTCTGCATAGCCCTTATGCGCGTGCAAAATCTGAGCACTCTATCGAAATATCCCAAGACATATTTTTATCTTCAGCGCTGGAGGTGTTGAGCGATGTCACCGAATCGGGTGGCCCGGATCATGTACTCGTCGCGTTGGGCTATGCCGGTTGGCAAGGTGGGCAGCTAGAAGACGAGATCAAGCGCAACGCCTGGCTGACCACTGAGGCGACTGCAGATATCTTATTTGCCAGCGACTTTGACCAGCGCCTTGATCATGCGGCGGGGCTGCTGGGAATCGATATGCGTGCTCTGCTCGCTAGCGTCGGACACGGTTAACTTGTGAACAGATACACGGACCTGCCTGAGGGTTATGTGCTGGGCTTTGACTTTGGCTTAAAGCATATTGGCGTAGCCGTAGCACAGACCGTGACAGGGCACTCAGCGGGCTTGCGCACATTACTCGCAAAAAATGGCAATCCTAGTGATTGGCCGCAGCTGAAAACATTGGTGGGCGAATACCAACCCATCGCGATCATCGTTGGCCTACCGTTAAATATGGACGGCAGCGAATCTGCTATGGCGAGGCGCGCGCAGAAATTTGCCGATGCTCTGTCCCATCGCACCGGATGCGATGTAATCATGAGCGACGAGCGCCTCAGTTCATGGAGTGCGGATAGAAAGGATGCCAGCGCTCAAAGCGCCGACCTGCACCAAGAGTCTGCATGCCGGATCATCGAAACCTGGCTGCGCAGCGTCGGCCACCATCAATAAGCAGTCGGTCCATGAGCAAGGCCATCGCCATAGAATCCTTTGGGCAAAATCAGTATCTGCTGACTGACTACAGTGTATTAGCCATGCGGCTGTCACAACAATTACACCGCCATTGTCCTAGCTTCTTGTTGCGCGGGGCTGTAACGGCGACCATTGTGTACGCAGTGCGCCGCTGCCTCGTTCATTAACCCATTCGCGAATAGACATTAATGCCCATGCCTGATCTGTCCTCTCGCCATGCGCTGCTCTCAGAGCGGATCCGCACAGCCTGTATAGCTGCACAACGAGACCCCAATGCTGTGGAGCTACTGGCGGTAAGCAAAACCAAGCCTCCAGGGTTGATCACCGAAGCCGTTGCTCTGGGTATGACGCAATTTGGCGAGAACTATCTGCAGGAGGCTGTTGAGAAAATTCAGCACCTAGAGCAATTGTCTTTAGAGTGGCATTTCATCGGGCGCATCCAGTCAAATAAATGTAAAACCATCGCCAACGCATTCTCTTGGGTACAAACTCTAGACCGCTCTAAAGTCGCTCAGCGACTCAATCAGTTCCGTACCCTCACCGAACCCCTAAACGTACTGATTCAGGTCAATTTGGACGATGATCCGAATAAGGGTGGTGTGGATAAAAAAAACGCCGAACACCTGTTAGAGCAGGTTCTCACTCTGCCCAACCTGGCGCCCAGAGGCCTAATGACCATATTGGCGAAATCTACAGATTCTAGGGTGGGCTACCAATCCGTGGCACAATTGCACCACGACTTGTACGAAAAGTACGCGAGCGATCTACCCCAGTGGGATACGTTGTCTATGGGTATGAGCGCGGACATAGAGGCTGCCATTAACGCCGGAGCGACTATGATCCGCGTCGGCACAGATTTATTTGGCGCCCGCACAATCTAGGAGAATTAGTTTGACCATCGCGTTTATCGGCGCCGGTAACATGGCCATCAGCCTGCTTCGCGGGTTGGTGAACAACGGTATGAGCGCCTCAGATCTGACCGCCGCAGACCCAAGCGACGTGCAGCGGGCTAGGGCTGAAGAAATCGGCATACGCACTGAGGCAAACAACAATATCGCCATTAGCGGCGCTGACATTATCGTGCTGGCGGTGAAGCCGCAGATCGCCGGTCAGGTGCTTAAGTCCTTAAATACGCTAACAAAGTCTCAATTGGTGATATCAATTGCCGCCGGCATTAGCCTCGATAGTTTGCAATCCTGGCTCCCTAGTGGCCAACCCATTGTTCGATGCATGCCCAATACCCCTGCTCTGGTCGGCGCAGGCATGACCGCGTTGTACGCGAATGACCAGGTTGAAGCCGAACATCGCAAAGCCGCAGAGCATGTGTTGCAGGCGGCAGGCGAGGTGGTTTGGGTACCGAACGAAACCCTTTTAGATGCGGTAACCGCAGTCTCCGGAAGTGGCCCAGCGTATTTTTTCTTGCTCATGGAGCATATGGCCAAAGCCGGCACCGCTCTGGGCCTAGATCCAGAGACCAGCCGCACCCTGACCGTGCAAACGGCTCTGGGCGCAGCGCTGATGGCGCAGCAATCTGCCGAGCCACTTGCAACATTGCGCCAAAACGTTACATCGCCCGGCGGCACTACGGAGGCGGCGATCAACACGATGCTCGAGCATGGCATACCTGCAACAATTGCATCGGCACTGCAAGCAGCGCAGCAACGCTCGGTAGAGCTGGCACAGGAATTTGGTGAACCATGATCGGACAATCCCTCTACGCAATTATCGACCTGGTGCTGCGTCTGGCAACGCTGCTATTTCTACTGCGCTTCTTACTGCAAGCAGCGGATGCTGATCGTTTCAATCCTCTGAGTCAGGCGGTGGTGAAAGGCAGCGATCCTTTCGCTCAGCCATTACGCAAATTGTTGCCCAATCTCGGCCGTTGGGATTTAGCTTCGCTATTACTCGCTTGGGCGATGGGCGTGTTATTTGTTTATATCGTCACATTGGGGAACGCTGATGTTGTGCAAGCGCTCACTATCGGCGCAACACGCACTGCACTGGTGTGGGTACAGTTCTACTGGTGGTCGATTCTGGTCGTGGTGGTGGTGAGTTTTATCAATCAGGGCTCTTACCACCCAGTCGTTGGGCTACTCGACCAACTGCTTAACCCTTTGCTGGGGCCACTGCGGAATACTCTGCCAACCCTTGGCCCACTGGATTTTTCACCACTCATCGCCCTATTGCTGCTGTCAGTTTTAGAGGGCGCGCTGCGCACCGCGTCCTTCTCCCTATGACCGCTACCGCCCCAGATAGTGTCGGTATCGTCACACCGGCCACGTTTCATCACACCCAGCCCTTTGCGCTACAAAACGGTGATGAATTAAAGGGCTTTGATCTGGTCTACGAAACCTATGGAGAGCTAAATGCGTCGGCGAGTAACGCGGTTTTAGTCTGCCACGCCTTGTCCGGCCATCACCACGCTGCGGGTTATCACAGCGATACCGAAAATAAGCCTGGCTGGTGGGACAATTGCATTGGCCCTGGCAAGGCTATGGACACTAACAAACTCTTTATCATCAGCGTCAACAATCTCGGCGGTTGTCACGGCAGCACTGGCCCAGAGTCGATTAATCCCGTTACCCAAGAACCTTTCGGCGCTGAGTTCCCCCAAATGGTGGTGAAAGATTGGGTCGCCAGTCAGGCGCTCTTAGCCGATCACTTGAACATCGGGCGCTTTCTCGCCGTTATCGGCGGCAGCCTTGGCGGTATGCAAGCACTGCAGTGGAGTATGGATTTTCCAGACCGGATAGCCAACGCCATTTTGATCGCGACAGCGCCA
>CAJXAC010000032.1 GCA_913050035.1 uncultured Gammaproteobacteria bacterium | reverse complement strand
CGCGATCACGCTACTGTGCTTTGGCTATCTGTATTTTCGATTGAACGGCGCTGCGCTGCGCGAGGGCCTGACTTTAACCGCTTATATGGTGCAAGTTTTTGCCAATGTGCAGTGGGGCGCATGGCTGCTGATAATGGTGGCTTACTCGTTGTTCTATTTTGGCATCGACACGCTGGTGGTCAGCCGGGCACTGAATTGGTTTATTACCGATATTCGTTATCGCGACATTCTACCGGTCCGCGCCAGCGCTTATATCGTCTCACTGTTTAACGAGCAAGTGGGCAAGGGCGGCATGGCTTGGTACTTACACCGTCGTCATCAGGTGCCGGGTTGGGAAGTGGGATCGGTGATGTTGTTTATCATGTTCTGCGAGGTTTTTTATTTGCTTGTTTGGGCGAGCATAGGATTTGTTTTTGCCGCTGATGACCTGCCGGCTGCCTTTGGCTTGGTTCCTTGGCTGGGGGCAGGCGGAGCGATCGTTTTGGCGGTATGGATAGCCTTTTTCCGCGGTAAGTTGTTGCCCAATAACACACTCCGCGACAAGCCGATTTTTCACGCCTTTAAGGCTGCGCGACCTTGGCATTATTGTGCCTTTTTCTTGCTTAGATCGCCGGCGTTATTGGCGGCAGTTTTCGTTTATGCCACTGCGCTGAACTTGTTTGGTGTGGAAGCAAGTGTCCTCGGTTTATTACCGTTGTTGCCGGTGATCTTCTTTGCTGCGGCGGTGCCAACTCCGATGCGAGCGGCAGCAATTACGTTTTGGGTGGTGTTGTTTCCAGACAACGAAGGGCAGATGGCAGCCTTCGGCTTCGTGCAGCATAACTTCTTTATTCTATTTAACGCCGCCATTGGATTGTTGTTCTGGCGGCGTGCACAGCGCGACTTATTCGGTACTTGAGCCGTTAGCTGGATCTTGATTCAGGGTGGTTGCCGGCCGTTCAAGAAGGACGCAAAACATATGAGCAGAACAATGAGATTTGATTGGTTACGGATATTGGCCCTAAGCCTTCTGTGCATGAGTACAACTGCTGTGCAGGCTCAGGCACCAGTGCAATCGGCGTCGAGTCAGTTGCCTGAGGACTACCCGGAAAAAATATTATTCGTTGGTAATAGTTTTACCTACTACAACGATGGTCTGCACATGCACTATGGCAATCTGCTGCGGGCTGCGAATTTGTACGATGAGGGCCGAAATGAGCTGCGCATGATGACCTACTCGGGTTCTGGTCTGTGGGAGCATGCCGCAGCTTTAGGCAGCGCGGTAACTAATGATCGTTGGGACGCGGTTGTTATGCACGACTATAGCAACGGGCCGCTTACCCAATGGCAGCGATTTGTGGCGTCCTCCGATAAGCTGGGTGAGATTGCTCGAGGGCAAGGTGCGCGGCCGCTGCTGCTGATGACTTGGGCCTATGCCGACCAACCAGAGATGACCATACAGTTGGCGGAAGCGTATACCCGACGGGGTAAAGAATTGGCTGCAACGGTGATTCCGGTAGGCCTAGCGTTCGCTGCAGCATCTAAGAACTTGGCAGTTAATTTGTATTCGCCAGACCTGTTGCGGTTTGAAGGGGGCGAGCCGGTTTATGAACGAATCGTAAAGCATCCAAGTATGGCCGGTACTTATCTAGCCGCGTGTACCGTATTTGCAACGCTCACAGGCCTTAATCCTGAAGGACTGATTTATACAGGTGGTCTAGACCCTGAAGTTGCTCGGGCGTTGCAGCGTGTGGCCTATACAACCGTACAAACTTATCAGCGCAACCCTTAATCAGTTTTCATGCTGCTGGCTCGGGCGTGTTAATCTTTACGTTTAAGCATTTATTTTCCAAAAGGGGACGTTATGTCGACGGGCACGGATGATCTGAGGATCGGTTCCATTACAGAGTTGATGGAGCCCGAGGCTTTGATCGCAGAAATGCCACCTTCGGACGCGGCGATTGCCACGGTGTCAGAGGCGCGCAAAGCGATTCACCAAATAATTGCCAACCAAGATGATCGGCTGGTAGTGGTGGTTGGTCCGTGTTCGATTCATGACACGGATGCAGCGCTCGAGTATGCAGGTCTGCTCAAGTCTGCTGCCGGGGCTTTGGCTGATGATCTTTGCGTGGTTATGCGAGTTTATTTTGAAAAGCCGCGCACGACGGTAGGCTGGAAGGGATTAATTAACGACCCGGATCTGAACAACACGTTTCAAATCAATAAAGGTCTAAAAGTAGCACGCAGTTTGCTCGCGCAGCTGGCGGATCAGGGTTTGGCGGCTGGTACTGAATATCTAGACTTAATCAGTCCGCAATACTTGGCGGATCTCGTATCTTGGGGCGCCATAGGTGCGCGCACTACCGAGAGCCAGACCCACCGTGAACTGGCTTCCGGCTTGTCCTGTCCGGTAGGATTTAAGAACGCGACAGATGGCGATATTCAGGTGGCCGTGGATGCTATTCGTTCGGCATCTCAGTCCCATCACTTTCTTTCCGTAACCAAGCAGGGGCGCTCGGCTATTTTTCAGACCGCAGGGAATGAGGATTGTCATGTGATTTTGCGCGGCGGCAAGCATGCAAATTACGACATGTTTTCAGTACAAGACACTGCTGCGATGCTAACGAAGGCCGGATTGCCGGCACGCATTATGATCGATGCGAGTCATGCCAACAGCCGTAAAGTGCCGGCACGGCAAATTGATGTGGTCAATGATATTGCCACTCAGATCGGTCGCGGCAATGAAGATATTTTCGGCATCATGATCGAAAGCAATCTAGAAGAAGGCCGCCAAGATGTCCTCGAGGGGCAGTCGCTTAAGTATGGGCAAAGTATTACCGATGCTTGCATAGCATGGCGCGATACAGAGCCATTACTGCATGCACTCGCAGAGGCCGTGCGTCAGCGGCGTGTGCTGGGCCCCTAAATAGCGGGCAGCGCGCTAGCCAATCATTGCGCCCTGCTAGGAGAAGCTGAGGAGTTTTTCGGTACCGCCGCCCTCTGCGCCAAGCAGGTGCTTGAGATAATCCTCGTAGGATTCCATCCACATGCCTTGGCTGCGCTCGCGCCCCGCTTTTTGATCGGTCTTAGTTGTCTTCATGTACCAGTTGTTGCAGCGCAACCACACTTTGCCATCAGCGCTGTCTTTGCAGCGCTCTGTCCAGTCTTGAATGGCGGCGGGGGTAGGTTCGACCTCTTGGTGCTGTTCTGCGCTCATTGAGGCGACTAAGTTAGCAATGTACTTGCCCTGTTCTTCGCACAACAAGGTTACGTTAGTGACCGGATTCAGGCTCTGTGGACCAATCATCATATAAAAATTCGGCATGCCAGCGACGTGCATGCCCCATAGTGATTTGGGCCGTGTCATTTGGAAGTTGTTGGCCGCGTTAGCGCCAAACTCGTCTGCCAAGCTCTTGCCGTCGCGCCCGGTTACTGGGAACGGAATATGGTTGCTGTCGAATCCTGTAGCGAAGATGAGTACATCGACATCATGCTGTGTGCCGTTGGCCATAGTTACGCCGCTCTCGTTAACTGTGACTACGCCACCCGGATCGTTCACTAGTGTCACGTGGGCTTTGTTGAAGGTGCTGTAGTAGTCATCAATAAACAGTACGCGCTTGCAGAAAAACGGGTAATCAGGGGTCAGGAGTGCCGCAAGCTCTGGGTCTTCTACCTCTTCGCGAATGCGTTTAGCGATACCGTCACAAATCGCCGCATTCTGTTTTTCATCGTGCAACATCTCAAAGGTGAATAGTGCATCTGGGTCGGGCGGTAATTCGCCCTTCCAGTCCACATGGCGCAACTTTTCACTATAGCCGCCCGCTTTGAAGGCATCGGTAATCTCTGGTGGTGTAGGCTCGTCATCCCGCGGCATCGCCCAGGTTGGTGTGCGCTGAAATACAGTAAGCTCGGCTACGTCATCAGCGATCGTGGTAATGACTTGGGCGGCAGAAGCGCCCGTGCCAATTACACCTACGCGCTTGCCTTTGAGATTCACACCATAGTCCCACTTTGCAGTATGGAAGCTTGGGCCTGCGAACGACTCAACGCCGGCGATCTCGGGCATGCGCGGACTCGAAAGAGGCCCGTTGGCGCAGACGATATGGGCGGCCCGAACTGGCTCGGCGGAACATTCATTTTCTGTATCCCAAATGTCTAATTGCCAGGTTGCGGTATCGACGTAGTTGACAGATAAGACTTTGCGCGAGAAGTGAATATGCTCCCTTATCTGGCAATGGTCGGCGAGCATGTTGGCGTAATCCGCAATTTCGCTCTGGTTGACGTATTTTTTTGACGGAATAAAGCCAGTTTGGTCCAGAAACGGTAGATAGGTATAAGAGGGCACATCACAGGCAGCGCCAGGATAGCCGCCGACACCGCCATGACTCCATACGCCACCCAGCCCTGCGCCCATTTCCAGGATGCAGAAATTATCTATGCCGACTTCTCGTAAAAAGTTTGCACAGAGCATGCCGGAGAAGCCGCAGCCGATAATTGCAACGTCGAATTTCTGTTCCATGGTGGTTCTCAGATGTCGGTAAAAAATAAGCGCCTACCCTAGTCGCTTCGGCCCTCAAAATTCAACGCCGAATCATCAATGGGCAGAACTTTTTCTTTGACATAACCGGGGATCCGCCTGCTTACCCCCTAACCGTGGTGCTGGAGATTACGGCAATCAGCCTACCCAAGGATTGACGTTTACGTTAACGTCAAGTGAAAGATAATCAACAGGGGGTCCGTTGGTCCGTCCAGCATCCAGACCGTATCAGGAGGCGTCAGATCCATATGTCTGTATCAGCTGTTTCGTATTCTATTCGTGATTTGTCTCGAGACTTTGGCGTTACCACACGAACTCTGCGTTTTTACGAGGAAAAGGGTTTGCTGGAACCGCAGCGGCAAGGGCACAGGCGTCTCTACAGCGCCGCAGACCGGGTGCGACTTAAGCTCATACTGAGAGGCAAGCGGTTGGGTTTTAGTCTGGATGAGAGTGCTGAACTGATCGCCATGTACGACCCAGAATCAAATAATGCGGCGCAGCTACGGGCGCTGATCGACAAAATTAGAGAACAGCAGGGGCGGGTAGAAGAACAGCAGCGGCAAGTTCAGTTGATGTTAGCGGATCTGCAAGATTGGGAACGACGATCAGTTCAGGCATTGCATGTCCTGAACGATTGAAGAGCAGAAGACAGTACAAAAACGTGAGAGGGGTTCGATGAATACGATCGATAGCGCAGTGAATTCCAGATCTCAGGAATTCGTCGAAAATGCTGAGGTTATGCAAGGGCTGGTGGATGATTTGCAGCGCCAGGTCGCACGGGTAATGCAAGGTGGCGGCGAGCGCTACCAGCAACGTCACCAAGCGCGCGGGAAGTTGTTGGTGCGCGATCGCATTGATGCGCTGGTTGATGCAGGTTCGCCGTTCTTGGAGTTTTCGCAACTCGCCGGGTTTGATATGTACGGTGAGGATGAGGTGCCGGCGGCGGGCTTGATCACTGGCATTGGGCGGGTCGCAGGTCAGGAGTGTGTGATAGTTGCCAATGATGCAACGGTTAAGGGCGGCACCTATTACCCAGTGTCGGTGAAAAAACATTTGCGTGCTCAAGACATCGCGCAACAAAACAATTTGCCGTGTATTTATCTTGTCGATTCTGGCGGTGCTAATTTGCCCAATCAGGATGATGTGTTTCCGGATAAACAGCATTTTGGGCGTATCTTTTTTAATCAGGCCAACATGTCTGCGCAGAATATTCCGCAGATTGCGGTGGTGATGGGTTCGTGTACGGCTGGGGGCGCCTATGTGCCGGCTATGGCTGACGAGGCGATTATTGTGCGTAATCAGGGCACTATTTTTCTCGGTGGACCACCGTTGGTGAAGATGGCTACAGGAGAAGAGGTTAGCGCCGAAGAGTTGGGCGGTGCTGATGTGCATGCCCGTCTGTCGGGTGTCGCTGATCATTACGCGCGTAATGACCATCATGCGTTGGCGTTAGCGCGCCAAGCAGTGGGTCGCTTGAACCGACGAAAGCCCCAGGAAATGGACGTGCAGCCAGTGGTTGAGCCGATTTATCCGGCCAGCGATTTGCTCGGCCTTGTGCCCAGTAATGTGCGCAAACCTTATGATGTGCGGGAAGTGATTGCGCGCATAGTGGATGGTTCTGTCTTTGATGAATTTAAAGCACTGTTCGGTACGACCTTGGTATGCGGTTTTGCGCGCTTATATGGATTGCCGTTAGGCATCGTGGCGAATAATGGAGTGCTGTTCAGCGAATCTGCGCAAAAGGGTGCGCACTTCATAGAATTGTGCGCGCAACGCAAGATCCCGTTGCTGTTTCTGCAAAACATCACCGGCTTTATGGTCGGACAGCAATATGAGGCAGACGGTATCGCCAAACACGGCGCTAAGTTGGTGGCGGCGGTGGCCTGCGCCAAAGTGCCGAAATTAACTCTGATCCTTGGTAATTCCTATGGCGCAGGCAATTACGGTATGTGTGGTCGGGCCTACGACCCTAACTTTTTATTTATGTGGCCAAATGCGCGTATTTCGGTGATGGGTGGCGAGCAGGCTGCAGGTGTGTTGGCGCAGGTACGTCGGGGGCAGATCGAAGGTGCCGGCGACACCTGGAGTGATGCTGAGGAACAGGCGTTCAAACAACCGATCCTGGACGACTTTGCGGCTCAGAGTCATCCATATTATGCCAGCGCGCGATTGTGGGACGACGGGATTATCGACCCTACCCAAAGTCGCCGAGTATTGGGTTTGGCGTTGTCGGCAACTTTGAATCGTCCGATTGATGAAACGCGCTTCGGCGTGTTCAGGATGTAGGGGGGCTAATGTTCAGCAAAATACTGATTGCGAATCGGGGTGAAATTGCCTGTCGTGTTATGCGTACGGCCCATGGCTTGGGGATCAAAACTGTGGCGGTGTATTCCGACGCAGATGCTAAGGCGCAGCATGTGCAGATGGCGGATGAGGCTTTCTGGATTGGTGGCAGTGCACCAGCGGAATCGTATTTGGATGCCCAAAAGGTGTTGCAGGCGGCATTGCGCAGCGGTGCCGAAGCAGTGCACCCTGGCTATGGCTTTTTGTCTGAAAACGCGGCATTCGCGGAACTATGCGCCGAATATAATATTGTTTTCATTGGTCCTCCGGTTTCCGCCATCCAGGTAATGGGTTCCAAATCCGCGGCGAAGCAGGCGATGCAAGCTGCGCAAGTGCCGATGTTGCCGGGCTATCACGAGGCCGATCAGAATGACCAGAGGCTGCGGCAGGCTGCTGATACCGTAGGCTATCCGGTGTTGCTCAAAGCAGTGGCGGGTGGTGGCGGCAAGGGTATGCGCCAGGTTGAAGGTGCGGGCGAATTTGCGGAAGCGTTAGCTGCGGCTCGACGCGAAGCAAAGGCCAGTTTTGGCGACAGCGACATGCTGGTGGAAAAGTTCCTGCGACAGCCTCGACACGTAGAGATTCAAATATTTTGTGACGCTCAAGGTAACGGGGTATATCTGTTTGAGCGGGATTGCTCGCTGCAGCGGCGTCACCAGAAAGTGATAGAAGAAGCGCCAGCGCCCGGGCTCACAGAGGACTTACGTGCGCGTATGGGGGAAGCTGCGCTACAGGCAGCCCAGGCAGTTGATTATGTGGGCGCCGGCACCGTGGAGTTTCTGCTTGATGAGCAGGGCAACTTCTATTTTATGGAGATGAATACTCGCTTACAGGTGGAGCATCCGGTGACTGAGATGATTACCGGCCAAGATTTGGTGGAGTGGCAGTTGCGGGTGGCTGCTGGGCAGTGCCTGCCGCTGGCTCAAGAGCAATTGACGATTAATGGGCACAGTTTTGAGGCTCGGATTTATGCGGAAAATCCGCATAACGATTTCTTGCCTACATCCGGTCAGGTCACTTGGATACAGGAGCCTTTGGCGACAACTCATGTGCGTGTTGATAGTGCGGTGACGGTAGGCGATCAGGTTGGAGTTTTTTATGACCCTATGATTGCCAAGTTGATTGTTTGGGGAGAAGACCGCGATAGCGCTTTGCGCTGTTTATCCCGCGCTCTGTCTGAATATTACATAGCCGGGCTGACGACGAATGTCGACTTTCTGCGTCAGATTACCCAGCACTCTGAGTTTTGCAACGCGCAGTTGAGTACGCAGTTTATTGAACAGCACAGAGCCTCATTACTGCACTCAGACGACACAGACCTTGCGCAACTGGTGGTATTAGCTGCGCTCTATGATGTGTTGAGAAAACAACCGATCGTCCATGCGCAAACCGAAACCTCGCCCTGGCTCGCGCAAGACCAATGGCGCCTCAACGGCCTGCAAAGGTTTACCTTGGATTTGTTGTTGGAGGGTCGGCAATACGCTACCGAGATCGAGTTTTTGACTGCGCAGGATTTTCTAATAACTGTGGACGGTGACGAATACCGGGTAAGTGGTGAACTGACAGGAAACAATCTAGCTGCTGTGGTGGACGATCATCTCAGCAATGCTGTGGTCGTAGCCGATGAGAAATCCATTAGCGTGTTCGCGGCCCAGGGAAATGTTCAAGTGCAGTACGTGGCTGCCGATTTGGGGGTCGAGCAGATCTTTGACGATGGCAACCACTATAAAGCGCCCATGAATGGCACGGTCATTGATGTACTTGTAAGTGCCGGTGGATCGGTAGCGGCAGGCGATATTTTGATCATCATGGAGGCCATGAAGATGGAGCATGCGGTTACCGCATTAGCCGACGGCACCGTTAGCGAAGTATTTGTAGCCAAGGGTGAATTAGTTGACGGTGGGGCAGATTTACTCGCGTTTGCCCCAGCTAGCTCTCCCGACTCTGCTTAGGTGCGCCCTATGCCAGTGCCTCGGCCACTGCCGTGTGACGAATTTTG
Organism: uncultured Gammaproteobacteria bacterium; assembly: GCA_913050035.1. Lineage (GTDB taxonomy): Bacteria > Pseudomonadota > Gammaproteobacteria > Pseudomonadales > Azotimanducaceae > UBA4421. Next base: position 20,468 of record CAJXAC010000032.1, on the reverse strand, counting down.
CCCGCACTGACATTCAGTCCTTGAGCAAACCCCGGGTCTTCCGCGAGCGCGCATCGCCAGCCTCGCTCAGCCAGATTCAGCACATAGGGAAGAGTCACATTGTTTAGAGCTTGGGTAGCTGTGCGCGCTACAGCACCGGGCATATTAGTCACGCAATAGTGGACGATACCGTTCTCGATGAAAGTAGGGGTATCGTGGCAAGTAGGGCGGCTTGATTCGAACGCGCCACCTTGGTCGATGGCGATATCCACTAAGACCGCGCCGGGCAACATATCTTTGAGTTGCTCCCGGCGGACTAGTTTTGGTGTGCTGGCTCCGGGTACCAGTACCGCGCCGATGACAAGATCCGATTCACACACCGTATTAGCGATGGTATCCGGTGTCGCCTTCAAGACTTTTATGCGTCCAGAAAATTCACTCGCCAGGGTCCGCAGACGTTCCGTAGATTGATCGATAACCGTAACGTCCGCGTGCAGTCCAATGGCCATTTGGGCGGCATTAGTGCCAGCGATGCCGCCACCTAAAATCGTTACCTTGGCGGGGGCGACACCAGGCACGCCGCCTAGCAAGGTGCCCCGACCGCCATTGGTAACCTGTAATGCGGTTGCGCCTGCTTGCACTGACAGGCGCCCGGCCACTTCGCTCATTGGCGCTAATAACGGCAAGCGGCCAGTAGAGTCGGTAACCGTTTCGTAGGCGATGGCGGTAATTCCACGTTCAATTAGCGCCTCGGCTTGAGGTTTGGCGGTAGCCAGATGTAAGTAGCAGAACAATATCTGGTCTGCCGACAGCCTTGCGCACTCGTCTAATTGTGGTTCTTTTACCTTGATCACTAGCGGCGCACTGAACGCTTGTTCGGTATCGACGATCTTGGCGCCGGCATGGACAAAGTCTTCGTTGCTAAAGCCAATGGCGGATCCTGCCTCTGTCTCTACCCAAACCTCGTGGCCAAGTTGCACCAGTTGTCTAACGCTGCTTGGGGTCAGCCCGACTCGATACTCGTGATTTTTAGTTTCCTTTGGTACACCGATGCGCATGATAGAAGTCCTACTTCGCTGAAAATAGAATTATCTTGTTATTTTTGAGGTGATATATTGCAAAAAATAGAAAAATCACCCTAACTACACTTGAATCAAGTGGTTTTAGAGGTTTTTATGCAAGAATCCTCCGATTTTGGTCGAAAGGGTCAAGTCGCTCAACTAGACCGCACAGACCGTTTAATTTTGCATTTGTTGCAGTTAGATGGCCGACTGAGCAATGCTCGATTGGCGGCTCAGGTGAACCTTTCGGAGTCAGCATGTTCGCGCCGGGTGGCGGCGTTAGAGCAAAGGGGGTATCTGCATGACTACGTGGGCCTTGTGGACCAAGCTATGGCGGGATACCCAGATAATGTATTCGTGCGCATTACCCTGCACAGTCAGCAGCAAGACGATCTGGCCGCATTTGAGGCCGAGGCGGCACGATTGCCAGAGGTAATGGAGTGTTATTTGATGAGTGGCGATGCTGACTATCTGTTGCGGGTGATTGTCGCGGATGCACGCGATTACGAGCGGGTGCACAGTCAGTTTTTGACCCGTCTACCAGGGGTTGCCCGGGTGCATTCGTCATTCGCATTACGCACTGTGGCGAAAAAAACTGAAGTGCCTATACGTAATGCTTAATGGCAGTTCATTGGGTCATGCACGAAGCACGTCTAGCCAGGCCCTTTGTGCATCAGTTAGTGCTGCATCCGGTGTGAGCACCGCGCCTGCCAATGCCTGGCGAACTTCATCGGGTGTGGGGCGAAACGGCTGTTTTAGTAATTCTGCCAGGACAGCCTGAGCCTTGGTCAAGGTGCCTTGGTAAGTGGCAAAAAACTTGTCGACGCTTACATGCTCCGCGGGATCGTCCATCCAGCAGTCGTAGTCTGTGACTAAACACAGGGTGCAATAAGCGAGTTGGGCTTCGCGGGCCAAGAATACTTCCGGTACGTTGGTCATACCAACTAGGTCGCTTTGGGCGCTGTCGCGCAAGAAAAAGCTCTCGGCGCGAGTGCCGAGTCGCGGTCCCTCTACGCAGGCGTAAGTCTTATCGAGATGCAAAGGCGCATTAATCCGTGCAGCTGCGTCGGCAATGTCTGCGCCGAGTGCAGGGCAGGTGGGGTAGGCCGTGGAGACGTGTGCCGATACGCCCTCGCCAAAAAAGCTGTAGTTGCGCTTGCCACGGGTGTGATCGAAGTACTGAGCCGTAAGTGCCAGTTCGCTTGGGCGTATTTCTTTGCGCAAGCTGCCTGCGGCGGAAAAGCCCAGAATGCGGCGGGCCCCCAGTGATTTTAACGCAAAGATATTTGCCCGATAATTCACCTCGTGGGGCAGAAATTGATGGCCCTCACCGTGCCGTGCCAAAAACAACACACGCTGATCAAGATAGCGACCTTCAGTGATACTAGATGAAGGTTGGCCAAACGGTGTGGTGACGTCGTGCTGCGCCTCCACAGTCAGACCGTCTAATTGGTAAAGGCCCGACCCGCCTATGATTGCCAACATGTGCTCATCCGATTCGTTAATTGATCGGGTAAGTTTAACAGGCGTTTTGCTCTAACTGATTACGGACAAGGCCTCGTGCTCAGCAATGGCGTCGAATAAACGTATGGAAATGACCTTGAACAGCTCGAAACTTCGCTCGTTGCTGACGTCAAAGTTTGCCCCGCCAATGACCGCAATACTGCATAGTCCCAGTAGTGACCACTTCATATCATGGCGTAACTCGGCTTCGCTGTAATTAACCCCATGGTCGCGCATGCAGTCGAGATATAGATCGATATATTGCTGCTCATTGGCACGGCGCTGTTCTGAGGGAATATTAGTCCCAATAAGATAAGCCAGATCCCAGCCTGCCCTGAGGGCGCCGATGAGTTGCCAATCGATTACTGCGACCTCGCTCTCGTCGCTGGAGAAGAACATGTTTTCTACTCGGTAATCGTAATGAGTCAGGGTTAAATTACCCTCGCTCAAGCCATCGAGTATTGCCGGCCAAGATTCAATAATCTGATAGAAGTCTGACTTAGAAATAGGCAGATCTCCGGCAAAACGCTGAAAAAAGATATCGCTGCAGGCCGCCATGTCCGAAATGGTTTGCTGCATATAGTCGGTCTGCATAGTGGGCAGCCAGGGCAGCTCCTGGGTGCGGTTCCAATAGGGTGCGTTAATGGCCGCCAACTGCTTAATTGCCGCCAGGGTCTGATTATGCGACGCGCCTGTGATTTGATCGGGTGAGTGCCAGCCGTCCAAAAACTCCATCAGCAGGGCAACATTGTCGGTCTCGGGATCATAGTCGGCGTAGTAAACCTCTGGCGTACGCACATCCATATGTGCGGCTAGTTCGTTGTAAAAGCGCACTTCTTTTTCATACATTTTGTAACGCAGAGCGACTGCGTGCATACCCTCAATGGGCGCCCGCAGTTTTAAAAATAAAGTGGTTTGCTTGGCCGATTCGGTCGTTACCACAACCTTGTTGAATTCACCGACCTGACCAATCCCATCGCCGACGGATTGGCGGTCTACACTGCTGATTGGGGCATCAGCGAAAGCCTGATGGCTACTTAGGATGTCGATCAGCCATTGGTCAGTGACCTCGTGCATGGACGTTGGAATGTTTTTAGTCATATCACTCTCCCGTTGCAGCCTATTTGTTAGCTGTTTCCGTTGCGCGAGTCAAAATTTTTTTCTGGATGTGGCACAGTCCGAATGGCGTGAATTGGGAAATTTTCGGAGCCTAGGATGAAGCAGGTGCAATTTTATGGATGGTTGATCTGGATGCTCGCAGCGGTTAGCGCGGTGGCAGCTCCCGGAGTTGATTCCAGACGTCTGGCAGTGCTGGAAAACAGTCTGGATCAGTACGTAGAAGATGGACGCCTGGCAGGTGGCGTACTGTACGTTTCGAGACATGGCGAAACGGTCTTACATAAGGCGTTCGGCTGGCAAGACCGAGAGAGCTCTATCCCTATGAATACCCGCAGTTTGCATCGCATTGCCTCCCAGACCAAGGCGTTTACGAGTGTTGCGATTATGTTGCTGCAGGAACGGGGCGCATTGCTTATCTCGGATCCGCTAAGTAAATATTTTCCAGAGTGGGGAGACGTAAAGGTGGCAGTCGCGGACAGTGATGCTGACCTAGGTTATCGGCTGGAGGCAGCAACCCGCCCGATTACCATTCGCGATTTGTTAACTCACAGCGCCGGTATCAATTACGGCTGGGGTGTGGCCCAGGCGGCGTGGCAGGAGGCCGATATTTTGGGCTGGTACTTTGCCGGCGATCGAGAGTCCATGCGCGACAAGGTGCGACGGATGGCAACACTCCCCCAAGCAGCCCATCCCGGCAGTGAATTTGTTTACGGCTACAATACGGACATTCTCGGCGCGCTGGTGGAACATCTGTCGGGCCAGACCCTCGGGGCATTTTTACAGCAGCAATTATTTGCGCCGCTGCGCATGCGCGATACCTATTTCTTTGTGCCGCCGGAACAGCAAACGCGACTCAGCACCGTCTACGCCATGACTAAAGACGGTCTACAGAGGCAGCCAACGGCAGATAGCGCGGCTGCTAACCCGCAGAATTTCTATTTTGGTCAGGGCCATTACCTCCAGGGCCAAATTGGTGGCCCGCGAAGCTACTCTGGTGGTGCTGGTGCGGTATCGACTGCCGCGGACTATGCGCGGTTTCTTGAAATGCTCCGGCGCGGCGGTGAGTTGGATGGCGTACGTATACTTGGGCGTAAGACCGTGGAGTTGATGACGGCTAATCATTTGCCGCGAGACATCGCGTACTCACGTCCAGGATCGGGCTTCGGACTCGGATTCAATGTGTTGCTGGACGTTGGTCAAGCTGGACAACTGGGTAGCGCTGGCAGCTACGGATGGGGTGGTGCCTATCACTCAACGTATTGGGTAGACCCGCGAGAGGGGCTGGTTGTTTCCTACGTGACCCAGCTCATACCTGCAACCGGGCTGGACGATCACGCAAAAATCCGTTCGTTACTGTATCAGGCCTTGGTCGATTGATCGGTTGGCAATAAATCTTGCATGCCATCCCATTCGCTCCAGTGATCGCAGAGCCGGTCGATACTGGTTTGCCAGGGGTCATAGTGGTCCGGATAGTCGAGGAACTGGCCGAAATAGCCGCGGTCGGGGTGATCGCTGACGCCGTGAGCAACGCGTCGGCTGCCCTCATGAGGATTTTCCGGGCGCAGGCGACGAATTCGAAAATATACGTTTATGCGCGGGTTGGGTCCAAAATTTGGAGTTGGGGTATGGGGCAAACTATGCAGTGCAATCACCGCGTCTCCCGGCTCCATAAGTACCGGCGTAAGCTCCGGCCATGGCCAATCCGCTAGGGCACGGTTAGCTTTTCCGCGCTCGATGCCGAGTGCGCGTATACTCTCTGGTAAGCCGTTACAAAATGGGCGTTCGCGGGCGTCGATTTTTATACGAGGCCAGTCCACGCCTTCGGCACCGATCACCCCGCCAGAATCCCGTTGCCGTTGAAAAACTCTTTCCACGTGCTCGTGCATACCCTTAAGCACGCCAAATTGGCCATTGCCTGGTTGGCTCTGGTCGCTCAGGCATATGCCTACTAATGCCGTATAACTGCCGTTGGAAATACGCCGCTGTGGGTCCATCCACAGCAGGCCATCATTGTTACCGCGGACCTCATCATTGGCGCCGTAGTAACGTGCAGCATCTTTGGGTCGGTGGGTCGACGGATCTATTGCGTCTGCCCGTGTTGGAATAACACCACTCCAGCCGCCGTCCACGTGGGTGTCCGGTGCGCCGCCCAGATCGTCTTGGCCAGGAGTTACGGCGACTTGGCAACTGATTACTGGTGGGAAGGGCCCCATGAGATCGGCGAGGATTGAAGCGATGTTGCTGTCTTGAAATAAGCCGATCACGTCGGGGTGAGTCGCGACTGCTGCTGGTACCAGAAGCCTTCTCTCATGCCCAGGTAGGGCGGCAGTAATAATGGACTTTGCAGCATCAACCTGGGCTTGGCTCAGCACATTTTGCAAGATCACATAGCCGTGATCGCGAAGTTGTTGCCGCTGCGCCAAGCTCACTCTGGTGGCCTGCATGACGGGGTTGGAGCCCTACTAGCGACCGGCTGCGTCGGTGGAAGCTATTGGCTTAGAACCTACGGCCACCCTATTGGGGGTGTCGCCCACGTAGCGCAGGGTCATAAAGCCAAAGAACATTTCGTGCATGGTCTGCAGGCCGTAGAAAACAGGCCGCGTTGGGTCGGGATTACCCTTGTTCTGCGCTGAGTTATCCATCGCTCCGCGCGCAATAACTTTACTGCCGGCTGGTAACAACAACGGTTCCTGCAAGCGATAATTGAACTGCCAATTGAAGTCGTACTTTGGCACCGATAACAACATTTCTTCGCTGCCGTCTGGGTATTCAACGGAGTAGTTCATGTATTTGCCGCGGAAATGCATGTGTGGGTTCAATTCGTAGAGGTAAGCGTCGCGTTCGATTTCTTGCACGCCGGTCAGCTTATGCTCTTTCGCGCCCGGTGGAATCATAAAGCGCGTTTGTCCTGCAACAGCTCCTGACATCACGTGGGTTGGAGGTTGATCGTGAAAGTACAGTCCGACCCGCGTGGCATCCACGGTCTCGCGTCCGGACGTGGTGTAGTGCATTTGCAGCAAAAGGTTCGAGCCCTTGGGTATCAGTCTGCCGCTGTTGTCGGCGAACTCATCGGGCTGCCGGCCGGGCGCAAAGCCGCCAAGATTTTGACCCTGGCCTGCACCACCGTCCTCGGCTGTTTCGCTTTTGTTTGCCGGGCTTGAGAGATAGGTAATGACATGATGCAAGACCTCGTGGTCGCCGGGTATGAACTCGATAGCTCGCAGCCATTTGTCCTCGGGCAAATTCAGCGGTACGGGAATGTACCGGTAGTCCACCACGCCAGTTGCGGGTATTTCCTGAGGAGTGACGTCTAGCACGATGTCCGGCTCGCCGAGGGTGAATGCGGCAGTGCCGAATGTCAGTTCAGTAAGCGGGTCTACGCCAGGGTCCTTTGCCGCGCCTTGGTCGATCCAATCTATGAGCATTTGTTGTTCACGCACGCTGAGGCCACCGGCATTACTCATGGGTTTGCCTACATGGGAATCTATACGCCCGGGCGGCATGCGATGAGTCATCACTACTTCGCGCATCATAGGAGACCAGCCCCGAACCATAGCGTGGGATGTCATCGACCACGGGCCTATACCGCCATCACGGTGGCACGAAACGCAATTGCGCTCAAGGATCGGGGCAATATCTGTGCTGTAAGACACGGGCTCAGTTGTTCTGAAAGTTATTGCTGAACCCAGAGCGTCACGAGTTGGTATCACCGCGTCGAGGTCAGCAATACTCTGCAGCGGAGTTGAATCGCCCTGATACAGAACGCCCATGGTCTCTGGGTCGATAACAATTACTTCGCCGTACTGGGTCAGGCCTAGAGACTGTGCGACCAGTTGGGTTTCATCGATCAGCACCGGTAGTTGGTGTCCGCTGTTGTTGATCGCGGCTTGCAGTTCGGGTCTTTGCTCATTCACCATTGGGCTGAGCAGCATGATTTTGACCTTATCTGCTTGCTCCAGTGCAGTAATGTTAGACAAAGCTGATCGGCCGCGTTGATCCGCTAGTGTTTGGCTACTCTCGACCAGGATAACTATGGCATCATGGTCGCTGTAATAGCTCGCTTGATGAAATTTGCCCGTGTGATCCAAGAGCGCGAAGTCGCTGACTTGGGTATTAGTCGCGAAAGTCGCGGCCGCACTTAGTGAAGTTATCAATACACAGAGAAATTTAGCGGTTTGCATAATTGGCCCGAATGTAAAAATCAGCCCACATATATAACAAAAAACCATCCATTCAGCATAAAAATAACGTCGCCAAAATATGACAATTGATTACGCCCACTTGCTCGTCCGGCAGCGCTTCGTGCTTTGCATTATCACCCTGTTGGTGGGTGGTTTCGTCGCCTTTGGGATTTCGAAAACTGTCCAAGATAATTCCACAGAGGCCATCCTTGCCCAGGACGACCCGTACAAGGAAGAAATCGATCAAAATAAGGCAGATTTCCCGTCCTCGCCGTCCATCCTTTTTGCTTTTGAAGGGAAACCGGATGTTTTCAATGTAGCTGCGCTTGGGGCTATGGAGGCGTTTAGTGAGCGCTATCTAGAAATCGATTCAGCAGTGGCGGTGGGGTCGTTGTTGAACTATCCGCTTAACGATGCTGACAGCGCGGCCGTGGGACGCCGATATTTAATCCCCGAGCTTCAAGGTCTGACAACTCAAGCCTTGGATGAAGTACGTAACTTGGCGTTGGCCGATGAAGATCTGACGAAGCGCATTTTGGCCAAAGACGGGTCCATGGCCCTGGCCACAGTTAAATACAATTTAATCGATGATACCCAGGCGGCAAATATCGCTCTTGCCGACTCTGCCATTCGACTGCGGGACTCACTGCGCGAGGACCATCCTGAGGTAAATGTCTACGTAATCGGGCGACCGCTGTTTATGCGCGACAGCAAACTTTCTGCCGAGCGTGACAACCTGGTGCTATTTCCATTAGTGACCATTATCGGGGTGGGGCTGCTGTGGTTTTGTCTAAAATCGCTCTTGGCATCTGTCTGTCTTTTCGTGCTGACTGCCGCGACTCTTGCCATGACGCTGGGGACGCATGCCTGGCTAGGTATCCCGCTCAATCAGATTTCCCGTTTGGGTCCATTGGTGGTGTTTGTGATTGCACTTGCTGATGGTATCCATGTGGTGTCCATCTATGCCCAAGAATTGAGTCGGGGTATGACTAAAACGGCGGCAATGATTCGTAGTCTGCAGGTTAATTTACGCCCAGTGACGCTTGCGACAATTACTACCACTATGGGGTTCTTGAGTCTCAACTACTCCTCGTCGCCGGCGATATTCGGCTTTGGCAACATCATCGCAATCGGCGTTATCTGGGCCTTCGTGCTCACCTTTACATTGCTGCCGACAATGATCCTACTGCTGCCAACACATAAGGTGCCCAAACCTCTCGGCGTAGGTGGGTTTATTCAATGGATGACGCGCTTAGTAGAGCGGCGTCATCGCTCCCTATTTTGGGGCAGTTGGGTATTAATTCTCGGCACCATCGCGTTGTTGCCCTTGAACAAGCTGGATTTCAATCAATATTCCTTCATCGACGAAGGCTCGGACCTGCATTACGTGTTGGAGGCTCGTCGCGAGCGCATCGGCAATGATCAAGCCTTGGTCTATGTTATTCGTAGCAACGAGTATTACGGCATCACCAAGCCGGAGTTCTTGCAGGATGTGAATGTCTTTACTGAATGGCTAGAGGCGCAACCTGAAGCTAATTTTGTAGCGACCTACACCGACTACCTGCGTGCCCGTAACAAAGCGGATCATGACGACGATGAGGCTTGGGATCGCTTGCCTACAGATCAACTCACTATCATCGACTATCTTGTTGGTTATCAGTTAGTGCAGGAAATCGAGCCGAGCTTGCAGCCAATGTTCAATAATGACTATTCGGGCGTGCGCTTAGTGGTGGGCACCTCAAATTTGTCAAACAACGATATTTTGGCGTTTGCCAATCGCATCGATGCCTGGGCTGCATCTAACGTATCGCCAGAGTTCCAAATCACCCGGGCAGATGAAACGATCTTGCGAGCGCGTATAAATAGCGTCCTTAGTCTAGAACTGATGCAAGGTTTCGCCATGAGTTTTGCGTTGATTACGCTCACCATGTTGGTAGGGCTTAGGAGCGTGCGCTATGGCCTGTTGAGTTTGTTACCGAACCTGTTTCCAGCGACCATTGTGTTCGGTTTATGGGGACTCTTTGTCGGTGAATTAGGTCCCTACAACCTCATGTTGTTTTCTATCAGTATTGGCCTAGTCGTGGATGACTCGGTGCATGTGTTGAGTAAGTATATTGCCGCTAAACGTGATGGCAGTAATGTGCAGGAAGCGATGCGCTACGCCATGGATAAAGCAGGTTCTGCCATTACCATCACTACCGCGAGCTTGGCGCTGGGCACCCTTATGTTGGTGTTTTCCAATACCGAAATTTTTCAGAATGTGGCCTTATTGATCACCCCGATTATTGTCGTTGCACTGTTTTTAGATCTGCTGTTTTTACCACCGCTGCTGATGCGATTTGACCGCTGGCTGGGCCGTTACGAGCCGAAGGCAAAGGTGCAGGCCTAGCGGCATAGGTCGTGTCTCATTTGCGTCGTGGCGTGCTTGGGCTCGCCTAGGGTATGCTGACTTAGAGAGGTTTGTGTGTATGCAGGATCAACACGGTTTAGCGTCAACAGCATTGGTTGAAACCCCGGTGGGTCGGGTCCGTCTGCCAGCGCGCCTACAACAATTCTTACAGCGTAGTCGTGACCATCAATTCTGGGCCGCGCAAGTGGTCGGTTGGTTCGGTTTATCGCTGGTTAGCTACGCCAGTTTGACGTTGTGGTACAACCAGCCTGAGTTCGTCTACATCCTCCATAACCTGCTGCAATCCGTACTGGGCATATTTGTCAGTTGGCCGATGCGCTGGGTGTTTCGAAGGGTGTGGGAAACAAACCTGCTGCCCCGCTTGATTGTTTCACTGATCGCAGCGTTATTGTTTGCGGCGATTTGGTCAGTATTGCGGTTGTGGACGTTTGAAATGATGACTGGTGAAACCAATCTTTGGCAGGATTTTGGTGGCTGGCTGTTTACGTCCATTTTCATATTCGTGTGCTGGATGGCGTCTTATCACGGCGTTAAGTATTACCAGTTATTGCAACAAGAGCACGATAGTCTGATGGTTATGTCGAGTGCCCAGAAGGAAGAAAGCCTGCGCCGTGCACAGGCCGAATCCATGGCGCGGCAAGCGCAATTGAAACTGCTCCGCTATCAATTGAACCCGCACTTTCTGTTTAATACTCTGAATGCGATTTCTTCGTTGGTAACCCTGAAAGAGGCAGATAAGGCCAACGCTATGTTGGTGCAACTGAGCAAATTTTTACGTTATTCCTTGGATAACGGCGGCGACATCAATGTGCCGCTGCAACAGGAAGTTGAAGCGCTGCAGCTGTATCTAAAAATTGAGCAGGCGCGATTCGCTGATCGGTTGACTGTTATCATCGACATAGATGACTCGGTGGCTAGTGTTGAGGTGCCGAGCTTGTTGTTACAGCCTTTGGTTGAGAACGCCATTAAGCATGCGATCGCACTAGCTGAAGAGGGCGGTCTGATTCGTGTTCGTGCGGCTCCCGTAGGCGACCGATTGAACATCTGGATCGCGGATTCGGGTTCTGGCCAAAACACCCAGTCTGATAGCGGCAGTGGTGTCGGTTTGCAGAATATTCGCGAGCGCTTACGCATGCGTTACGGTGATCGAGCCAGCCTGAGTATAGAGCAAGCCGATTTGGGCGGGTTGGAGGCCCTATTGCAAATGCCTTTGGACAATACCTAGTAATGCAGCCTATTCGCGCAATTGTTGTCGACGATGAGCCTCTGGCGGTGCGGTTGCTGGTAGAAATCCTTGGTCGCTATTCCAACATAGAAGTGATCGCGGAATGCAGCAGCAGTATCGACGCGATAAAACAAATACAGCGATTAGCCCCTGACTTGGTCTTTCTGGATATTCAGATGCCGACCAATAGTGGTTTTGATGTGGTGCGGGAAATTCAGGCGGATGTTATGCCGCTTGTGGTGTTTGTCACAGCCTATGATGAGTATGCATTGCAGGCCTTTGATGTTTTCGCTGTGGATTACTTGCTCAAGCCGGTCGACCCGGATCGGCTCAAAGTGACGATAGAGCAGGTCCAGGAGCGCATCGCAGCCAGACAGATGAGTGAAAAATCTGCCGTGCTGGAGGTTGCAGCGCGCAGTCAAAGCACCACACCGAACAGTAATGTGACGGCGGTAAATGATACTTCGACTAGTCCTCTGCAGGATAAGTTAGCGATCCGCGATGGTTTAAATACTGATCTCGTGCCGTTCGTTGATATTGATTGGATTGATGCGGCAGGAGATTACATGTGTGTGCATGCTACTGGTAAGACCTATGTTATGCGCTGCACTATGAAAGAGCTGCAGCAACGACTCAGCACGGGCCCGTTCGCTCGAATCCATCGTTCGACCCTGGTCAATCTAACTAAAGTGCAGTCAATGGAAGCATTGCCGCGCGGTGAGAGCGTGTTGTTGCTGCCTAATGATGTTCGACTAAAAGTCAGTCGTAACTTCCGCCAGGAAGTGCAGGTATTACATGCCCAGTAGCATACGGGCATAGCTTTTCAGACTTCTTCAGGGATTCGATCAGGCATTAGCGGCTGCGGTTATGCGGCTGTGCGCCGATGACCGTTTGAGCGTAAAACCTGCCAGTCCTGCCGCCCTAGCGCCAACATTGATTCCTTAAACCGCTTCATCGCGGGTGGGTGCCGTTTTATCGCAATTGGACTTGCCCTTGTGCGCGTGCACACCGAAAGTGCACGCTGGAGAGGATCTTCATATTCGCACCAAAATCGCGCAAGCGGTGTCAAGTAGCTTGGCTGGCAGTGTGGGGATAAGAACTCTCTGTGGTGGCGAACCATCGCTGATTCAATACGACATCCCGGGAGGGGGAGTATGCAGGTTACGAAATTTAAGAAAGCACCTCTGGCTGCGGGCATTGCCCTAGCTGCAGGCGTACCGTTTCCTTATGGTTTTGCTGTGGCTGAAGAAGCCAATGCTGCCGGACAGGTAGAAGAACAAATTGTTTACGGTATCCGCGAAAGTTTGAAGAAGTCGGCTGACATAAAGCGCGACAGTGCGGGTGTTGTGGACGCGATCTCAGCTGAGGATATTGGTGATTTCCCTGACAGTAACCTTGCGGAATCGCTGCAGCGGATTACTGGTGTTGCTATCGACCGTGACCGCGGCGAAGGCAAGGAAGTTACGGTTCGTGGCTTTGGACCTCCGTTTAACTTGGTCACTCTGAATGGGCGTCAATTGCCAACCGCGAGTGGTCTCAATCGCTCGTTTGACTTTGGCAATCTCGCCTCTGAGGGCATCGCCTCCGTGCGCGTTTACAAGAGTGGTAAGGCAGATGTGCCGACAGGTGGTATTGGTTCTACCATAGATATTCGCACTACACGTCCGCTGGAAGCCCCAGGCTATAAGGGCACCATTTCAGCCTCTTTGATGAACGATCAGTCCACCACATTAGGCGATGACTACACACCAGAAGTTTCTGCGCTGTTTTCAAATACCTTTGCTGATGACACAGTGGGTGTTTCGCTAAGCCTTATTCGTCAAGACCGCAACAACGGTGCGAACGTTGCAAGCGTTGCTGGTTGGAGAAGCTTTGCGGGTAACGTCGACAACGATTGGGGCAACCCTAACAGCCCTACGGAATGGGGTGGTATACCGAATGACCCGAACACTCAGGTCAATCGAACCACTTCAGCAGACGAGGTGTACTCAGTCCCACAAAACACCGGCTATGAGTTGGCCGAGTGGAAGCGTACGCGAACGAATGGTCAGTTGACCCTGCAATGGCGTCCGCTAGAGACGGTTACAGGAACACTGGACTACACATACTCAGAAGTTGAGCTTGAGCGCACTTACAGCAATTACTCAGCTTGGTACAACTTCGGCGGACAAGAGTCGCAGTGGACCGATGGTCCTAATGCTTCGCCGCTGGTTTACGCCGAAAACAACGGCGGTGGCGGCGATTTCGCCATGGGCGCGGGATCTGATGCAACCGTTGCTGAGAACAAATCAGTTGGATTCAACCTGGTTTGGGATGTAAGCGAACAGTTGGTGCTGGAGCTGGATCACCATAACTCTATGGCAACCAAGCAACCAGGTAGCGTCTTTGGTGACTCTTCTCAGCTGGCAATTTCTGCATTCAGCCGTGATAAGACCACTACTTATTTTGGTGGTAAGTTGCCGATTCTTTCTTTGGATCTGTCAAATCCGCTTTCGCCAGACGATATGATCGTTACCGGCAGCGTATTTACCAACAACTTCTCGAAGATGGGTATTGAGCAAACTGAACTCAGCGGTACTTTCGAGTTTGACGCAGACCGTTTCGTCGACAGCATCGACTTCGGTGTTCAGGTTACTGAAGTAAACAATCGCTCTGCAGGCTCCGTTGTGCAACGCGACGCTTGGGGTGGTGTGACGCAGGCTAACGCTATTGCGGACCTGTTGACACCTGCATCTGCAGCTGGGGCGTTCGATAACTTCTCGGGTGGTAACGATTCACGTCTGACCACGGATTACTACACCTTCAGCATGCCTGCGATGATTGCGCGTACCGAATCGCTAATGGCCTCGGGGGACGCGACCACGTTCTTCGCGAATGATATGGGCGACTGTGGTACAGGGCTTTGTGCTTCTAGCACGTACTCCTCAGACCGTAGGACTCAAGAAGAGTCAACTGCTGCGTATCTGCAGGCGGAAGCGAGCACTGAGCTGATGGGTAAGCCGGTTGGCTTGCGCTTCGGATTGCGCTGGGAAGAGACCACAATTAAGTCTCAGGCATTGGCGCCGAACTACAGCGGTATTAACTGGGTAGGCGGTAACGAATTTAGCGCAGTGCAGGATGGTACGGACTTTACCGAACTGACCGGTAAATATAATTACCTGCTGCCAAACCTAGACTTCCGTATGGATGTTACCGATGAAATGGTCGTTCGCGCCTCATTCAGTAAGACGCTGACACGTCCTAACTATGGGGATATCCAGGGCGGCATAACCATTGCTCAATTGCTGCGCATTGATGGTGGCGACGGTAGCCGTGGTAATCCAGAACTGCTGCCATTTGAGTCCACTAACTACGACCTTTCGTTTGAGTATTACTACGGTGAGGGCAGCTACCTGTCGGCCGGATACTTCCGTAAGGACGTAGATAATTTCATTGGATCAGCCTCCGTAACAGAGCCACTGTTCAATCTTAACCACCCAGGGCAAGGCGCCTATGTGGCGGAAGCTCAGGCGGCTCTCGGTGTTACTGCAACTTCGGGTGAGTTGCGCGATTGGATCTTGGCGAACAAAGATGGTTCGCCGGGTGTAGACGCAGCAGCGAATCTGATAACTGGTGTTGCTGGTGATCCGATTGCTGAGTTTGATCTGACGGTACCTGTAAATATTGCCGAAGCAAGCATGAAGGGTTGGGAGCTGAATCTTCAGCACAACTTCGGAGCCACGGGTTTCGGCTTTATCGTCAACGCAACGTTAGTTGAAGCGGACGTGGGTTACGACAATATGGGTCTGGGTCAACAGTTCGTATTAGGCGGGCTGGGTGATACTGCAAACTTCATTGGTTTCTACGATAAGGACGGTTTCCAGGCGAGACTCGCGTACAACTGGCGTGATGATTTCTTGAACGGTACGGGACAGGCCAATGTCGGTGCAATACCGCCGACCTACGTAGCAGATTACGCCCAGTGGGATATGAGCGTAAGCTATGAAATCAATGATAATGCCAAGGTGTTCTTGGATATCATCAACCTGACTGACGAGACCCGTCACGTTTACGGACGCACGGAGCTGCAAACCTTGTTTGCTTCGCAAGACGGAACTCGCTACAACCTAGGAATTCGATACACCTTCTAGTGTTTCGAGGTGCCGCGGCTCGCCGCGGCGCTCTTCCAATAGGTACAATTAAAAGGCTGTCCAGTGGGCGGCCTTTTTTTGCATTTGGCAAAACGCAATTTTGCAGGGTATAAGCCTTTTCGGCGTTGACGTTCAAAAACAGGGTAAGAGTTCTTCTCAGGGGTAACGGGCAGCAAAATGGAACACGCGATACAACGTATAGTGGTCGTAGGGGGTGGCAGCGCGGGCTGGATCACTGCTGGCCTGCTAGCGGCGGAGCATGGACATGGATCTGCGGCTGATTTCAGTGTAACTCTGCTGGAATCGCCAAATGTGCCGATTATTGGGGTTGGCGAAGGCACCTGGCCATCTATGCGCAGTACCCTGCAGAAGTTAGGCTTAAGCGAAATTGAGTTTCTGCGGGAATGCGACGCGAGCTTTAAGCAGGGTACCGAGTTCGTAAATTGGAGTAACCACGATGCCCCTGAGCGTTATATCCACCCGTTCAGTCTGCCGAGTGAATTTGCCAGTTTAAACCTGGCAAATTATTGGCTTGAGCAACGTCAGCAGGGCGCGTTCGCGGACTTTGTATCGCCCCAGGGGCAAGTTGCGCTATCAGGGCTGGCGCCGAAACAATGCCAGACACCGGAATTTGCGTTTAATGTTAACTATGGCTATCACTTTGATGCAGGCAAATTCGCCCAATTCCTGCAGCGACACGTTACCCGAGCCTTGGGTGTCGAACACGTTCTAGGACACTTTGAGCAGGTTATAAGTAGAGATGACGGTGACATTGCGGCGCTTGCCTTAAGTGATGGTCGGCACATCGAGGGTGATCTCTTTATCGATTGCACGGGCCAGCGGTCATTGCTGATCGGTGAGCATTTCGGGACCCCACTCGAACCAGTGGATGCTATGTTGTTCAACAATCGCGCGCTTGCAGTGCAGGTACCCTATGCCAACGCACAGGCGCCTATTGCCTCGACTACCCGCGCCACCGCCCAGCAGGTGGGTTGGATATGGGATATTGGTTTACAGACTCGGCGTGGCATTGGTTATGTCTATTCTGATCAATATCAAGATCTTCAAGGCGCTGAAAATGCTCTGCGAGCATACATTGCCGACACGTCGCCCGGTGTGGAGACGGCATCTTTAGCGCTGCGACCGATTGAATTTCAGCCGGGCTTTCGCCAGCAATTTTGGGTGCGCAATTGTGTTGCCGTAGGGTTGTCAGCCGGATTCGTAGAACCTCTAGAGGCCTCTGCACTGGCGTTGGTTGAGCAATCTGCCAACATTATTACCGATCATTTGCCGCGCACGCGTCAGGTTATGGATATCGTGGCAAAACGTTTCAACGAGAAAATGCACTACCACTGGCAGTCCATCCTAGAATTTTTGAAACTGCACTACGTGTTGAGCAAACGCTCTGAACCCTACTGGCAGGATAATGCGCGCCCAGAAACTTGTCCGGATGCGCTGGTCGAAAAGCTACGACTCTGGCAGCAGCAGCCACCATGGCATGAAGATGCTCCGCGCATTGATGAACTGTTTCCATCGGCGAGTTATCAGTACGTACTCTACGGTATGGGTTTCGAGCCTGCGCAAGGTGGCAGCGTTCGAGCAAGCCATATGCGCGAACAGGCGAAGGCTATTCAGGTGGTGCGTATGAACAGGGAACGTACCGAAAAATTGCGTCAGGGACTGCCCAGTAATCGCGAGTTGCTGACTGCATTAGTTGGGCAAACGGGCTAGCAGGGCCTGACTAAAGAAAAGGAACAGGATGTGACAAGATTTGCCTTACTGAATAACGAAGAGCACCGCGATCTGCGTGTGGCGGTTAATCGCTCTGCAGCACTTGGTGATCAGGTGATGTACGGTATGACTTATCCGGCTGAGTTCCGCGATGTTCAGTGCGAGTACCCGATTTTGTTTTTCAAGAATTCAGAAGAAGAAGGTACTTTGCCGGTGGCGTTGTTCGGCTTCCAGCGTGGCGAAAATTTGTTTTTGCATAATGATCAATGGCATGCCGATTACGTGCCGGCAAGTATTCGCAGACAACCGTTCCTTATTGGAGCCCAAGGTCAGGGTGAGGCGCAAAAGCGGGTGATTTCAATAGACCTAGATCATCCCAGAGTCAGTGCGGTTGAGGGCGAGCGTTTGTTTGAGCCTCTAGGTGGCACCTCCCCCTATCTCGAGCAGATGGCAAACCTGCTCGAACATTTGCACGCCGGTTTTGAACATGCACAAAAGTATGTTGCCGCGTTAACCGAGCTGCAATTGTTAGAAAATGTGTCTTTAGAAATTGAGTTAGCAGACGGCAGCACGAATCAGCTGTTTGGATTTCAAACCATCGACGAAGACCGTCTCGCGGGCCTGTCTGCCGAGCAGCTGCGCGAGCTGCAGCAGCAGGGGTTTTTGTTGCCTACCTACATGGCGTTGGCATCGACCCCGAATATGGGGCGGTTGGTGCGACGTAAAAATGATTTACTTGAAGGGCAGAACGGATGAATCTGGCAGATTTGCCAGAGGTGGTAAGAGTTGGTGGGTTTACGCCAACGTCGCCGCCAACGCACCTGCTTGAGGGCGACAAGCCCGTGGTATTCAGTGGTTTGGTACAGTCCTGGCCAGCTGTTTCTGGGTGTCGGGAATCGGCTGCTGATGCCTGGGGCTATTTGCAGCAGTTCGCTACCGAAGAGCCTGTCACCGCCTACTTGGGCGATGAGCAATTTGACGGCCGCTTTTTCTATAATCAGGAATTTAATGGTTTTAACTTTCGCAGTGGGGCGGCACCGCTTGGCGCGGTATTAGAACGCCTTACAAACCAGCAAGGGCAGGCTGATGCGCAAACCATTTATGTTGGTTCAACCATGGTGGATAAATGGTTGCCCGGGTTTCGTCAGGCCAATGATCTAAAGTTGCCGAGCGATCAGCCCCTGGTGAGCTTTTGGTTAGGTAATCAATCGCGTATCTCGGCGCACTACGATTATCCTGACAACATCGCGTGTGTGGTTGCAGGACGCCGCCGGTTTACTTTGTTTCCCCCTGAGCAGGTAGAAAATCTTTATGTGGGACCAATGGAGCACACGCCTTCGGGGCAAACCATAAGTTTGGTGGATTTCGCCCAACCGGACTTGCAGCGATTTCCGAAATTTGCCCAAGCGTTAGAGCATGCGGTGGTGGCAGAATTAGGCCCTGGCGATGCTTTGTTTATTCCGAGCATGTGGTGGCATCATGTGGAATCGTTGAGCGATTTCAATTTGCTGGTTAACTACTGGTGGATAGATTCCCACCAAGCTTTGGGGTCGCCGGCAGCAGCGTTATTGCACGCGATTTGGGCCATTAGGGATTTGCCTGCCCGGCAAAAAGAGGGATGGCAGGCGCTGTTGCAACATTATGTGTTTGCAAATGACGAATCGACGTATGCCCATATCCCGGAGCATGCGAGAGGCTGCTTGGCTCCGTTAGACGAAGCGGCAGCGCAGCAACTGCGAGCGGTATTACTGAATAAGTTGAATAATTGAGACGCTAAACCGATAGATACTGGATCGGCTGGTAAGGAGAGAGACGTGCAACACAGCAAAGTGCAAAAGGTAGTGATTGTAGGTGGCGGTACCGCAGGCTGGATGGCGGCTGCTTCGTTAGCCAAGTTGTTGGGTAAAAATCTGCATGTAACCCTAGTTGAATCTGACGAGATTGGTACGGTTGGGGTCGGTGAGGCGACTATTCCCACACTGCTGACCCTGCACGAATTGCTAAAAATCAAAGAGCAAGACTTCGTTGCAGCGGTCCAAGGTACTTTTAAGTTGGGGATCTCCTTTGAGAACTGGCGCAATGTCGGTGAGGACTATATTCATTCATTCGGTTATACCGGCAAAGATTGTTGGGCTGCGGGCTTTCAGCATTTTTGGCTCAAAGGCAAACAGTTAGGACTTAGTGAAGAATTCGGCAATTACTGCACCGAACTGGTTGCGGCAAAAGATAAGCGCTTTGCCGTGCTGCCGAACAATGGCTTGAATTACGCCTATCACTTCGATGCCAGTTTATATGCGAAGTTTTTACGCGGCATCGCTGAAGATAACGGCGCGCTACGCCAGGAAGGTAAAGTCAGGCAAGTGCTGCAAGATCCGAACGACGGATTCATTACGGGTGTTGAGCTAGAGAGTGGTCAACTGATCGAAGGCGATTTTTTTATTGATTGCTCTGGTTTCCGCGGCTTGTTGATTGAACAAACCTTACATACCGGTTATGACGACTGGAGCCATTGGTTGCCGGCAGACAGTGCCGTTGCTGTGCAGACTCATAGTGTGGGCGAACCATTGCCCTATACCCGCTCCATTGCCCATGAGTCAGGTTGGCAGTGGCGTATTCCACTGCAACATCGGGTCGGTAACGGGCTGGTCTACTGCAGCAAGTTTTGGTCCGATGACGAGGCTACCGCGAAGCTGCTCGGTAATCTTGAGGGTGAGCCGCTTACTGACCCTAGGGTGATTAAGTTCACAACGGGCACGCGCCGTAAGCACTGGAACAAGAATTGTGTGGCGATGGGGCTGGCTAGCGGATTTATGGAGCCATTGGAGTCTACCAGTATTCATCTGGCGCAGCGGGCAATCATCCGTTTAATGCAAATGTTTCCCTACGACGGCGTTCGGCAACCGGATATTGACGAATTCAATGCGCAAATGACCTTCGAGATCGAAAATATTCGGGACTTTATTGTCCTGCACTACCATGTCACTGAGCGCGACGATTCGCGTTTCTGGCGGCACTGTCGTAGTGCCCAGATACCTGATTCGCTGCAGCACCGAATCGATCTGTTTAAGGAGACAGGACGTGTCTTCAAAATTCCCACGGAGTTGTTTGGAGGAAACTCGTGGGTGCAAG
>CAJXAC010000031.1 GCA_913050035.1 uncultured Gammaproteobacteria bacterium | reverse complement strand
AAGCAGGCTATAGCGAGATCCAGCGAAGAATGAGAAAAGCTCATCCTCGCTCTCCAGCACAACGGTTAGGAGCTTAGCTAACCTCAAATCTAGTTCAGAAAGTCTTTCCCTTTCCATAACTCAAAGCCCCCAAAAGCTTAAAGTTAAAAGTACTTACTCCTTCAGCAGATACTATATACAAATTTAACCCTTTGTTAATACCTATATTTCTTTTATGCACTATTTTAGTGCAATTATTGCTCTTTTAATGATAAATCGAATTTTCTAATTTCTATGACGGCTGGGGGAAATAGTAAGGGTAATGCATATCCGCAGGGCTCTTAGAGGAGGAGATTATGTCGAAAAGAGTAAATCGCAGAATACGCGGCGGTGTGACAGTAGCTCTAGCAACGATAACATTGCTCGGATGCGGTTCCGAGACTGTGGACATGCCATGCTCAGAATACTATGCCGAAACGCCATCTCAGCTTAGTGAGAAGGCTCCTGGAATCCTACACGACCCAAAAACTGACTTGCTCTGGTTTCGATGTAACCTCGGACAGAGCTACCTAAACGGCTCATGCGTCGGGAAACCGTCGAACAAAAATTTCGATGCGACAATAGCCGAGCTAGAACAACTGGCGAACCTTAATCCCTCGCAAAAACCAACAACACGCCAACGCTCTGCGCGTGGAAATCAGGATCTTGATTTTTCTATGGTTAGCTGGCGCATTCCAACAGAAGAGGAGTACGACACGATTACTGCTGTTCCATGTCACAGCCCCAAGGTGGATGTTTCCTCCTTTATCGACATCAAAACAGACACTTACTACTGGTCTAGTTCCGAGGGCAGAAATGATACCTATGCCTGCGCTACCCGTTTGAACGACGGTTTGCGCACTTGCCAAACGAAGAAAACAAGTGTTAATCCAACTCTCTTGGTGGCTAGCGCCCAGTAGCCCTGCAAGAGCCTCTGGGTCGCCTTTTGCTTTTAGCAAAAAGGCTATTTAAGTCTGGGAGCGTCTCTGGAATGGTAGCTAGGGGGAGACTTGAACTCCCGACCTCAGGATTATGAATCCTGCGCTCTAACCAGCTGAGCTACCTAGCCACAGTTCCGCCGATTGGCGGAGCGGGCGAATTGTCCTTACCACCCTCACCCTTGTCAATGTGATCGTTGTATTTTCAAACCCAACGGGTCTGCCGCCAGCCACGCAATCCGTTTATTAGAGCCAATTCTTGCACTGAGTCGAGCTCTGCTACGCGCAATACCCGCACGGTTAACTCACCACGCTCAAGCAATTCCTCGCGCAAGGTTCCCGGTAACAAACCACTGCTCAGCGGTGGCGTAAACCAGTCGGGACCGAGTCTGTAGACCACGTTTGCAATATTGCTTTCTGTAATCTCACCACGCTCATTAAATAGAATCGGTTCAACATCATCAGGCACCTCAGCGGCAGCCTGATCATAACCTTTGCGGTAACTGGTCTTATGCTTAAGGTATAGGTCCGACGAATCGACTGCATTCGCTGCCAGTCGTATCGGCTGCACCTGCTGTGGCGACGCTTCGGGCAGTTCGTTCAAGTCCACGCGAAACGCCCCCTGCACATCTAAACTTAAGCGCACTCTCATACCCTGCTCACGGACTCCGACCAGAGCCAGATCTAATGCACTGCGGGCACACTCAGGGTCCATGGGCATACCAAAAAACCGCGCACTATGGCTCAACCGGTTTAAATGTCGCTCAAGTCGACTAAAACCTGCCCTAGGAGTCCACCGCAGTGTCTCAAACAACTCGATACTTGCCTGATGGGTTACTGCACCAAGAATCCGAGTTTTTGCCAGCATTTCCGTATGCTCTTGCACTGCTGTTGAGTCCCAAACGATGCCGCCCCCGGCGCCATACTGTGCGGTACCCGCAACTTTATTCACTGTACTGGTGCGGATAGCTATGCTGAATTGAGCATGGCGGTTGGGAGCTAGATAACCGATTGCTCCGGTATAAATGCCCCGAGGGCTCTTTTCTAGGCGTGCGATATGCCCCATAGCCGCTCGTTTTGGCGCGCCAGTGATCGACGCTGCTGGAAACAACGTGCGAAAAATTTCACCAACAGAGGCCTTGGTCTGTGCATGCACGGTCGAAGTCATTTGCCAAACGGTTGGATACTCTTCAACTTTGAACAGCCCGCTGACATCGACGCTGCCAGCAACCGCTATTTTGCCGAGGTCATTGCGCACCATGTCGGTGATCATTAAATTCTCTGCACGGTTTTTCTCCGACCCAGCTAACCAATCCGAGGTTTGTTTATCAGCCTGGGGATTTGTCCGTCGCGACTCAGTTCCCTTCATTGGCCGCGATTGCAAGTCATCGCCCTGCAAACGGAAAAATAGTTCCGGCGACGCCGAAGCAATGGCGAATTCATTCGTTTCAATAAATGCGGCATAAGGCGCTTCGGCCGCAATATGACAAAAGTGTTGCCACGGATCAGCGACGGTATTGTGTAATCGCACGGTATGATTAATCTGATAAACATCGCCAGCAGCAATGAGCTCGCGTATATCTGCAATATCCGCAAGGTATTCATAATGCTCGGTATCTAGTTGCCAGGATGACGCGACGGGGGTTGCTGACGCCACCGGCGGTTTACACTCGGTCACCTCAGCAAACAAACCAAAACAGACTAATGGTAATTGGGCTGCGTCCTGAGTAGACAGCGCTGCATCAAAGCCCGACGCAGCCTCGTAACTCACAAAACCGGCCGCGGTCAGATGCTCGGTATTTACTAACCGCTCTAAGCGTTCTAAGGCGGGCATGACCTCTTCTGGCCGATATGCCAACGCCATAGACTGCAGGTTCGAATACGCGAACCACTTTTTGCGCGCTGGTTCGTGCAGAACCAATCGTGTGATCGTATGCAAAATCGCTTAGTCGACTCTAGGTAGCCTTATTATCTGCTCATGCTGAGACCAAATGCTACCGTGCACGGCCATCAGCAGCCATCTTTCAAGTTGAGTATGAGTGTTCTTTGTCGACGTCTAACACTGGCTTGGATAGGCTGCTGTTTTTCCTGCAAGAGGCCCCTATGTCATTTACCCGCAAGTCTCAAACCCTCGTCGCTGCATGGCTGATATGCCTTGCAACACCAAGTGCAGCAGCTGAGATAGAAGAGGTCTTGGTTACCGCCAGCCATCAGCCACAAACGCTCAACCAAATTGGTAGCGCCATCAGCCGCATCGAGGCGAACGAGTTAGCGGATCAAACAAGCACATACGTGGCCGATTTATTGCGCAACGCCGCGGGTGTCAGCGTCAATCAGAGCGGCCCCTTGGGGTCCCTGACCCAAGTCCGCATGCGTGGCGCCGAAGCCAACCATACTTTGGTCATGATCGACGGCGTGCGCGTGAACGACATAAGCCTAGGTTCAGAATTCAATTTTGCGAATTTAACCAACGCCGATATTAGCCACGTAGAAGTTTTACGCGGCCCCCAGAGCGCCCGCTACGGTAGCGACGCGATCGGCGGAGTTATTGGCATATTTACGCGACAACGGGAATCCGCCGGGTGGCACGGCGGCGCCCACTTCGGAGCCGGGCAATTCAACACCCAAGATCTTGGTGCACGCATTGGCTTTCGCTCAAATGATCCAAAAAGGAACTGGCACGCCCATCTGAACGTTGGCCAACTGACCACTGATGGGATAGATGCATCACCCATCGGTGCCGAATTAGATGGATTCAACACGACTCAAGTTAGTGCCCAGGCCCGCATCAACTTAACCCCAGATGCCTCCATGAAAATGGTGCTGCGCCAGGTCAACACAGAAAGCGAAGGCGATAAACAAGATTTTGATTTCCCCACAACCGCAACCCAGGGGTTGATCGTAGACGCAGACGAAAGAGTGGATGGGCAACAACAACACCTATACCTAAGTTACGACCATAAAATTGGTGCTTGGGCGCACCACGCTGCATTAACCCAGTCGCAAAACAGTACCGACTATCTCGTCGACGGCACCGCTACCAGTGGCCTACGGGGCGAACGCCTATTACTGGATCTGCAGACCACTAGACGGATCGACGGCGGCAATGCCGAACGATCTTTCAACATGGGCCTACAGAGCGAACAAAGAGATTTCGAAAATATCTACGCCGGCTTTAGCGCCGCCAATTACACAGCAGACGATTCGCAAAATAGCGTGTTTGCTGAGTACCTAGTTGATTACGCGCAAACCTCCTTGGCCCTGAGTCTGCGTCGCGATTGGAACCAGCGCTTTGCCAACGCCACCACCGCGCGAGGCTCTGTTAGCCATGTTCTATTGCGCTCTGCTGCTAGCCAAAGCCGCCTACGCCTAAGTTTCAGCCAAGGCATTACTAATCCTGGTTTTTTCGAACTTTTCGGATTTATTCCAAGCACATTTATCGGCAACCCTGAGCTAAAGCCCGAACAATCCACGAGCTATGACTTGGGGTGGTCCCAGTCTTGGGAAAGTGAATTCGCTGGCAGCGCTGCTCAATGGGACTTTGACTTCACTTACTTCTCTGCTGATCTGCAGAATGAAATTGCCACTGTTTACGATGCTAACTTTATGTCCCAACCGATTAACCTCGAAACCGATAGCGACCGTTCAGGCATAGAGGTTGTCGGTAATCTTGTCATTGGTACAACATGGCAGCTGGCTATTGCTTATACGCGATTAACTGCGGAAGAAAATGGTGTCGAGGAAGTTCGTCGCCCGAAGCATAGCGGCCAAGTACGCTTGTCGCGGGATTTTGCCGATAGCAAGGGTCGCGCCAGCATCCAGTTTTTACACAATGGCCGGCGCACGGATAACGAATTCATTTACGCCACCGCAGCAACCCGGGTCAACCTGCAACCCTACACCCTGACTAACATCGGCATCAGCTACGATTTACGTCCTGATCTGACCCTTACAGGGCGTGTCGATAACTTAACGGATACTAAGTACCAACAGGTGTTCGGCTACAATTCTCCTGGTCGTTATGTGAGCTTTGGTGCCAAACTAAACCTAGACTGAATATCGCCGTGAAGACATGCTGGCACATCCCATAGGTATATCCATATTTTCTCGATTAGGCCTATGTATTGTTGCGGCGGCGCTAGCGCCCGTCGCAACCTACGGGAATGTTGCAGAAACCACGCAAAAGTTACGCATAGCGTCACTTAACCTTTGTACCGACACACTGCTGCTGCAATACGCCGACCCGCAGCAAATAGCGTCAATCACCTGGCTGTCCAGCGATGAAAATTTGTCGCCTTTTGCGACCTATGCGCAACAATTCCATCGCAATCAGGGCCGCGCAGAGGACATTCTGAGGCTATCCGTTGATCTCGTATTAACAGGTCCGAGCACCTCAACAACAACCCGAGCAATGTTAAAGCGCATGCATTTGCCGACACTGCATCTAGAAGACGCCACTTCCATCAACGCTCTTTCGATCAATATCCGCCGCCTAACTCAGGCGATCGGACAATCCGCTAGGGGTAATGAATCACTGCTAAGGATGCACGAAAAACTGACAAAACTTTCTAGCGACGCGCATAAGATGCCCAAGGATCAATGGCCCTACGCGGCTTTCCTCCAACCCAACGGATTAACCGTTGGTCATGGCAGCCTCAGTAACGAACTACTCAACCTTGCTGGCTTAAGAAATTCGGCCACATTGCTCGGCCTAAGAACATACCAACGCTTTCCACTAGAGAGCCTGTTGCGCGCTCGGCCTGATCTACTTATCACACCAACGGACCAACTCCGGTATCCGGCACTCGCCCAAGAGTTACTGCAGCATCCTGCACTGAGCGATACTATATCGCGACATAAAATCGACCCATCAACGCTGATATGCGGTACCAGCCGCATTGCCAATGTGGCAGAGGCACTCGCGGCAAAACGCCAACAGCTGGTCCGCTAATGAATATCGACTTTGGTAAATTACTTTTACTCCTAACTGTGACAACGTTGAGTTTGTTTTGTCTCAGCTTGATGCTGCCAAGCAATTTCTCAGGGACATACACCGCCGCACCGTTTTTGCTGCTCGAACTTCTTAATGATGACACTGATCTAGCGCACACCATTTTGATCGAACTGCGCATTCCACGCGCAACTCTGGCGCTCTTTGTAGGCGCTAGCCTAGGGCTGGCCGGCGCGGCTATGCAAGGCCTGCTGCGAAACCCGCTGGCTGAACCAGGCGTGGTTGGAGTCTCCGGGAGTGCAGCGTTGGGGGCCACACTGGCCTTTTACACCGGCCTTGCGACCATCGCACCGCTCGCTCTGCCTTTAGGCGGTATCGCCGGCGCATTAGGTGCTGTGATCGTGCTCTTTATCATTGCCGGCAAAAGAGCAGAGACAACCACATTACTACTTGCAGGCATTGCCATTAACGCCATAGCCGGCGCACTCACGGCGTTGGTTCTAAACTTGTCGCCAAACCCATTTGCGGCAATGGAAATCATCTTTTGGCAGATGGGATCACTCGCCGACCGCAGCTTGCTGCACTTACAGCTTGCTGGACCCCTAATGGCTATAGGCTGGACTCTGATTCTGCTGGCTGCACCGGCAACCCGAGCACTGAGTTTGGGCGAGGTGACTGCCGCAAGCCTTGGTACCAACGTTCGCACCACGCAGAGACAAATAATTGTCGGTACGGCACTGTGCGTCGGCGCAGGCGTTGCGGTTACCGGCGTTATCGGTTTTATAGGTTTGGTCGTGCCGCATCTATTGCGCAAACCATGCGCTAACGACCCGGCCAAACTTTTGCTGGCAAGTGCTGGCGGCGGAGCCAGTCTGTTACTCGCCGCAGACATTGCAGTGCGCTGTATTCCCGTCGGCGCCGAACTCAAACTTGGGGTAATCACTGCACTGCTAGGTGCACCGTTTTTCTTATATCTAATCTTTCAGTTACGGCGGCTAGAGCAATAACATGGCCGCCGCGAAGCTCACTGCCACCGCAATCCAATGTCGCCTAGGCACGCAGCTTGCGCTAAACGATATTTCCTTCACTGCCGAGCCTGGGCAGCTAACCGGCATAATCGGTACCAACGGTGCAGGTAAATCGACGCTGTTATCCATACTCGCAGGAGTTCAGAACAACTTTCGCGGCAGTGTGAGTATTGGCAGCAAGCAGCTTGAACAAATGACTCCGCATGAGCGCGCCAGACACATCGCCTATCTACCGCAAAATCCACAGGTGCACTGGAATCTAAGCGCGCAGCAGGTGACAGAACTTGGCCGGGTACCATACCGACGTCAGTTCAACTGGCTGAGTCCAGCCACAGCAGCCGATCAACAAGCAGTCACCGCGGCGATGGCTGCAACCCAGTGCGAGGAGCTTGCGCGGCGGCCTATACAGTCTCTGTCCAATGGCGAGCGTATGCGTGTGCATCTTGCGCGGGTTCTAGCAGTCAAAGCACCGATTATTTTAGTCGATGAACCCACCACCGGCTTAGATCCTTACCAGCAAATCCACTGTCTTGAGGTATTGCGCGACGAAGCTCGACAGGGTGGCACCGTCGTTATGGTTTTGCATGATCTAGATCTGGCTGCTCGATTCTGCGACCAATTGTTATTACTGCACGACAATAAGGTGTTATCACATGGCAGCCCCGCTGAAGTGCTGACGCCAGACAACCTCTTGACCGCTTACCGGATCAAACCACCGGCAGAGCAGGCAATTAACAGCCTAAATTTGGCCAATTGGCAGCGGCAAAACGATGGAACGGATGATTTCTAGCTACATCCACGGTTATCATCGCGCTCAACCAATGCGGAATCGAATTTATGCGACTGGCGACCTGGAATGTTAATGGGCTACGCGCCCGCATCGACTACATCGACCATTGGTTGAAGGATCGACAACCCGACGTGGTTGGTCTGCAAGAACTGAAAACACCAGACGACGTATTCCCTCACGACCATTTTAAGGCACTCGGCTACGAGGCCTTGGTTCACGGGCAGAAAAGTTGGAACGGCGTTGCGATCTTGGCCAAACTTCCGATGACCCTGAAACAACAGGGCCTGCAAGAACAGGCGGACTTTGGTGCGCGTCTGATTACTGCGGAGATCACCACCCCGAAAGGCAACGCCTTCGACTTCACAACTGTATATTGCCCAAATGGCAAAACCCTAGAGCACGCTGATTTCGCTCGTAAGCTCGATTGGTATAAGAGCCTGACCCGCTATTGGCAACAAAGCGCCAGCACTAAGCACCTGCTCTGCGGCGATTTTAATATCGTTCCCCAAGCCCTGGATGGTTGGCGCGGCGAGGCCGGGGACGACTCCATTTTCTACACCAAGGCGGAGCGCCAACACCTGCAAGACTTAGTAGAAGAAGGTTTGACCGATCTATTTCGACATCGCTACCCGGACGCCCAAGAATTTTCCTGGTGGGACTATCGCGGCGGCGCTTTTCATCGCAAACACGGCTTGCGCATCGACTTTTTACTCGCAACGGATCCATTGCTGGAGACCACCAAAGAAGTGATCATAGACCGTGATTACCGCCGCAAGATTGAGGATCTGACGCCATCCGATCATGCCCCGGTATTTGCTGACCTCGACATCTAAAAGTGTCGCCCAGCCCAATTCGCAGCACCCTAGGGCGCCCTCACGCGAAGTTAATATTTCGCGTGAGGTTTCTTGGGTTCGGTAGTAATATACGCCATCTTGATTTCGACCATTTAGAAATTTCCATTAAATTCAATAACTTACAAAATATGCACTAGACGGTGCACGTTGTTTAGAGAGAACACATGAAAGACCTGACTCGCTATCGCAATATCGGCATTTTCGCCCATGTGGATGCTGGCAAAACCACCACCACCGAGCGAATTCTGAAGCTGACAGGCAAGATTCATAAAATTGGTGAAGTTCACGATGGTGCGGCAACCACTGACTTCATGGAGCAAGAGCAAGAGCGTGGCATCACCATTCAGTCTGCGGCGACCAGTTGCACCTGGAACGAGCATCGCCTGAACATAATCGACACCCCCGGGCACGTTGACTTCACTATCGAGGTATACCGCTCGCTGAAAGTGTTGGACGGTGGCGTTGGCGTATTCTGTGGCTCAGGTGGCGTCGAGCCGCAATCTGAAACCAACTGGCGCTATGCTAACGAGTCTGAAGTAGCACGTTTGATCTTCGTCAACAAACTGGACCGCTTGGGCGCAAATTTTTATCGCGTAGTGGATCAGGTGAAAGACGTATTAGGCGCCAATCCGCTCGTTATGACCCTGCCCATCGGCGAAGAAGACGACTTTACCGGCGTTGTTGACCTGCTGAATCAAAACGCTTGGGTCTGGGATGACTCCGGCAATCCTGAAGCCTACGAAGTCGTAGACATTCCAGAAGATCTCAAGGATCAGGCCGCTGAATACCGTGAAGCGCTCATAGAAACAGCGTTGGAGCAAGACGACGACTTGATGGAGGCTTACCTAGAAGGCGAAGAGCCTTCCGTGGATGACATCAAGCGCTGCATCCGCAAAGGCACCCGAGAGTTGGCTTTCTTCCCAACCTTCTGTGGTTCTGCGTTCAAGAACAAAGGTATTCAGATCGTACTAAACGCAGTTGTCGACTACTTGCCCAACCCAACGGAAGTTGAGGCTCAGCCCGAGGTTGACCTAGAGGGCAACGAAACCGGTGAGCGCGCTATCGTGGATCCTGACGGTCCGCTACGTGCACTGGC
The DNA here is from genome assembly GCA_913050035.1 of uncultured Gammaproteobacteria bacterium. Classification (GTDB taxonomy): domain Bacteria; phylum Pseudomonadota; class Gammaproteobacteria; order Pseudomonadales; family Azotimanducaceae; genus UBA4421. The sequence goes on along the minus strand of CAJXAC010000031.1, from coordinate 19,991 downwards.
GTTCAAAATCATGGATGACCGCTATGGCGCCCTGACCTTTACCCGAATCTACTCTGGCAAAATCCAGAAGGGTGACAACGTCCTTAACACCTTTACCGGTAAGACTGAACGTATTGGGCGCATCGTAGAGATGCACGCGGATTCACGGGAAGAACTCGAGGTCGCCCAAGCCGGTGACATCGTTGCGCTACTGGGTATGAAAAATACCCAAACCGGCCACACTCTATGTGATCCCAGCAATCCTGCCACCCTAGAACCAATGGTATTCCCAGACCCAGTGATCTCCATCGCTGTTGCGCCAAGAGATAAAGCTGGCGCAGAAAAAATGGGTATCGCCTTGTCGAAGATGATTCAGGAAGATCCTTCGTTCTACGTTGAAACCGATGAAGAATCCGGCGAAACCATTATGAAGGGTATGGGTGAGCTGCACTTGGATATCAAGGTAGATATCCTCAAGCGCACCCACGGTGTTGAAGTGGATGTCGGCAAGCCTCAGGTGGCGTATCGCGAAACCATTACCCAAACTGTGGAAGATACTTATACCCATAAGAAACAGACTGGTGGCTCAGGCCAGTTCGCTAAGATCGACTATGTCATCGAGCCAGGCGAAGTAGGCAGCGGTTACGAGTTTGAATCTAAAGTAACCGGCGGCAACGTGCCTCGGGAGTTTTGGCCAGCAATTGAGAAGGCCTTTGGCGTATCTATGGAAGAAGGCACGCTAGCCGGCTTCCCGCTATTAGACGTTAAAGTTACGCTGATGGACGGTGGTTTCCACGCCGTTGACTCGTCCGCAATCGCATACGAATTGGCGGCAAAGGCAGCCTATCGACAATCAGTGCCTAAGGCATCGCCGCAACTGCTTGAGCCTGTGATGAAAGTAGATGTGTTCACGCCCGACGATCACGTTGGTGACGTCATCGGTGACCTGAACCGTCGTCGTGGCATGATCAAGTCCCAAGAAGCTGGCATTACCGGTGTACGTGTTAAAGCAGACTGCCCGTTGGCAGAAATGTTTGGCTACATTGGTGACTTGCGCACCATGACTTCCGGCCGCGGTCAGTTCTCTATGGAGTTCTCGCACTACGCCCCTTGTCCTTCGAATGTGGCAGACCAGGTAGTGCAGGAAGTCAAAGAACGCAAGGCCAACAGCTAAACACCGTTCACATAGACATAAGCTGAGGGTCCAAACGGGCCCTCGGTTTATACGTTAAATCGAAAATGCACCACGTCGCCATCGGCGACCACATACTCCTTACCCTCTAGGCGCCACTTGCCAGCATCCTTGGCCTGCTGCTCGCCGCCCAGCTCGACATAATCGTCAAAACCGATCACCTCAGCACGAATAAATCCCTTCTCGAAGTCCGTATGGATGACACCGGCAGCCGCCGGCGCTTTGGCCCCAATTGGAATGGTCCAAGCACGCACTTCCTTAGGCCCTGCTGTGAAATATTGATGCAGACCTAATAGCTTGTAGCCCGCACGAATAACTCGATGCAAGCCTGGCTCAGTAAGATTCAGCGCCTGTAAAAATTCAATACGCTCTTCATCTTCAAGTTCTGCCACTTCTGATTCAATTTTATTGCTTACCACCACCACTTCGGCGCCCTCGGCTTGGGCAATATCCTCAACCACCCTCACTAGGGGATTATCTTCCAAGCCATCCTCAGCAACGTTAGCGATATAAAGCACCGGCTTGGCCGTGATGAAATGAAACTCGCGAATCATAAGTTTTTCGTCATCACTTAGGTCTATGGAACGTACGGGGTCACCCTCTTCAAGAGCAACCCGAACTTTCTCCAGCACCGCCATCATGCTGCGTGCCTCTTTGTCTCCAGAGGACGCGACCCGGCGATTACGTTCATAGACTTTTTCTAACGTATCCAGGTCGGCTAACGCTAATTCAGTATTGATGACTTCAATATCATCCGCTGGAGATACCCGACCAGCCACATGCACGACATTCTCATCTTCGAAGCAACGAACCACGTGGGCTATGGCATGGGTTTCACGCACATGGGCAAGGAATTGATTACCCAATCCCTCGCCCTTGGAAGCGCCAGCAACTAAGCCAGCGATATCCACAAATTCCATTGCTGTTGGAATAATCTTTTGCGGCGACACCAACTCTGCCAGTCGATTGAGGCGCGGATCCGGAACAGGCACAACACCAGTATTCGGGTCGATGGTGCAAAACGGGAAGTTCTCAGCATCAATGCCCGCTCTGGTTAGGGCGTTGAACAACGTCGACTTGCCCACATTTGGCATTCCTACAATACCGCAGTTGAATCCCATCAAGTTTCTCCAGGGTTTGCTTTTGCTGGCTCTTTATCCGGCTTCTTCTCGGGCGCATGCAAAGCAGTCATCGCGAGCTGCCATTCTCCACGCATCATGTCGGCAATAATGGCATCGGCGAAATCACCCGCGACGGCAATTTGCTCGCGCTCACTTTGTCGCGGTGTTTGTTTGGTCAAATAAGGAATCACCTGCTCCTTGGAGCCGGGATGCCCTACGCCGATACGTAATCTGACAAACTCGTCTCGACTACCAAGCCCGGCAATTACGCTTTTAACACCATTGTGGCCGTTACTGCCGCCACCTTGTTTCAATTTAACAACGCCGGGCTCGAAGGCTACCTCGTCATAAGCTACGAGTATGTCTGCCGCTTCGAACTTGAAAAATCGACTCACCGCACCGACTGATTCGCCGCTGTTGTTCATAAAGGTGCCGGGCAGCAACAGGCGCACGTCGCACCCGGCGATAAGCCCGCGACCGATTTCGCCTTTGAATTTGCTGTCTAGACTTAGACTGATGGAGTGACGACGGGCCAGCTCTCGCACCCAAACCGCGCCAACATTGTGACGCGTGTCAGCGTATGCTGGCCCGGGATTTCCCAGGCCAACAATTAGCTTTAACCCAGCCATGTCATTAGTTCAGCCATTGCAACGCGCAATTGAACCTCGCGGCCGCCTAATGCGCCATGGTTAGTCTTCGCCGCCTTCATCTTCAGCACTGTCCGCAGCATCCGCTTCCGCGGCAGGCTCATCTACCTCAGCAGCATCGTCGCTGGTTCCGCGCCGTGCAGTAACACTTGCAACCGGAATATCGCGATCCGCGCCAAACGCTAGAGCAACCACGGTCACCCCTTCTGGCAATACAAGATCGCTTAAGTGCACCGACGAACCGGCCTCAATCTCGAGCATATCGACTTCGATAAATTCAGGCAGATTAGCGGGTAAACAGGTGACCTCAACTTCCGTGAGGTTATGGGTCAGGGTGCCACCTGACATCTTCACGCCAACGCATGCATCTTCGTTGATGAAATGCAGCGGCACGTTAACATTGACCTCTTTGTCAGCGCTGACCCGTTGGAAATCGATATGCTGTACACGACCGCTTGCTGGGTTGCGTTGCAGATCCCTGATTAGCGCCGACTCTACAGTTCCATCGACCGAGATATTCAGGATCTGCGAGTAAAACGCTTCGATTTGCGACGCTTTTAAGATTTCGTTCCCGGAAAGGGTAAGCTTTTGTGGCGCAGTATCACCACCATAAATAATGGCAGGTACCTTATCTTCCAAACGACGTAGGCGGCGGCTCGCTCCTTTCCCTACATCTGTTCGGATCGTAGCCGTCAGCGTAATTGATTCTGACATGTGCTGTCTCCAACTTAGATTTACATTTGGCAAGCTTGCGACCAGCTCACCTACTTTTCATCGTTCCCGCTATCTGAACATAGCGCTGATCGATTCTTCATTACTCACTCGACGGATAGATTCCGCAAGTAAGCGATCCAGACTCAGCTGGGTTATTTTTTGGCATGCCTGCGCGGCTTCGGACAGCGCTATGGTGTCAGTAACGAGCATCGCGTCCAGCTCTGAATTTTCTATGCGTTCTATGGCCGCACCCGAAAGCACTGCATGAGTGATATAACAAACTACTGCTGCAGCACCCTCTTCCTTCAAAGCGGCTGCCGCGGTGCAGAGCGTCCCGGCGGTGTCGACGATGTCATCCACCATGATGCATGTCTTACCTTTAATGTCACCAATGATATTCATCACTTTAGTTTCATTGGCACGCGGCCGCCGTTTATCAATGATGGCCAGGTCCAAGTCATCTATCTGTTTTGCGATGGCGCGAGCCCTGACCACACCACCCACGTCCGGCGATACCACAATCGGGTTTTCATAGTTCTGCGCAAGGATGTGGTCTACGAGCACCGGCGAACCGTAGATGTTATCTACCGGTATATTAAAAAATCCCTGGATCTGGTCAGCGTGCAAATCCACCGTAAGTATTCGGTCAATGCCTACGGTACTAATCATGTCTGCAACGACTTTGGCGCTGATCGCCACTCGCGCTGAGCGCGGCCGGCGGTCTTGACGTGCATATCCAAAATAGGGAATCACTGCAGTAACCCGCTGAGCCGAAGCTCGATGCAGCGCGTCTGCCATAATCAGCAGTTCCATAACACTGTCGTTGGTGGGCGCACTAGTAGACTGTAAAAGAAAAACGTCTTTGCCGCGGACATTTTCATGGATCTCTACAGTGACTTCGCCATCACTAAAACGACCCACGTCGGCGTGGCCTAGCTCGAGATGCAACTCCTTCGCTACCCGCGTGGCAAGGGCCAGGTTCGACCCACCAGAAAAAAGCATTAAATTTGCCAACCGATGCCCCTCAATGTCGCCTCGATCAAACTATCGAAAATGGCTGGGGTGGCAGGATTCGAACCTGCGCATGCCGGGATCAAAACCCGGTGCCTTACCGCTTGGCGACACCCCAATTACGCTGAATGTGTATCCTTCGCCCAAATCACATATCGTTCGTCAACTTATCAAATTAGATTAGCCCGAAGAAAGTTTCACTACGGCTGATTAGATCCGCACCGTTGAGCGAGCGCGTATTGTCCGGATCAGGTCATTACCTGTCAAACCTGTTATTGCGACTTCCGAGTAAATTTACTCACAAGCAAGGTCGCCTGAATATCGCCACGGCGCAAATTCAGTTGCTCTGGCGTCCTCGACGTCGCTTCCGCCACCGCCATATTGTCTGAGCGAACCTGCGCCAGCACGGACCAGCCCAACTGCACAAACTGCGTCTGGCCGTCGACTAAAGCGTCTGAGCCTCGCGTTATTGGGTGCTGGGGCAGTGGCCGCCCGAATAACCAGTTGGGAATAGCCGCCACTGGTAAATCCCAGCCCAACTGACTCCGCATAACCTGCCGCGGCTCACCAACGGCGATAACTTCGCGCCCACGCAGCACCAGCATCTCCCTAGCATCGCCACGCAACTGCACACGGCCCTGACCAAAACTACCCCATACGTCTATCTGATAGGCGTCCTCGGTTTGCCGCCACAAAAAACGCAAAGCAGTTTTGTCCTGCTCATGAAATACCAACAGCTTGCCCTGCACAGTGAAATCTACTTGCCGATCCTCGTTGCTTACCGGCACGGATACACACCCTGAAAGCACCACCGGAAAAATTAGTAGACCTCGCCTCAGAAGCAACGCCAGATACTTTGCAGCAGCAATTGCCGCTAAAGGCAGCAGTCGCGTTCTGCTATAATCTTCGGCCGAAAAATCAGACATCTTTTAATGAGCATAGTTGCATACGGTCTTAATCATCGCACAGCTTCAGTGGAGCTGCGGGAACGTATTGCCTTTCCAGAGGAAAATCTCGCCAATATGCTCAGTCAGTTAACTAGTGATTTGGGCAACATTCGCGAAGCCGCAATCGTTTCAACCTGCAATCGGACTGAACTGTACTGCGCATTGCGCGACGATAATACTCGCAGCATAAGTGAATGGCTAAGCACCACACGTCCGGTAGACGTCGCGGAGCTTGAAGGTGCCAGCTATGTGCATTGGGACAAAGACGCGGCCAAGCATATGATTCGCGTGGCTGCGGGCCTCGACTCGCAAATGCTGGGCGAGCCACAGATTATGGGTCAGGTTAAAGCCGCCTATGAGGTGGCCCGCAAAACCGGAACCATTGGGCCAGAATTGGACTTACTGTCGCGCATGACTCTGCGCACCGCTAAAGACATCCGCACTCAAACCGAGATAGGCCGCAATCCAATTTCCGTTGCCTACGCAGCAGTCTCGCTGGCGACGCAGATTTTCACCAATCTGCATACCAAGCGGGCCTTGTTACTGGGCGCCGGAGATACCATCAGCCTAGTTGCCGAGCATTTAGCAGCAAAAAATATTGCGGGCCTGGCAATCGCTAATCGAACCTTGGCCAACGCCCAAGTACTAGCCGCCAAATTTGGCGCTACGGCCATGCAGTTAAGCGACGTGGCAGGACAACTGGCCGATTACGATGTCGTTATCAGTTCCACCGCCAGTAGCTTGCCTATTCTCGGCAAGGGCGCGGTGGAAGCCGCCATAAAAAAGCGCAAGCGCAGGCCAATGTTTATGGTGGATATTGCAGTCCCCAGAGATATCGAAAGCGAAGTAGCCAGCCTTCCAGATGTTTACCTGTACACTATCGACGACCTGAGCAATATCGTTCAAGCTAACATCGAACAACGTCAAAAAGCAGCGCAGGGCGCCGAGGTCATCGTTGATATGGGTACAGAGCGCTACGAGCGGGAACGCCGCATTCACAGCGATAAAGCACTGCTAACGCGCTTACGCGACGAAGCCGAAGCAACGCGTATCCAAGAATTAAACAAAGCCCTTAGCTCGCTGGAAAAAACCGGCGATGCTGAAGCCGCGCTGACAATGCTCAGTCGCGCCTTAACCAATAAACTTATTCACCCACCCACAGCTGCGATTCGCACTGCGAGTGCTGATGGAAAAACTGAGTTAGTCGATCAATTGCGCCAAATTTACCAACTTGACGCTGAGCCTACCAAAGAGTCCAAGAACCACTCCTCCGACCAATCCGACGGCACTGAATAATATGGAGCTTTCCACCTCTATGATCGCCAAACTGGCCGATCTTACTGATCGGTTTGAGGAAGTTTCAGCACTATTGTCGGACTCCGAGACCATGTCTGATCGCGACAAATTTACCGCGCTGTCCAAGGAATTTGCTGAGATTGAACCTGTAGTTCTCTGTTATCAGCGAGTCAACAAACTCAACGACGACCTCGAGGAAAGTTCTGCGTTATTGGACGACGACGACGCTGATCTACGCGAACTCGCGGAGCAGGAGATAGCCGAAACAAAGACCCAATTGGAAGCTTTGAACCAGCAATTACAAACCCTCTTGTTGCCTAAAGACCCTAATGACAAGTCCAATGTGTTTTTAGAAATTCGAGCTGGAACCGGAGGCGACGAGGCGGCTATTTTTTCCGGCGATTTATTTCGCATGTACAGTAAATTTGCCGAGGCCAAGGGCTGGCGCATTGAAATCATGAACGAGCGGCCAGGCGAGCATGGCGGTTATAAGGAAATTATCTCGCGCATAGAGGGCAACGAGGTTTATAGCCAGCTAAAATTTGAGTCCGGCGCCCATCGCGTACAGCGAGTTCCCGAAACCGAATCTCAGGGCCGCGTACATACCTCTGCCTGCACCGTTGCGATCATGCCCGAAGTCGCCGAAATCGACTCAATCGAAATTGATAAAAAAGACATTCGCGAAGACACCTTTCGAGCGTCTGGAGCGGGAGGACAGCACGTCAATAAAACCGACTCAGCCATTCGCCTCACGCACTTACCAACCGGTACCGTAGTGGAATGTCAGGATGAACGATCCCAGCACAAAAATAGAGCCCGCGCTCTGTCCTTGCTACAAGCACGCCTGTTGGATGCTGCGCAATCTAAACAACAAACCGAGCAAGCAGAAAACCGCCGGCAATTGGTCGGTTCGGGAGATCGCTCGGAACGCATTCGCACCTACAATTTTCCGCAGGGTCGAGTTACCGACCACCGCATCAATCTAACCTTATATAAGCTCGACGAAGTGATCGAAGGCAATTTGGACGCATTAGTCCAGCCGCTGGTACAAGAGCATCAGGCCGATCAGTTACAACAACTTGCTGACGGATGAACACCAAGAGCAATACGACTGCCGCACCGTCTTTTGACGAATGGCGTCGCAGCAAAACAGCGTTAACGCGACTCGAATGCGACTTATTACTCGGCCTGGTGACCAACTTGAGTCGGACACAAATCGTTATCAACGCTGATCAGCTACTCGATTGCGCACAACTGCAACACCTGCAAACACTAGAGCACGCAATTAGCCAGGGCACACCCATCGCCTATCTGCTTGGTGAGAAAGAATTTTTCGGTCTCAACTTTAACGTCAACTCTGCGGTTTTAGTGCCGCGCCCAGAAACCGAGCTATTAGTTGAACTGGCACTAGAACGAATCACAACAGGCGACAAACTACTGGATGCTGGAACCGGCAGCGGCGCCATCGCAGTGGCGATCGCTGCTAAGCGGCCGGACGTCGATGTTGATGCCAGCGACAATTCGGCTCTGGCTCTTGAGGTTGCACGTGGCAACGCAGACAAACACGGGGCTCGAGTTTCCTTTCATCAAAGCGATTGGTTCGCGGTGTTGCAAGGGCGTAGATGGCATCTAATTGTTAGTAATCCACCCTACATCGCAGCCGATGATCCACACTTAGCAGAGTTATCCGCCGAGCCCGAATCTGCACTAGTCGCCGCAGACCGAGGCATTGCTGCACTCGCACATATCATCGATCAAAGCCCTAACTTTTTATACGAGAAAGGCTGGCTATTGCTAGAGCATGGCTATGATCAGGCTGAGTCCGTGCGCGGACTTATGGCCGACAGAGGCTTTACCGGCATTAAATCAGTGGTCGACCTAGGTAATATCGAGCGCGTGACCCTGGGCCAATGGTATGAATGACAACGACTTGCTGCGTTATAGCCGGCAGATTATGTTGCCAGAACTGGACGTGGCTGGACAACAACGCCTCGCCAATGCCAAGGTCCTTGTCGTTGGACTAGGGGGTTTGGGCTCGCCGTTAGCACTGTATCTGGCAAGTTCTGGCGTCGGCGAACTGGTATTAGTGGATGACGACCACGTCGATGAATCTAACTTACAACGGCAAATCGCCCATACCGAAGCGAGCATTGGCACAAATAAGGCTGAGTCGGCGGCGGCGCGGATTCAGCAAATAAATGCAAACACTAAACTGACGAGCATCACTCATCGACTGGAGCGCGCGGAGCTAACCGCGTTGCTCGAAACAGTAGACCTGGCCTTTGATGCAACCGACAATTTAGCGAGCAGACATCTGCTCAACGAGACTTGCTGGAATAAAGGCGTGCCCTTAGTTTCTGGGGCGGCTATCCAGTGGCAGGGTCAGGTTACGCTTTTTGATCCGAACGATGAAAACTCGCCCTGCTATCGATGCTTGTATCCGAACGACGACAGTGCAATGGAACTCAACTGCGCGGAAAACGGCGTAATCGCTCCCCTTGTAGGCATCATTGGAAGTTGTCAGGCATTAGAGGGCATAAAGTACTTGGCTGGCATCAAGCCAACATTAGCCGGCCACATATTGTACTTTGACGGGAAATATATGGAGTGGCGCAAGCTGAAATTAGCGCCGCTTAAGACCTGTCCGGTCTGCGCAGAGTAATCTCGAATTGCGCTTCTAGGGCGCTAAGTAGCACCTCTTCAGCCTCTTTCAGCGCCACTGCGGCGAAATCGGCGATGTGAGTGACACCCACATCGGTCAAACCACAGGGATTGATTCGAGCGAACGGCGCCAAATCCATATCCACGTTCAAACTCAGACCGTGGTAACTGCAGCCGCGCCGCACCCGCAAACCTAGAGATCCAATTTTATTGCCATCGACATAGACACCGGGAGCATCTGGGCGCGCATAGGCTTCAACTCCGAACACCCCCAATGTATGCAACATGGCTTTTTCCATACCACACACCAAATCGCGCACCCCTATACCCAAACGCCGCAAGTCCAACAGCAAGTAGGCGGTGATTTGTCCAGGCCCATGGTAGGTAACCTGTCCCCCACGATCCGATTGCACAACGGGTATTTCACCCGCATTAAGAATGTGTTCCGGCTTGCCTGCCTGCCCCTGAGTAAACACAGGATAGTGTTGGGTTAGCCAAACTTCGTCAGCACTGCTGTCATCTCTTGCACGAGTGAACGTTTGCATCTCTGCAAAAACCGGCTCATAGCGGGTGAGGCCGAGTTCACGGACATTTATTGGCAAGGAGGTCATCGCCTAAAACACCATTCTTACCGACGAATCGGCCATGAGTTCGGTATAGAGATTGCGCAACTGTTGTTCTCCCTGTGCGGTCAGGGTGATACGCACAGCTAGGAATTTTTCACCGCTGCTTTGACGCGTTGTGACATCGTCCGGGGTTAGCTCTGGTGCATGCTTGCGCACAATATCGAACACCCGACGCGCAGTACCCTCACTAGCGACTGCTATCACTTTAATCGGATACCGACATGGGAACTCTATTTTCGGCTTATCCTTCATCGCTGAAAATTGACGCATAGAATAGATAGATTGAGTCACCTAAACGACCAAAAAAATTCGACTCTTCTACTGCAGCCAGGGTAACCAAGGGCGCCGAATAAAGTTGCTCACCGTCCAGCGTTAGGATCAATTCACCTGCCGCTTGTCCGCTTGAGAAAGGCGCCTCTAAATAATCCGCTATAGTCATCTCAACCTCGATATCGTCGTAGTAGCCTCGCGGAAAGGTCACTGTTATATCCTCAGCGACCCCGAGTTCAACTTTATCCTGGTCGCCGTAGTAGACGTCTTGTTGTCGCAGATTGATGCCCGCTTTATACAAAGTTTGAGTGTCAAAATTGCGAAAGCCATAAGAGAGTAGTTTCTGGCTCTCGCGCATGCGCGCCTCATCACTGTCTGTACCCATAACCACGCTGATTAGTCGCACACCATTGCGCTCCGCCGAGGCTACCAGACAATAACCCGCAGCCGCGGTGTACCCCGTTTTGACGCCGTCTACCGAGCGGTCGCGCCACAGCAGTTTGTTGCGATTGGGCTGGGCGATGTCGTTAAATTTATAACTGCGCTGGGAATAAAGCTTATATTGCTCTGGGTGGTCGTTAATCAACGCGATGGTAAGGCGGGCAAGATCTTCCGCTGTGCTGTAGTGATTTTCATTCGGCAAACCAGTTGCGTTGAGAAATCTCGTATTCGTCAGACCAAGTGCCTGAGCCTGCTGATTCATCATATCCGCGAAAGCATCCTCACTTCCGGCGATGTATTCGGCTATCGCAACACTCGCATCATTACCTGATTGAATAATGATGCCCTTCAAAAGGTCGCTTACCGCAACCTCAGTGCCCTCGCGGATAAACATTTTCGATCCGCCTGTCCGCCATGCTTCAACACTGATCGGCGCCATTTCGTCTACTTTCAAGCGCCCGTTTTTGATTTCTTCCTCGACAATATAAGCCGTCATGATTTTTGTAAGACTAGCGGGGGGAATACGCTTAGCAGCGTTTTCTTCTACTAATACTTTTTGCGAATTAGCGTCTATAAGTAAATACGAGGATGACGCCACACTTGGCGGGGGCGGAATAATGGGGGCAGCTACAGCACCCCCTGCGACTATGGCTAAGACCCACACCCCGCGGGTGGCCCAGTCAATTAGTGCTTGATGCAATGCCATCGTTCCTAAATCTTTTGCCAAACCCGCAGTCTAACGCAAGCGCGAAGCTACTGCGCGCTAAGAATGGTGATGTCGCCCAAATCCATCGTCGTCAGGAGCGCTGTTAGGCGCTCAAGTTCAGCGCCAGCCGAGATTGGTCCGAGCTCGAGTTGGTAACGCATTTGGGCATTTCGAGTAACTCGAGCAGCTACGCCGAGGGGCGCGAGCAATTGCTCCATCACCTCTTGAGCTTGGGCCTGATCGATAAACGCGCCCACGGCTATGAGATGCGATAGGCCAGCAGCGCTGTTCGCTTCCAGCACTTCAATGGAAACTTGGGCCGTGCCCTGATCATGAAAGCCGAGTTTTACTGCAGCCGCAAAGGAAAGATCAATTATGCGCTCACTATGAAAGGGCCCACGGTCGTTGATGCGCACAACGGTAGACCTGCCATTTGCTAGATTGGTCACACGCGCAAAACACGGGATCGGCAAAGAACGATGGGCCGCAGTAAGCTGATACATATCAAAGGGCTCTCTACTGGAGGTTAGCCGACCGTGAAACTTCACACCATACCAGGATGCGCCCCCCGTCTGACGATAACCGCGGCCACTGCTCATAACCTGGTATTGCTTACCCCAGACCTCATATGTCGGACCGTTACCCATGGCGCTATAGGGTAAGGATTCAACACGCGGGTCCGGTAAATTCGCCAAGCGCGTTAGCTCCGTGGAGGTTAACGCCGGTGCAGAATCTTGGATCTGACCCTTGGAAATCGGCACTATCGAGGGGCCAGCACATCCGAAGAGCGCTGCTGAAATTGCTAGCAACCCAAAACACAGAGTCCAGGACTTAGCCAATTGATTGTTTCCGCCTTTTGACAATCTCCTGACCCAGTTGATAGACCGCCATTGCATATAACCGGCTGTGGTTGTACCGAGTAATTACATAAAAGTCATCGAATCCCAGCCAGTATTCGGGCTTTTCTCCACCTAATAGACGCAATAAGAGGACTCTCGCGTCCGGGTCAAGGCCGTCAACGATTACCCCCATTTCTGCCATTTCCGCTATTGAATGAGTTGGCTTTAAGGACTGGTTCGCTATTGACAGTAGTTGCTCAGTCTCAGCTTTAAGCTGCACCGGTAACGTAACCTGCTCAGCGCCGCGCCAGCCATGTCGGCTGAAATAGTTAGCTACGCTACCAATGGCGTCGTTTCGGTTCTGCCAGATATCACGAACCCCGTCTTGATCAAAATCTACGGCATAACTGCGATAACTCGACGGAATAAATTGGCCGAAACCCATCGCACCGGCATAAGAGCCCGTTAGGCTTATTGGGTTTTTGCCCTCCTCTCGCGCTAACAACAGAAACTGCGTTAATTCTTTGCGAAAGAAGCTCGCTCTGGGAGGATAGTCGAATGCCAAAGTCATCAACGCATCGACGACCCGATGTCTGCCCGTGACACGACCGTAGCGTGTTTCAACGCCAATAATTGCGACGATCACCTCTGGAGCAACGCCATACTCTTTTTGCGCCCGCTCCAGAGTCGCTTGATTCTGTTGCCAAAACTCAACGCCTCCCGCAATCCGCTGCTCATCAAGAAAAATCTTACTGTACTCATGCCAATTCAGGCGCCGCTCTGCAGGTCGACGCATAAGATCAATAATGTCCTGCCGTCGCTCAGCAGCCGCCAGCACTTCTTCCAGTTCAGGGCGCGAAAAATTATGCTGCTGAATTAATTCTTCAATGTAGGCGTCCACCTCGGCCCGGCTTAGATAGCTCTCTGCATGGGCCACAGCTGAGAAGATCATCAAGACCGTTAACGCAGGAACTAACAATAGTTTAGCCATGAAGATTTCCCTTTTCTAAATTTAGCATTGGCCTACTCGGACCCTACCAAGCTTTATGCGTGCGCATCGACATGATTATGCCGAAACTCGCCATTAGGGTAATGATAGATGTGCCGCCATAACTGACCAGCGGCAGCGGCACACCCACAACAGGCAAAAGGCCGCTGACCATGGCAATATTTACGAATAAATAGATAAAAAACGTAAGCGTTAAAGCGCCCGCAAATAGGCGAGCAAACGTGCTCTGCGCCGAAACCGCCAACACTAAACCTCTTGCTATGATGCCCAGATAAAGAAGCAACAAGCACAGCACACCGACCAAACCTAATTCCTCGCCCACCACAGCAATAATAAAGTCGGTGCGCGCTTCGGGTAAAAAGTCCAAATGACTCTGCGTACCTTGTAACAACCCCTTACCAAAAACACCACCAGAACCGATCGCAGTTGTTGACTGAATAATGTTCCAACCGGCACCCAAGGGATCGCTCTCAGGATCAAATAACGTGATGATCCGCTGCCGCTGATATCCCTGGAGGGCAAACTGCCATAGCAATGGCGCAGCCGCAGCAAACAAAAAAAGTGCGTAACCAAGATAGCGCCAGGACAAACCCGCCAACATGAGCACCGCCAATCCAGCACCTGCCACTAAGATGGCGGTACCTAAGTCAGGTTGCGCAGCGATCGCCAACGCCGGCAATAAAATGATCAATAGCGAAAAGAACACGTGTTTGGCAGAAGGTGGCAATACCCGCTGCTGAAGATACCAGGCCAACGCCATTGGTACCGCTATTTTCATAAGCTCCGACGGCTGGAACCGCAGCAACCCAGGAATTTCTAGCCATCGTTGTGAGCCTTTCACCTTCACGCCAACCAAAAGCACCAGCAATAACAGGAGGAGTCCCACAACATACACAAATGGCGCCCAACGAAAATACAGACCAGGTGGCAACTGAGCCGCCACAACCAGCACGACCATGGCAACTAATACACGTTGGAACTGTGCATCGAACAAACGGCTCTGATCGCCTGCCGCGCTAAACAGCACCATCAGACCAAAGGCTAATACCGCGACCACCAGCACCAGCAGCAGCGGATCCAAATGCAGCTTATATAGCCAATGACTTTCAGCCGAATTTTTAGATCCGGGCATCTGGCGCTGAAAATCCATGCTCACGGTTATGCTCTCCTTTCGAACCTATAGGTTCGCCCGAATAAGTTATTGCATCGCAACAGAACGCCCCAGATAGGAATCTATGATTTCCTTCGCCACTGGCGCCGCGACGGAACTTCCGCCACCACCGTTTTCGACCAACACAGCCAGAGCTATCTGCGGATCTTCAATCGGCGCGAACGCCATAAACCACGCATGTTTGCGCCTGAACTCTGACAATTCCTCTTCGTTGTATTCTTCGCCCTGCCGAATCTCTACAACTTGCGCCGTACCCGATTTACCGGCCATGCGATAGCCGATACGCTGACCTATGTAAGCCCACGCTGTGCCGTTGCCACGAAAACCCTGTCCACCGAGGTGTACAACATCTTCCATCGCCCCGACCACATTCTGCCAGTCCTCTGCAGATAAATTCGCTGTGTGCTCGGAGATTGATTGCGCATCTACCGTCGAGTCTTCAGCCCCACTCACCACCATTTGCGGTCGTACCGCGCGCCCGCGGTTCGCAATCATCGCGGTATACGTTGCTATTTGCAGCGGCGTTACCAATAAGTCGCCTTGTCCTATGCCCATATTGACAGAATCGCCTTGGTACCATTTTTCCCCTTTTGCGCCGAGCTTCCACTCTGGATCTGGCACCAAACCACGACTAGCGTCACCAATATCCACAGCGAGGTTCCGACCAAAACCAAATTCTGCCGCAAACTGCGCCAAGTAATTGATATCCAAGCGGGAGGCGACGTCATAAAAGTAGACATTCGAAGAGCGGTATATGGCCTTACGCAAATCGACAATACCTTGGCCGCCAGAATCATCCACCGTCCACGACCAATCTCGATACTCCCGTTCTCCACCGGCTAACCGAAAAGAGCCACGATCTTCTATCTTGGTATCCCATTGCATAGCACCGCTGGCAATCCCGGCGAGCCCCACTACCGGCTTAAAAGTTGAACCCGGTGCGTATTGCCCGTTCGTTGCGCGGTTAAATAGTGGCAAATAGACGGATTCAGTTAGCATGCGAAATTCTCGATCACTCATTCCCACGATAAACTGGTTCGGGTCATAGCTCGGCTTACTCACTAGCGCCAAAACACCACCAGTCTTTGGATCCAGAGCTACAACAGCGCCGCGCCGCTGGCCTAATGCAGTTACCGCCGCACGCTGCAGTTGTGCGTCTAGGTACAAGTTTAAATTCTGCCCGACCATGGGTGGATCGATATCGATAATGCGCGTAACGCGCCCATGTGCATCCGTTTCCACCTGCTGAAAACCGGGGCGACCATGCAGTACCGACTCGTAGTAAGCCTCTACGCCACGTTTGCCTATGAACTGGGTGGCTCGATATTCTGAAGGCTCTAATTGCCGCAGATCTTCTTCAGTCATGCGCCGAACAGAACCTACTGCATGGGCTGCAATCTCTGCTTGGGGATAGTAGCGCTGCAGTCGGGTGATCACTTCGACCCCATGCAGCCGATGCCGGTTGACCGCAAGCGCAGCAATATCCGCTTCCGCCAGATTATCGGCCAGCACAATCGCTTCACCCGGACGCCGACTGCGCCTTACACGCTCATGGAACTGCGTTATTTGCTCCTCTGACAGGGTAACGATTGCTTTTATTTGCTGGATCGCTGCGTCAAGGTCATCGACCCGCTCAACCACAATGCCGAGCGCGGAGGATGGACGATTATCCGCTAACAACACTCCATTGCGATCGAAAATCAGCCCTCGGGGCGGGGCCAAGGGCTGAATCTGAATGCGGTTCTTATCCGAGCGATATTGATAACTTTCATGCTCAAAGACTTGCAGCTGCACGAAACGGGCTGCAAGGACGCCAACGCACAAGACTACGATTATAAAAAAGCTAATCGCGCGCCGAGCAATCAGCGCGCGTTCTCTGTTTGGATCTTTAATTGCAAGTGCGACTGCCAAATCAAACCCCTAAATCCTGTGATATGGATGTCCGCCATTTATGCTGTCGGCACGATACAGCGCCTCAGCAAGCACTACTCGCACTAAGTAGTGCGGCAGGGTTAATTTTGACAGGGATATGCATTCATTTGCACGCGCCAAAACAGGCTTACCAAGGCCATCCGCACCGCCCACAACCATCACAACTCCAGACCTATGCATTTGCCAAGACTTAAGCTGCTGCGCTAACTGCACGCTCGATTTTTGTTGGCCATGCTCATCGAGCGCAACAACCCAGTCGTCTGCACCAATTCGCGCGAGTATCTTTTCAGCCTCTTGGGCTTTAATTTTGGCGTGATCCGAGTGATGCCTAGGGGCCGGGATTTCTTCTAAAGATAAGCGCACCCCCCGGGACAGTCGCTTCGCGTATTCTGCATAGCCCGACTGCATCCAGGCAGGCGCCTTGCTTCCAACAGACAGTATACGTATCAGCACTGATGCGCCGCTAGTTCAATTGTCCACTGTCAGAGGCGGCATCTGACCAAAGCCGCTCTAGCTCGTAGAAACCTCGAGCCTCAGCATTCATGACATGAATCAATACATCCCCAAGATCAACAAGCACCCACTCATAACTTTCGCGACCTTCCACACCTAGCGGCTGCACTCCCAAAGCCTTAGATGATTCGGTCGCAGTATCCACAAGCGCCTTGACATGCCGATTTGAACCACCGCTGACCAAGATCATATGGTCTGTCATAGGCGTAAGCTTGGATACATCCATTGACAGAATTTCCTGCCCTTTCATATCTTCGAGTGCCGCGACCATATGGTCACGTAATTCACTTGGCCTCAAAAGGTTTTCTCCCTTACAGTGATATCGTCTTTATATAGTTTGTTGCGATGGATGTATTGCGCAACATCAGCGTCTACCAGATCGTCAACACCTTGGCCTAAAGCCACTCGCTGGCGTATTGCGGTAGAAGAAACCTCTCGCATAGGCAGATCAACTCGTACTATTTGGCCATTACGCGAGGCATCGAAACATGCTTTTTCATGAGTGCGGCAAAGTGCGGCGATTTGTTCAGAAAACCTCGCCTGCTGACCCGGTCGGGGTATGACTACCAAGTTACAGTACTCCAACAACTTTTCCCATTGGCGCCAGGATGTCAGCGTCGCGAATGAATCTTCACCGACAATCCAACACAGCACTGCACGCGGAAATTCACTGCGTATCATACTTAACGTGTCTACCGTATAAGAATGACCACCTCGGCGCACTTCGATGTCGTCGGCAATGAGCCCGTCATTATTCGCACATACGGCTTCGAGCATGGCCCATCGGTGCGCGGTCATCGCATAAGCCAAGGACTTATGCGCGGGCTGTGAATTGAGCACGAGACGCACCGTGTCCAGCCCCAAAAAGTTCCTTACGCTATCAGCCGCGTGTACATGGCCAATATGAACTGGGTCAAACGTACCGCCGTATAACCCTATAAGCATAGGCTAGACCCTGTGCGATTATCGATTACGTACTTCACCGTCACCGTATACGACGTACTTTTGCGAGGTCAGTCCCTCTAAACCTACAGGTCCACGAGCGTGTAGTTTATCAGTGGATATACCAACCTCTGCGCCAAGACCATATTCAAAGCCATCAGCAAACTGCGAAGACGCATTAACCATAACGGAGGCTGAATCCACTGCTTTTATAAACTGTCTAGAACGACTGTAATTTTCTGTAACTATGACGTCAGTGTGGCCAGAGCCGTAGCGATTGATATGTTCAATTGCGACTTCCAGCCCATCAACCACTTTTATTGACAAAATCGGTGCCAAATATTCCTCTGACCAATCAGCCTCAGTCGCTGGCCCGACGCCGACAAGGGCAACGGCGCGCTCACACCCGCGTAACTCCACCTGTGCAGTAGCGAACTTTTCAACCAATGGCGGCAAAACCTGCGGAGCAATCTGCTGGTGCACCAATAGCGTCTCCATGGCATTACAAACCGCATACTTTTCTGCTTTGGAATTGAAAGCAAGATCAATGCCTTTTTGCACATCCGCATCAGCATCAATGTACACATGGCAGATGCCATCCAAGTGTTTTATCACTGGAATTCGGGTCTCGCGGCTAACGCGCTCTATTAGACCTTTACCGCCTCGGGGCACAATCACATCAACAAATTCATCCAGCTTGAGCATTTCACCTACTGCGGATCTATCGGTCGTGGTAACCAATTGCACGCAAGCCTCGGGCAATCCAGCGGCAACGACACCCTTAGTCACACAGGCAGCGATAGCCTGATTGGATAAAAATGCCTCGGAGCCACCGCGCAAAATGCACGCGTTACCCGCTTTAAGACAAAGCGCAGCAGCATCAACCGTAACATTTGGGCGCGACTCATAAATCATTCCTATGACCCCGAGAGGTACGCGCATTTTGCCTATCTGGATGCCTGTGGGCCGATAGCTAAGATCCGTTACCTCACCAATGGGATCTTTCAAAGCGTCGATCTGCATCAGGCCCTCGATCATTTGATCGATACCCTTGTCCCCAAGCAGCAGTCGATCCACGAGTGGCTGGTCAACATTGTTGTCTTGAGCGCCTGCTAAATCAGCAGCGTTGGCTGCTTTTATGTTCTCGCGCTCAGTGTCGAGCGTCTCGGCAATGGTGACTAACGCTTTAGATTTGGTGGCGGTAGACGCTACTGCTAATGCCCGAGAGGCATTCCGCGCAGCAACACCCATCTGTTGCATAACTGTACTAATTGGCTGGTTCATGCCTCAATTATAGAGATAACGTGCCGCCTCGCTAGCATCGATTGCACTGCCAATACTAGGAGACTCAATCACGGAATTTGCCAACTAGACGTCGCAACTCGCTTAAGCGCTCTTTAGGCCAGGCAATCTGCAATAGCGTTTGCTTTATTTCCGGCTCTATCGGTAAAAGGTCGGCTAATCGGTAACTGACCGAACGTGCTTGAGCAAGATCGACCTGAGGATTCAGTTGTTGGATCAGCGGATGCTGCAACAAATCTTTGAGCACGGCGAGCAGTGGCTCATGCTCGTCAGCCAATTCCCCGTCTGGTTCGGTAGGCAAAAATTGTACGTGCCCTAAAAGCAGGCCATCCTTCTGACGTTCCACATCTAGCAGCGAAAATTTTCGCCGCCCCTGAGCGACGATACCCAATAAGCCATTGTCCGCCTGATTAAAATCGACAATTTCCGCCTCTGTACCAACCGCGAAGAGTTCCTGGTCTGCAGCTGATGCGTCAGCCCCGGCAATGACCTCGCCGCCCTCACGCAATAAAACCACGCCAAAATTTGCTTGCTCGCGCATGCACCAACGAACCATATCGACATATCTCGGTTCAAAAATTCGCAGGGGTAAGACACCACCAGGAAATAACACCGTACGTAACGGAAAAATCGGCATGCTGTTCTGCCCATCAGGACTAATCTGTGGCTTCT
>CAJXAC010000030.1 GCA_913050035.1 uncultured Gammaproteobacteria bacterium | reverse complement strand
CATCCGAATCCGCGTCTCGCAAAGTACCCGAATGAAGAAAAACCGTATCTCGAACCATACACTGCTGAAGTATCTGGGCTGGCTCAAAAGTTTCGCCAACCCATAACGCGGAATTGCCGTGCAATCGACGTACCTGAGTTGCTAGTTCAGACTGCTGCCCCTGCAGCACCCGACGACCAATCGCACTGCTCCACAAGGGCTTTGAACCACCACGAAGTGTCTTGCGCGTATTCAAAGAAGCGATACCCCCTGTGAAGTGGCTTATTGTTGCTTGGTACGACTTATACGTTTAAGTTTACGGGCTTTATTGCCGCCCCAACAAGTCTTTAGCTTTTATGCCTATAAAACTACCTGCAGCGTCTATTCTAGGCGCCACCCTACTATTGCTTACTGGTTGCCAGACTCGTCTTGCACCGACGACCGATGCAGCGGAACTGCAACCAGAAGCCGCACAGGCTGCGGTTGCAGTTGAGGCCTTTTCGACAAAGGAGGCTGCGCCTAGGGCAGAAGAAAATGGGCATGCGCTCGAACTCGAACCAGTCCTAGAAGACACCCCAGTTACTCAGGCCGAACAAAGTATTTGGCCTGATCTTCGCGGAGCTATGGCATTAAGCCACCAATTGGAACAAAAACGCGTACAGCAGGAAATAAATTGGCTCCGACGCAACCCCAGCTATCTAGAGCGATTACAGCCGCGTTTGCAGAAATATCTACCCTACGTGCTGCAAAGAACTGTCGAACGCGGCCTGCCTGGCGAGCTGGCACTAATTCCAATTGTCGAGAGCGCACTCGACCCATACGCATTCTCACCAGGTGGCGCCAGCGGTCTGTGGCAATTCATGCGACCCACGGCCCTCGAGTATGGCCTGACTATTGATCGTTGGTACGACGGCAGACGCGACATTGTTGCAGCCACCGAGTCAGCGCTCGATTACTTAGAAACTTTGCATACTCGCCTGGGGCACTGGCCATTGGCGATCGCTGCGTATAACTCTGGCGGTGCACGGGTACAGCGTGCAGTGCGCCGCGCAAGCAGCAGCGATTTTTTCACCCTAAGACTGCCGCGCGAGACCCAGTACTACCTGCCGAAAGTATTGGCCTTAGCAGCGCTGATCTCAGCTCCTGAAAACTATGCTGTGGCCTTGCCTAAAGTGCTCAATGAACAGAGCTTTACTCTACTGGAGCTTCCCAGCCAGTTCGATTTGCAAATTGTTAGTGACCTGATAAACCTGCCACTGGCTGAATTACAAGCATGGAATCCTGCACTAAAACGCTGGGCCACCCCAGCTCTGGACGATCATCACCTGATCGTTCCACTGCATCACAAAGAGCTACCAAACACGCCACTAGACATCGCGAAACTGCAAGCAATGGTCGCTGCTACCCAGCAAAATGAGCGCATGCACTGGAACGAAGTTATCGTGCGCAACGGAGACTCGTTGAGCGTGCTTGCAGAGCGCTACAACACAGACATCACAACATTAAAGGCGGCCAATAGACTGCGCGGTAATACCATACGTGCAGGCAGGCCATTACTGGTGCCAGTAAATCAAAATGGCAATTCAGTTAGAACTTACCAAACAACCAACCACATTCCCTATACAGTGCAGGCAGGCGACTCACTCTGGTCAATCGCTAAAGCCCATAACGTCAGCATTGCAAGCTTAGTGAGAACTAACCAGATCGCTCCTCGTGAGGTCTTACCGATTGGACGCAAGCTCAATGTCCCCTCCGCCGCACCCATACCGTTACCGGTTATAAACGGACCCCAGGAGGTAACGCGAAAAGTAGCCTACACCGTTCGGAAGGGCGATTCCCTTGCGCGGATCGCCAAACGCTTTGGCGTAGGCGTTTCTGACCTCGCGAAATGGAATCGATTAGATTTGCAAAAATACCTGCAGCCCGGCCAGCGCCTGACGGTCTACGTAGACGCTGCCAACACCTAAGATAGCGGTTTAGAATTCAACGCGTCGGGTAACACCCACAAACTCTTCGGCACCACGATAAAATGCCGCGAATTCCGCTTGGAGGTTGCGTTGTGCAATCGCATTGCGTAATTGCTCACGGTACCCATCCGGGGCTGAGCTTATGTCGCCCATAACCACGCGAGTTACCGCGACTAGGGCGCTGCTGCCATCTGCAAGCACTACGCTGCCAACGGATCTGTCATTTTCATCCGGTCGCGGTAAGGTAAACGCATAACTGATTACCTCGCGGGTCACATCATCATCGGCACGCGTTCTATTAACCGACTCCAGAGTCGTCCAGCGCTTGCCCAAACCCGATGCCACCTGACTAACTCCCTCACCCTGCTCTAACAGGATCAACGCATCAGCACTTGCCTCATCGATTAAATCAAGGGCCTTCTCGCGACGCACTTCGGCACTGATTTGGGTGCGTACTTGCGCCAACGGAATAACTTCTGGGGGATAGTTTTGCGCCACTCGAACCATGACGCTGGTCTCATCATCCACATTGATCACAGAGCTGTTCTCACCCTCAATCAAATCTGCAGAAAATAATGCGGCCTTAACCACACCCGCATTCAATACTTGAGCGTCGTCACTTACCTCTGCGCCCTGAGTAATACCGTCAACCCGTTTCAGACTCAGTGCAAATGCCGCGGCTGTCTCCGACAAGGCATAGCGCTCGTCATAGGCACTGCGCTCGACTTCTTCCTGTAACTCGGCATAAGCGTCAAGAGCCAGCTCACGACGCAGACGTTGCAATAATGTGTCTCGCTCCTCAGCAAAGGTTGGATACGTCGCCTCGGAAATAGCCACCAGTTTGATCAGGTGGTATCCAAATTCTGTACGCACCGGCTCAGATACATCACCGGCTTTCACTAACGCCCAAAGGGCTTGCTCAAACAGTGGATCGAAGACGCCTTTACCGGATAAACCTAAAGCGCCGCCCGCCAGGGCCGACCCAACATCATCCGAGAGTTCTTTTGCTAGCTCGGCAAAATCATCACCCGCATCGATCCTCTCACGGACCGACCGTGCAAGCTCTAGTGTCGCCGCATCGTCTCGCTGGTCTGTCACCTCGAATAAAATATGTGCGCTGTCTCGCTCGGTGGCTTCTAAAGCCGCATCCCGATCGCTTTCATACATAGAGCGCAACTCGTCTTCGCTCACATCTACGCTACTGCCGGCTGCTACCGTATCTACCGAAAACTCCACATACTCGACATCGACTTTGCGTTCGGTCATATAGGCACCCTGAGCGGCCTCATAACGTTCTGTCACTTCCGCATCACTAACACTTACCGTGTTGGCATAGTCATCTACCAACAACGGCAGATAGGCGACATCACGGCGTTGCTCCATAACGCTGTAAATCTCTGCGACTTCCCACTCCGCAAGCAGTGAACTGTTCTGGATTCCCTGTTGTAATTGGCTGGAACCCATTGCATTTGCGTATTCGCTTATAAATTCTTCAGGGCGGTAACCCAACATCTGCACCTGTCCTAAGTACAGCGCCTCGTCGAACTGACCATCGCGTTGGTAGGCGGGGCTTTGCAGAAGCTCTTGGTCTACCGCATCAGCCGAAACCTTGATGTCCAAATTTGCCGCAGTTTGATACAGCACCTGTCTGTTAATTAACTGTGACAGTGCATACTGCTGTAGCTGCAATCGATCAATATCATTCGGATCGAAGTCGGGCCCCATTTGCCCGAGTATGCGTCGACGCTCGCGCTCAGTCTCAACACCGAGGATATTTTCTGTGATCGCGAAGTGGCCAACTTCAGCTACTTCTGGATCCCCTACCGAAAATACATTGGTGGCACCAAAACCAAAAAATACTAAAACTACGATTATGGCGATAACCAAGACCTTGAAGCCGCTGCTTTGGGTCTGATCGCGAAGCTGTTGCAACATCTAACTGTGTCCGTATCTCTGTTGTTCTAAACGCACGCCCTTGCGAGCGGCGAAATTATAACGCCCAAAATAAAAAGGGCGCGGATTTCGCGCCCTTCCTTTATAACCTTCGAGCTTAGTTCAAAGCGTCCTTTAATGCCTTACCTGGCTTGAACGCAGGAACCTTTGCCGCTGCAATTTGAATAGTTTCGCCGGTTTTCGGATTACGCCCTGTACGCGCCGCTCGCTCCCGTACTAAAAACGTTCCGAAGCCTACCAAGGCAACAGACTCAGCATTCTTGAGTGAGCCTGTCACGGCCTCAATGGTTGCATCCAACGCTCTGCTAGCTGCTGTTTTAGAAATGTCCGCCGATTCGGCAATTTGATCGATTAGTTCGCTTTTATTCACTTTCGCCCCTTAGCTGATGTGCTCGCCTGTCTCAATGAATTCCGCCCCAAGACTATGGCTACGCTTATTGAAGTATTTCCCCTCGCGGGTCTGAGTTTTATACCAACACCGATATGCGGACGCAAGGTATTCCAACCCTTGATTAAAGCCGCTTTAATGAGGGCTTAACGGCTGGCTCTTGCTTTTCCTACGAGGCTTCGCTGCGATCTCAGATTCGTCCACCATTTGCTCAGCTTTTTTCACTGACGGCTTCGGTGTTTCCTCAAGCGCAATGTGCAATACCTCTTCAATCCACTTAACTGCATGAATCTTTAATTTTGACTTCACGTTGTCTGGGATCTCTTTCAGATCCTTTTCATTCTCAACAGGAATGATGACCTGCTTAACACCACCACGATGCGCTGCCAGGAGCTTCTCCTTGAGTCCGCCAATAGGTAATACCTGCCCTCGCAGATTGATCTCGCCTGTCATGGCCACTTCGGCTTTGACAGGAATACCCGTAATCACTGAAATCATTGCCGTGCACATACCAATGCCTGCACTGGGGCCGTCTTTCGGTGTCGCTCCTTCGGGTACGTGGATATGCAGATCGGAACTCTCAAAGAAGTCGTTGTCGATGCCGAGTGACTCACTACGACTGCGTACAACAGTCAGTGCAGCCTGAATAGATTCCTGCATCACATCGCCTAAGGATCCGGTTTTAATCTGTTGGCCCTTGCCGGGCATGGCCACGGCCTCGATATTCAATAACTCACCACCCACCTGTGTCCAAGCCAAACCGGTAACGATGCCAACTTTATTGTCTTCTTCAGCGAGCCCGTAAGTGAACTTGGCGACCCCATTGTATTCTTCGAGATCCGCAGGTTTGACCACGACAGTTTTCGCCTTGGTACTTTTTGCGCTTTTACCGGATTTCTTGCCAGACCGCTTAGCTACAGCACTCAACGCTTGTTCTTTAACGACCTTGCGGGCCAACTTAGCGATTTCTCGCTCCAGACCGCGAACCCCTGCCTCCTTGGTATAGTAACGAATCAGATCAATAAGGGCCTCGTCGGTAATCTCTAACTCGTCATCGCTAAGGCCATTATTTTTCACTTGCTTAGGCACAAGATAGCGGCGGGCAATGTTCAGCTTTTCGTCCTCGGTGTAGCCGGGCAGACGGATAATCTCCATCCGGTCCAACAATGGCGCCGGGATATTCATGGAATTTGAAGTACAGATAAAGAACACATTGGACAGATCGTAGTCCACTTCCAAATAATGATCGTTGAACGAATTATTCTGCTCTGGGTCCAACACTTCGAGCAGCGCACTTGCTGGGTCACCGCGCATGTCCATGCCCATCTTGTCGATCTCATCCAGCAAAAACAATGGGTTAACCACTGCAGTCTTGGACATTTTTTGCATGATTTTGCCGGGCATAGAGCCGATGTAGGTACGTCTGTGGCCACGTATTTCGGCTTCGTCACGAACGCCGCCGAGGGCCATGCGGACGAACTTACGGTTTGTTGCCCGAGCAATGCTCTCGCCCAGACTGGTCTTGCCCACTCCGGGTGGACCAACCAGGCATAAGACTGGCCCTTTCGAGCGCTTGACCCGATTTTGCACCGCCAGATATTCGATGATGCGGTCTTTTACTTCTTCCAGCCCATAGTGGTCTTCATCGAGAATACGCTGGGCCGCCGCAAGATCTTTACGCACCCGGCTTTTCTTACTCCAAGGAATGTTGAGCATCCAATCGATGAAACTGCGCACAACGGTCGCTTCCGCAGACATGGGCGCCATGTTTTTTAACTTATTCAGTTCGCCCTGAGCTTTTTCCTTGGCTTCTACGGGCATCCCTAAATCATCAATGCGCTGCTGCAGTTCATCCACTTCGCTTTGCGAGTCGTCACCCATCTCTTTCTGGATGGCTTTCATCTGCTCATTTAGATAGTAGTCGCGCTGGCTTTGCTCCATTTGTTTCTTGACCCGGCCGCGAATGCGCTTCTCCATTTCTTGCACATCAATCTCAGCGTCCATCAAGCTAAGCAAAAGCTCCATACGCTTGTTCGGCTCTAGGGTCTCGAGAATACGTTGCCGCTCTTCCAACTCCAACGAAATCTGTGCGGCGACCGTATCCATCAGGCGCGACGGGTCGTCTATGCCAGAGAGCGAGGCCAGCACCTCTTGGGGAATTTTTTTGTTACTCTGAGCAAATTGCTCGAATTGCGAAAGCAACGTGCGCACCAGCGCCTCGGCTTCACGCCCCTCGATAAGCTCTTCTTCGCAGGGTGTAACTTCAGCGCGGATGTACTCTTCAGCAAATTCGATGGTGGCTACCTCAGCACGCTGCCCCCCTTCAACCAACACTTTCACAGTGCCGTCGGGCAATTTGAGCAACTGTAATATCGTCGCTACAGTGCCCAATGTGTAGAGATCGTCTACTTCCAAATCGGTCTTGTCCGAGTCACGTTTCGCGATCAGAAAAATTTTCTTGCTGTCAGCCATGGCAGCATCAAGAGCTCTAATGGAGCTTTCCGTACCCACAAAAAGCGGATGTACACCGTGGGGGTAAACCACCATGTCACGCAGTGGTAATACTGGAAGTTGTTCTAGAGGAGTTTTGGCCATATTCGCTCTCGTTTGAGTAACACTACATTAGACGTCGGATCGTCTCATTCGTGCCGTGGATAGGCCGTGAATACACGTCAGTTTAGCGAGCGCCGCATCGCGCCGCTGTTCACTACTCTTCAGGGGCAGCTTTGGCCTTATCTACGTTTTCGTAGATGAGCATTGGTTCGCTATCGCCCTTGATGGCGCTTTCATCAATCACCACTTTGCTCACCGACTCCGACGACGGTAACTCATACATGGTGTCTAAAAGCACAGCTTCAAGTATGGAGCGCAATCCGCGTGCACCGGTCTTGCGTTCGGTGGCTTTTTCCGCAACGGCCCGCAATGCGTCCTCTCGAAAATCCACCTCGACCCCTTCCATTTCGAACAACTTAGTGTACTGCTTGGTGAGCGAGTTCTTTGGCTCGGTAAGAATACGTATCAATGCGTCGTTATCGAGTTCGCTCAGCGTTGCAACAACCGGCAAGCGACCAACAAATTCGGGGATCAAGCCATAGCGCACAAGATCTTCGGGCTCTACAGAGCGCAGCGTCTCGCCTATCGTGCCGCGATCTGCCTCGCTTTTAACCTCTGCACCGAAGCCAATACCCGACTTATCAGAGCGATCAAGAATCACCCGATCAAGCCCCGCGAACGCGCCCCCACAAATGAATAGAATCTTCGAGGTATCCACCTGTAAAAATTCTTGTTGCGGATGCTTACGCCCACCTTGCGGCGGCACCGACGCAACCGTGCCCTCGATGAGCTTAAGTAACGCCTGCTGTACTCCCTCGCCTGATACGTCTCGGGTTATGGATGGGTTATCTGATTTACGCGAAATTTTGTCGATTTCGTCGATATAAACAATGCCGACTTGCGCACGATCGACGTCGTAATCGCATTTTTGCAGCAGTTTTTGGATTATATTTTCGACATCTTCGCCAACGTATCCGGCTTCCGTCAGCGTTGTCGCGTCGGCGATTGTAAACGGCACATCAAGTAAGCGAGCCAGTGTTTCTGCAAGCAATGTCTTACCACAGCCTGTTGGCCCAATTAGCAAGATATTGGACTTAGACAGTTCAACGTCGTCTTTCTTTGCACCGTAGTTGAGCCGCTTGTAGTGGTTGTATACGGCAACAGACAGCACCTTTTTGGCATGGGATTGGCCAATGACGTACTCATCCAAAATCCGATTAATCTCGGTTGGAACAGGAAGTTTGCTCGACTCAGTCGATTCTGCGGCTTCTGCCACTTCCTCACGAATAATGTCGTTACATAACTCTACACATTCGTCACAAATAAAGACTGAGGGGCCAGCGATTAACTTGCGTACCTCATGCTGGCTTTTGCCACAAAAAGAGCAATACAGCAATTTGCCAGAGTCGTCGCCTTTGCCACTATCGTCGGACATATTTTTCTCTACCTGTAAATCTATCGCATATCCACTTGATGTAGATTGCGTAACCTCTAGATGGATTGCAAGTCGCTAGGTCGCGACCATTACTCGCCCTTGGTTGCGATTTCGCTACGCGTTTTCTGCACCTTGTCCACCAGACCGTATTCTAAGGCCGCATCGGGACTCATCCAGAAGTCACGATCCGTGTCTTTGGCAACCGTCTCCTCGTCCTTACCTGTGTGTTCTGCGATGAGCTTGTTCAAACGCTCACGCATCAGCAGTATCTCTTGAGCCTGAATTTCGATATCTGCCGCAACACCTCGTGAACCTCCCGAGGGTTGATGCAACATCATCCGCGAATTTGGCAAGGCATAGCGCTTCCCCGCGGTGCCGGCAGCCAACAAAAACGCGCCCATACTGGCCGCTTGACCCACACATAAGGTACTCACGTCTGGGCGAATAAACTGCATCGTGTCATAAATCGACATGCCCGCGGTAACGGAACCGCCAGGCGAGTTAATGTAGAGGTGAATGTCTTTGTCTGGGTTCTCTGATTCGAGGAACAGCATCTGAGCAACCACTAGATTTGCCATATGATCTTCGACCGGCCCTACCAGAAAGATGATTCGATCCTTCAGCAAACGCGAGTAGATATCATAGGCGCGCTCACCCCTTGCGGTTTGCTCAACTACCATAGGCACCATGCCTAGGTTGTGCACTGGTTGCGCCAGTCGATCGTGATCGTAAGACATTCTTTCTTTTACCTCGTTATGGCGATATCAAATCGCTACACCATGTATGCCTGCTATGCTGCTGATAATCAATCGGCAGATTCAGCTTTTTCTTGCACATCAGCCGCGTCGCTATCCGCCGCCTCTGGATCTGCTTCGGGGTCGGCTATCGCCGCGCCACTCAGCACGTCCGCGTAACTCGCAACGACTTCTTCAATGGCCGATTGTTCCAATATGAGGTTTACAACCTGATCTTCAAGTACACCCATTTCAACATTTTGCATTTGTTCAGGATTACTTCGGTACCATTCAATCACCTGGTCCGGCTCATCGTATGGCTCGGCAATGGTTTTGAGCTGTTCATCAACCAGTGCAGTATCCGCTTGCATCTCGTGCTTGACGATTATTTCGTTGACCACTAAACCGACTTTAACCCGCTGCTCTGCCTGATCTTGGAACAGCGCATCAGGCAAATCCAGTTGCGGCGCCTGGCCTTGTGGCATTTGAAACTGACTGAGCATCTGGTTCTTCAGCGCGCCGATCTCTCGCTGCACCACATCGTGGGGCAACAAAAAATCATGCACTTTCGACAAGTTATCCATAACTTGCTGTTTTATCTGATTTTTAATGGCCGCATCGAGTTCACGACCCATGTTCTTTTTGACTTCCTCGCGAAAGCTGCTTTCGCCACCCTCGGTTACGCCAAATTTTTCAAAAAACTCATCATTTAGCTCTGGAGCAACCGCCTCGCTAACCTCATGCACGGTGACAGCAAATTGTAGTGTTTTGTTTTGCAATTCCTCTGCACGGTAATCTTCGGGGAAGGTTGCGTCGAAAGACTTCTCTTCCCCAGCAGCCATTCCCAACACAGCCTGATCGAAATCTTCAATCATTTGTCCTTCACCCACTTTAAAGGTGAAGTCTTCTCCACATGCGGATTCAACGCGCTCGCCATCCAAACTTCCACTGAAGTCGATCTTTAGCTGATCACCGCTCGCGGCCGCACGCTCTGCTACTTCAAAACTAGTGTGCTGCTCTTGCAGCTTACTGATCATTGTTTCGATGTCTTCTTCAGCGATCTCAGCACTCGGCCTTTTGATATTGATCTTGCTGAAATCAGCGAGATCTATGGTCGGATAAACGTCGAACGTTGCAGTGAATTCAAAATCTATACCTGGGTCCATTTTCACCACATCCAGCTTCGGGGATCCGGCGGGATTCATTTGCTCTTGCTGCACAGCTTGTACAAAGCTGCTTTGCATTAGTTCACTGGCGACTTCTGCTCGCACAGCAGAGCCATAGCGCCGGCGAACCTCTTTCAACGGTACCTTACCGGCTCGAAATCCTGGAATATTTACTCGACCACGTGCTTCCTGGAGACGCTGGGTGATCTGCGTTTCAAAATCCTCACTGGCGATGGCGATAGTCAAACGGCGCTCTAGGCCGGTCATTGTTTCGATGGATACATTCATGCTTATTTTTCAAGAACTGCTACTAGGTAAAAAAGGCTCCCTGACTGCTCAGGTCGCCCAAAACGAGCGCGGCATAATACACCAGCAAACAACGAAATGCTCGACGACAAGCAACTCTAATATAGGCTTGGCGATTTGGAGCTAGCTTGCTCCAGAGCCATTGGCCCGAGCTTCTAAGAGTCGCCTGATCTCTCGGTGTGTCGACTTATCCAGCCGGTACCCAAAGTAAACAAAAGCGGCGATGATGCCACCAATCATAGCAAGAGGACCGTCCACAACACCCAGCCGAAAAATAACATCTTCAGAGACCTCACCGGGCACGGACCCAGGTGGCAGCTTGACGTAATACTCCAGCGCATAACCAGCAACGACATGACCCACAGCATTCATAGCCTTAGAAAAAAAAGCGCGAGCCGAGTAGAAAATACCCTCCAATCTAAGACCCGTTTTAAGTTCCTGTTGGTCGGCAATATCGGCGAGAGCTGACATGACACTGATATTAAGCACCGCACCAAAACCCGATGAAAAGATACTAAAAAATATAATCATCCCCACTAACGCCCACGACGAGTTGGCCGGGGCCAAACCGAGCAAAGTCAGATTGACAACCATCGACCAAAAAATACTTAGTCCGAAAGCAGACACAGAGATCGTCAGCCTCTTATCGAAACGGCGATGAAGGCGCGCAGCAAAAAAGAATCCGACATGCGTACCAATTATACCGCCGATAATTAGCCATCCGATTTGGTAAGGCGAAAGCTCCCAGAAAAACGTTCCCATAAAAATTGCGAGCGTCTCGTGAGTGCCAATAGTTAACGACAGAAAAAATAAGCCCACCAATAAGTACAAATAATTTCGATTTTGCAGTACTGACCAAATATCCGAATAAAAAGATGTGAAGGAGAACTGCTTTCCATCTTCGATCTGATTATCGAGCAGTCTCGGAATCTGATCTCGAGTGCCCCACGCACAGGCAAAAATAGACACCAGAATTATTGTGCATGCTAAAAGAATGGTCCAAGTGTATGCCGGTCGGTGAAGCTGACCACCTTGATCAGCGAAGAAAAAACCGAAAATCACAAACCAAACCATTACATGCATCAACATGCCGCCGTAAAGAGTGAAGAGGTTATTGAAGGACATTATTCGGGTGCGTTCTATGTAATCCGTCGAAAGTTCAGCTCCCATCGCAAGATGGGGAACAACGTAAAACGTTTGGAACGTGCGCTGCAGCACTGTGAAGGTACAGAGCCACGCAAACAGAAGTGTCTGAGAATCAACAACAAAAGCAGGCGGATGAAATATCAAAAAGACGCAAAGCGCGAGTGGGGCTGGTGCGAGGAAAAGAAACGGGTGCCGCCTTCCAAATCGCGATCTAAAGCGATCAGAGATCGCCCCAATCAGAGGGTCTGTGATCGCATCAGCAAGTATAGCAATCCCAAGCGCGATACTCGCCATTCCTGCAGGCAAACCAAGTATTTGTTGATAAAAAATCAACAGCAACGCGTTGAACGTCCACATTGAGGCGGCTTCACCGCCGGCGCCGGCACCGAAATAAAGTTTC
Organism: uncultured Gammaproteobacteria bacterium; assembly: GCA_913050035.1. Classification (GTDB taxonomy): domain Bacteria; phylum Pseudomonadota; class Gammaproteobacteria; order Pseudomonadales; family Azotimanducaceae; genus UBA4421. The sequence continues at coordinate 18,186 of CAJXAC010000030.1, read as the reverse complement.
GTGCGTAACGCTACAGAAGATCCAGCAGACCCGCCTTCTTCTTTAGGCATGGGCGATTCTGCGACGCCGGAAAGTTTCCTGTCCATCAAGCTCCCCCCTTTTTGACCCCCTAACTCGGCCTACCCCCCAGGTCTCGACCAAAGTCAATCTTGCGCAAACTGCTGACAGTTTCTCTACCGCACGGCTCTCCCAACTATGCATTTCATAGCTTGCGAGATCCATCGAATTTTGGGCGTCTCTTTTCAATAAAAGCACGCGCGCCCTCCTGCATATTCTTGGGTATTAATACCGCCTGATGCCTCATCTCCAAGGCCAACTGTTCCTCAAAACTGGAATGAATGGACTCATTGATGGTTTCTCTTATCCGCACAGATGCGTCTGGCGACGAGGCTTTAAGGATTTCGCATACTCGACCGACCTCACTATCAAGCTGGCTGTCTTCAACCGAACTCCATATTAGACCCCACTCAACAGCCTGAATCGCAGTGATTCTCTCCCCCAGCAGGGCGATTCCTAAGGCCCGCGCTCTGCCCGCGCGGAGGGGTATATTCCACGTCGTTCCCATGTCTGGGACGATGCCCAAATTTGGCCCGAAGGTAGCAACGAAAAACGCAGATTCAGCAGCAATAGTTATGTCGCAGGCAAGCGCCAGACCAAACCCACCCCCTGCCGCGGCACCGTTTACTCGAGCTACCGTAGGAACCGGACAATTCATTACGTCGATCAGAGCTTGATTAAAAGTATCTTGCTTATCCTCTGAGCTGTCAGCTGCCACTGCAGCGGCAGCTGCCGGTTGGGGCTCAGGCTTCGCAACTTGCTGCAGATCAGCGCCTGCACAGAAGCCTCGACCATTACCGGTAAGAACCACAACACGTACTGACTGATCTTTTCGTACCTGATCAATGGCGTCGCTGATACCACTCATCAGCTCATCACTCATGGCATTGAGCCGCTCAGGCCTGTTCAAGCTTATTGTAGCCACCCCATCTTCGACCCCCAAAAGAACCGCTTGCTCCGCCGTCATACTCCTGCCCTCCTCGTATGTGATTTTTACCTGCTGCGATAAACGTTAACTACTAAAAATATACGCGTTAGCCGCAATTGATCAACATTCTGGCAAACGATGTCAGGTCTATAAATTGGGGTAAAAGACGTTCATTCAGCATTTGCTCGTTGCTGCACAAGCACATTAAATTATGCTCATCACACGGCCTTTGCGACTAAATTAACTACAGGAAAGATCACGATGAGCAATAGCCTTTTATATGAGGAGAATTCGGCGGTAGCTGTTTTGACCATCAACGACGCCCCGTATAACCGAATGTCCCTAGACTTTATGGATGAGCTGGAAGCAAAAGTAGAAGAAATTGCGGCAAATAAGCATATCCGCTCAGTGGTGCTCACTGCAGCTGGACTCGAAAACTTCTCTGTTGGGATGAATCTAAAACAGCTGCCTGAAGGTATTGAGAAAATGGGAAGTGCGGACGCGGTTTTTGACCAACGCTTACGCGTCATTGCAACAATCGAGAACATGGGTAAACCCTGGGTCAGCACCCTTTTTGGCTACTGTTTAGGCGGCGGTCTTGAACTACCCCTGGGCTGCCATTTTCGCCTTGCAGCCGCAGAAGGTGCGCAGATTGGCCTACCCGAACTGGACTTAGGCGCGGTGCCTGCCTGGGGCGGCAGTGCTCGATTAGCCAAGTGCGTGGGCGAGCAACATGCACTGGACATGATTTTGCGAGCGAAAAAAATCTCTGGCACAAGAGCACTAGAAATCGGCCTAGTTCACGAAGTCTGGCCTCTACGCGAACTCAAAGATAAGGCTCTGCAGCTTGCCGAAGAGCTAGCTGCGATGCCGGCAACCGCGGTGCATGCCATGATGGCTGTACTAGTGAACAGCGACTCCAAAAGCCTAGAGCAACTTTTATCTGCCGAACGCGAGGCCGTACGAGCAACTCGCGGCACTGCAGATGCAAAAGAAGGTATGGCCGCTTTCTTAGAAAAGCGCGACCCAGTTTTTAATCAAAGCAACAGCTGAGACGGCAGATAATGACAGCAGCAGAACCTCTAGCACTTACGGATGAACAACTTAGGCGTTTCATAACTAACGGATATCTTGTTCTTCAGTCGCAGCTTCCCGCGGAATTTCACGCGCGGGTTTTTGAGAAACTGCACAGCTTGGCCAGCGGTTCAGGACACTTTGGCAACAACCTGTTGCCGTTGGTACCCGAGCTGAATCAGGTCATCGAAGACCCCCAAATAAAGGCGGCTCTATCGCGCATTCTTGGAAATAATTACAGTCTGCACGCTCATCGCGCTCTACATGCTAACCCGCCAGGAAGTGATGAGCAGGCTTGGCACAAAGACAGCTATTGGGGCTATACACGGCGAGTAAGGAATCACCGTCCTTGGTGGGCGATGTTGATGTACTACCCCCAAGTCACAACCGAGAAAAAAGGGCCAACGGGACTACTTTCCGGATCCCAGTATTTCCACCAATTACTGCCGAAAGACTGCTGCGACGTCGCGGCCTGCGGAGCAGCAGGCACGTTCGTGCTGATACACTACGATTTGTGGCACCGCAAAATGTTGAATAAGTCGGATCTCGACCGATATATGGTCAAGTTTCAATTTACTCGGCTATCGCCTCCCAAAATTGGGTCTATAAAAAATCCACCCCCGTGGCGGCGACCCAAGGATCGGCCAAAATTCGATCTGAATCCTATCTGGCAATCGACTTGGGACTGGCTACACGGAGTCGAGACTACACCGAAATCAGCAGCAGCCACAGATCCGAGCAGCCAGCTGACCGGTCAGCTCTATGCAAATGACGAAGTCAGCACCCTAAACGCAGCATTCCAATTGTCTGAGCAGGCCAGCGCCGGGAGTCAAAAGGCGATGGACACATTATCCGAAGCGCTCAACGCGAATTTGGAGGAAAACGATAACACTCGGCGGTACGCAGATAACGGTTCATTTTGGAGAGCGGATGCTACAGCAAGGAGCGCGGCACACGGCCTCGTTAACGCTGGCGAAAACGCGCTTAAGGTTTTGAATGCTGCCTCAAAGAATGGCTCTCCTCGAGGGCGGAAACATGCGGCCTTTGCTCTAGGCGAGATTGGTACTCATGCAGCACAGAATATTCTAGTGGACTCGTTGAGCGATGATGACCTGCACGTCGTCATCAATGCGATCGAAGCTATTGGCTTAACCCCGCCAACAGCGAGGGCCACTTCAGCATTAATTAACTGCCTGAGCCACACTGAATCCGAGGTTCGCTTTGACGCTGCTCTAAGTCTGTTGCGCTTCGCCGCAAGCCCTGCGTGCGTTCTTAAAACGAAAATGGTCACCGCATTGGCGAACTCTCTACATGACAGCAATAGGTATGTTTCTGCCTACGCAGCACAAGCCCTAGAGCTTCTGGGGACCCAACAGGCCCTTAGAGCGCTAGTTCCGTTTCTGTCCGGCGCGCGATGGTGTTCGCATACCGATAATAAAACACCATTCTGAAAGTACGACCTACTCCGAGCGACGTATCTTGGTGCAGTGTCAACGAAACGGCTGTATGAGTTGCCCGAGATACGAATTAGGCATCGGAGTATCGATCCCATATCCGCATGGCGATTTATCCCTCGGCAAAAAATAGGTTCCAAATAACCAGTCAAAAATCGGTAGTGCACCGGCGTAGTTGCGATTCCTGATGTCTTTGTCGACTACGTGATGCCAATGGTGATATTCGGTGGTGACCCAGAGGCCTCTCATAAATTTTAAACGCCAGCCCAAATTCGCATGAATGGTCATATCCCATAACGAATTAAATACGCCCAACCAGAGCAAATCTACAATATCAAAACCAAGAAACATTAGTGGCACGCCGACAAAAAAAGCCATGAGGGCGCCATCAACCGGATGCCGTCGCTCTCCTGCTAACCAATCCAGATGCTCTGAAGAATGATGAACTGAGTGAAACCGCCATAGAGCTGGTATCTCATGACTGAGTCGATGCCCCCAATAAATTAAAAACTCCTGAGTCAAGAAAGCCAGCGCGATCTGCAAGCCTAAAGGGAGCCCAGCAACCAGCGCAACAAGCGACTGCATACGAATCGGATCTAATAGAGGAAATATCAACATGATCGGCAAAAAAGATAGCAAGCCGGTAACCATTACGTGGACCAAATCGACAAGCAACCCGCGACGAAAAGTGTTTTGACGATGTCGGGGCATTAGCCGCTCCAGCGGCACGAGAACGACGATCCCCAACAGGAGAAAAATGAGTGGCCCCGCATCCCCAACCGTTACTTGTTGATAGGCATAGTAGGCAGCAGCCAGAACAAAGAGAAAGAAATGAACAAATAGCCCTAATCTATCCTTAGAAGTACTCGCAGCACTCAGTTCCTGGATTTGCCTTAAACCCAAACTACCGCTCCTAACAACTCAAGACCTAACATAAGACGACTCAGCCCAAAGATAGAGAATGTGACCGGAGTTATTTGCTGCCTCAAACAGAGCAGTGAATTTGGCTTAGCGCCGCAAACCGTGGGTGTGGGCTTTATCCCGTTCACCAAAGCGTTTCCAGCGTTTGCGGTGAGGACTCGTTTCACCGTTTCGCATTATTAAAGGTTTGAATCAACTTCGAATAATCTGCGCCGTTGGGACTGTCGAGAAAATCATCATCACCCAGCAATTGCGCCATGCGTTTACCATAGAGCTCCGTTAGCTCTGTTTTTGCAAGCGCATAGTTTTCTACCGGTCGCATCATCAGACGGCTGTACGTGATATGGCAGACAACCCGCTGCCCATCAATAACCCGCGGGTAATTAGAATGCCAAACGTTGCCGTCCCAAAGGACTACGGAACCCGCCGGACATTCCACCGCGATCGCCCCCTGCATTTCCGCACATTCCTGTTGATTGGGATGCCGTCGCTGAGCCCCGCTGCCCGGAACAATCAGTGTTGCACCACCGTCCTCGGAGTATTCGTCACAGGTCCAACATGCCGTCAACAACATATTGTGCTCGGGAAACGGCGCCGGCAGCCAGTTGTGGTCAGCATGCAGTCCTATACAGGGTGAACCTTTATCACGGACGCTGGCCGCGACCTGACTAAGCAAAAAACCGCGGCCAACAGAAAATTCAGCAAGCGCCAACAGCTCAGGTTGCAGGACCGCCTCGGCAAATACCTTATCTTTACTAAGCAGCATATTGGCGCCGCCTTTCGAACTAAGCTTTAGAATCGTGGCTCGCAAAGCTGCAGTAAACTCTGCAGTCCCCACATTCTCTACAACCGTCCAACCTCTGTCCGCCAGTTCCCTGCAATTGTCCAGAAGACCTAGGCCTTCAATCACCGGCAGAAGTTCATCTGATACTGCTGCAGGCGCGAGCGTGTCTGTATAGCGCTTTGGCGTCGGATCTTGCATGGCTTTTACCTGTTTAAAGCTATGGCTTTAACTTTAGCAAAAGGTTTCGATAGGAATAAATACAGTAATTTTCGCTTTAGCTCGACTCTCAGCGTGGTCTAGCTAATCACTAGTTGCGTAGCTTGGCGCCTTCGACTCGCCTTGAATACTTCTTTGCAGCCAGACAAATGCGGCCAGCGCGATGGCCAATTGCGATACTAAACCACCAATAAAGATCCCGGCGAAACCAAACAAATTGTTGCCCAGAATAGCCAGCGGAATCGTCAGACATAGCATTTGTACTGCCGACATTAGCAGCGGCGGCATGGGGCGCCCGAGCGCATTAAAGCTATTCCAGGCATTTGCGCAGACACCCATAAGCCCCATGCCCAGTGGGACTATCAGTAAATAAGTGCGCGCTGCATTAGCAACAGATTCATCATCCGTTGCTAGGCCAATCGCGATTGGCGATAACGCATAAAGAGTAAGATAGGCGAATATGCCCCATCCAAGCGCAAAGCCATGGCCTAAAAATACCGCACGGCGCACACGATCACGTTTTCCTGCGCCCCAGTTTTGACCGACAAAGGGCGCAACGCTCATTGAAAGCGCCCAAATTACCATGGCCAGCATAGTTTCTATCCGCGCAGCCAAGCTGAACCCGGCAACCACCGGAGATCCATATTCGGCAACTAAGCGGGTAATGAACGTCATTGTCGCGGGACCAATAAGATTGCCAACAATGGCCGGCAAACCAACATGAAAAATTTCTTTAGTGGATCCCAACATCCCCTCGGCGGAAAAAACTAGGACCCGATCTCGATGCAAACAGTAGCCGTAAAAGAAAAAGCCGATGATACGCGCTAGCACGAAGGCCATAGCTGCTCCGGCCAAGCCAAAGCCAGCGTAGTCTTGCACACCAAAAATAAAGATTGGGCCAAGGACGATCTGTAGCCCCGCCCCTAGAGTCATTAGGTATCCAGGAGTCGCGACATCACCCATAGCCCGCATCAGCGACGAACCTACCATGGCAACTGCGAAAAACGGCAAACCCAAGAACCAGATCTCCATATACTCAACAGCCAGAGCCTGGGCTTGTGCCTGCGCGCCCAAAAGACCAAATATGCTCTGCAGATTAGGCCGCACTAGGACAATCAGAACCCCAACGATTAATACAGTGATCACCAGACTGTGGCTAATAATAATCTTCGCCTGATCCATGTGTGCGGCACCAACTCGCCTAGCTACTACAGAAGAGGCGCCAACAGCCAAACCCATGGTTAAGCTCTGCAACAGCATGACTATTGGAAATGTAAAACCTAAGGCCGCAAGTTGTTCGGTACCAATAAGGCTGATGTAGACTGTTTCTATCAGGTTGGCACTCATGACCGACACCAAACCAAGCACCATAAAGCCCGTAAGCCTCATCAAATGCCTAGACTCGGACCCCTGAGTGAGGTCATGGGAGTTATCTGGTTTGTTTTTGTTAAGCGCTGAGATACGTCATCCCCATCTCCTAAAGACTGTTGCCACAGTTAAATCCAACACCCACCCGTTATCGAGCTGACAGGTTAACCTGCGCATCGCTGCAGGGGATACGGTTAAGAGTGTTGATCAAAGATCAGAAAATGTGCCAGTGATCAGCAACCCTGGGGTCAAAGTGCTTATCCCCTGCGCCACTATGCATCACCCTCGAGCCATCGGTTAAAGTGCGCTGGTCGTTTCTCTTTAAACGCCAGTGCGCCCTCCCGGGCGTCTTCATGATGATCTGATATCGCCGTCTTAGCAGCGATTTCGTCTAATGATTGTTCGAAAATCATGTCAGCCGCATTGTATACCGAGCGCTTTAGCAGCCGTTGCGCAACCTGGGGACCATTCGCGATATCCGTCGCCATAGCCATTACCCGGGATTCTAGCTCTGCGTCGTCTACCACCTCATGCAGTAGGCCCAACTCCAACGCTTTTTCTGCATCAACAATCCGTTTGTTGACAAAAAAGTCCATGCTTTTTGCTACGCCCATCAGTTGGACACAAAGATATTGTCCACCCTCGTCTGGCAGCAGCCCAAATCGCAGAGTCGCGCTGCCCAACTTGGCAGATTTTGCGGCGACTCTGAAATCGCATGCGAGAGCCATGGTCATCCCGGTTTGAATGGCCACACCGTTGAGTGCCGCAATCGCAATCTTGTCGCAATTTCGGATCGCCAAATTCAGGGTCTGAGACAAATGCCGAAGACCCTCATACGTACCAATGTCGGAGTCATGACCTGGCGGAATCGGTGGCATGAGTGGTTCTCCAGGAATCGCCTTACCCTGACCGGAGATATCATCGCCTGCACAAAATGCACGCCCGCTGCCGGTAAAGACAAGCACACGGACAGCATTGTCCATCTGCGCCTGGGTAATGGTTTCGATCAAATCTCGTTTAATGGCGTGGGTAAGGCCATTTAACCGCTCCGGCGTATTGAACTGAATCCAAGCGATACCCGGCTCTCGCAGCGAAACCTCAAAGCCCGTAAAACGTCCGACTCTCATCTTCCCCTCCTATTGCTATCAGCACTACGAATCATCCCGAACAATATCTGAGCTGCAGAGACAACCGCTCCCTTGTCACCGCAACGTTCTACATTAGTGCGGTATCGCCGGAGCGTCTAGTGAGCAAGTAGTCCAAGCACATCAAGCACGCCACCACTCACCCAAACATATCTTTTAGAAATTCTAGAGATAACAGGGTATTTTGGAGCTTCATAGGGGGCAATTTACGGCTATGGCAGATACAGACAACAGAGCACTCGAGCGGCCACTTAAAACTTGGGAGCTATCAGCCTATTCCGGCATCGCGATGCCAATGGCCGCAATGGGTATGCCAGTAGCGGTATATCTTCCGCGCTTCTATTCCGAGGGCTTGGGGTTATCTCTAGCAACCGTGGGACTGATTTTCACCCTTGCGCGCATCTGGGACCTAATCACTGACCCCATAATGGGCCTTGTAATCGATCGTTTCGAATCACGCTGGGGCCGCCGTAAACACTGGGTCGCTTTGTCAATACCGGTACTGATGCTCGCTATATGGATGGTTTTTATGCCAGATCCTGAGGCGGTTACCCCACTCTACTTAGCGTTTTGGTTGCTGGTTTTATACGTCGGTTACACGATGCTGACCATTTCCCATCTCTCATGGGGGGCGGAACTGTCAACCAGCTATGACGCTCGATCTCGACTCTTTGGATGGCGCGAGATCTATGTTATCGCCGGCATGACAATCGTGCTGGCAATTCCTGCATTTCTAGAACTCACGGGCAGCTCTGAGCAAGGCATCAAAGTGGCCAGCATGGGCTGGTTTTGCTTAATAGGCTTCCCAATTCTGGTACTTCCTCTCCTCTATTCTGTGCCTGATAACAAATCAAACAGCGAACCAAGCATCGAGTGGCGTCAAGCGCTTGGCGTAATTTTCAAAAACGGCAGTATGCTGCGCCTGCTCATCGCCGATTTTTCAAGGGGTCTTGGAATGTCTGTGTCCGGGGCGCTGTATATCTTTATAGCAGCAACCTACTTCGATCTGCCCTCCCATGCGAGCATTGCGCTCCTGTTCTATTTCCTCTCTAGCTTTATCGCGATGCCATTTTGGATGAAGGCCGCCTACAAATACGGTAAAGACAATGCACTAAAATCTGCTCTCGCCTATGTTGTGATCATCAATCTCGCGCTGATCCCTTTTGCCGAGGCGGGCAACGTTGCGGTGCTCTGGATTTTCACCATTAGCTTTGGCATGGCATTTGGCGCTCCACCAATGCTATTGCGCTCTATGATGGCCGACCTAACCGACGAAGACGAATTGACAAACGGCAAAAAACGCCCTGGATTGTTCTTCGCTCTGCTAACTACAACCGACAAAGTAGGCGCAGCCCTAGGCGTGGGTATTAGTTTCACAATTCTGGAACTGGCCTTCGGCTTTCAACCTGGCGGTAGTAATTCAGCAGAAGCGCTGGATGGCCTACTTTTGACGTATACCATCGGGTTTGCTGTGCCAACACTTGTCGCATATTTGGCACTGCGCAGTTATCCCCTCTCCAAAGAAAAGCACGAGGCCATCGTGAGCGAACTTCAAGCCAGGCAAATCTAAATGGGACAAGCCCCAGGGCTACGTTAGCAGGCAACAGCCATAAGACTCATGGATCACGGCCGCCGCCATGACGATAGCCGCATCAACAGTGGGGCTAATCGAAAATACCAACCGGATTACTCTTGGCATCGGTGAAGTCCGGCCCCTCTTCTCGCCAACCATTAAAAACCCTCTCACCCATTAGTTGGGCGAATCGAGGATCGTCATTGTAGCGCCGGAATACCTCAGGATAGCGATCGTCCCCGCGACGCTCTTGGGTCGCGATATGCGACCGACAAAAATAGGCTGCCAAATTGATGCGAGTGCCCAGAGCATCGCGCCGCCATCCGCCATGCCATGTATTACCGTGCCAGATCACTGCATCTCCCACTGCAATATCCATGGTTACGGCACCGCTTGGGGGCGTCCAAGTCATCGCGTCAAGCTCCTCCGCGCTTGGTTGCTCTTTCATCACGTCGAATATCGACCGTTCGCCAGAGCGCCAGTTCTCCCGCGCAGTTGGCGGACGATTTCTTCGATGGCTGCCGGGGACCAAAACAAGAGCCCCGTTTTCTGCGCTATATGGCGTTAGCGCATAATTACAATTTGCCACCAGAGAGGTCTCGGTCATACCTACAGAACTACCATCAGCATGTATTGCCAGTGGCAAGCCACCTGGGCCTCGGAAGTGACTGCCCATTGAGGACAACACGCAACTCTCACCGAGAAGATAATGCATCAGGGCGAGCGACCTTTCTTGCAGGAGAATCTCTTGAAAAACCGGATCCTCGAATATCAGATAATGCTGATAGTGCATACCGCGATAGTCGTCAGCACAGGCTTTTTCCGGATCAACTGCGGAGCCGGTTTGCCTCTGAACTCGCTCCAATATCGCGCTCTTTGCACGCTCTACCTGATCTGGCGTTAGAGCCTGCTTCAGCACGGTAAACCCCTGGGTCTCCAGCTCCAGCAAATTTTCGTTAAGCCCGAGATCCGCTACGTTGGCAAGTACGCGGCGGCGCGCTGCTTCCTCACGCTTAGTACTCATGCACATACCTCTAAAGTGACAGGATCAATCAGATGGCCTTCATTACAACTCAGCAAACCGCCACCTCGAAGTTTCATCATAGCGAAAAAACCAAAGCCCCGTTCAACTCATCCCTAAGCAAATCAACTCTATCGGTTTGTGAAACAGTGAGTTTGTATTTACTATTTTTAGGAAGATCGGACCGATATTAAATCAAAAAATGAGTGCATACAGATCTCGCGTCGAGTCCGCTTTTGCATCGAAACCATTTTACTCGTTAGCAAAACACTCTCAGCGAGAGCGCAATTTTTTAAACTTAGGAGTGGTATGAATACGAACAACGCTAGGACGTCCGCCTCTCTACTGCAGCCATTTCTCTGCATCTTAGTACTGCTGATTTCACACCCGACCTTCGCTGCAACGCCCGTGCGCCACGCCTACTTTGGCGATACCCACGTACACACATTGTTCTCTTTCGATGCGTTCAACATGAATGTGAGAAGCACCCCAGACGACGCCTATCGTTATGCAAAAGGTGAAACATTACCTCACCCCTCTGGTGCTCAATTACGATTAGACGGCCCCCCTTTAGATTTTCTAATGGTCAGTGATCATGCGATATTCTTAGGTGTGTTTGCGGCCCAGATCGACACTGAGGCACCTTTTTACGGTCACCCAGACGCGCGCGGGCTTGTTCCAGATCCCGAAGGCAAAGAGTGGCAATCTATCGGCCAAATAATAAGAAACGCCAGGAGTCTCGTGCGCGGCGGTACTCCTGAATTTATGGGAGAGCGGGTCTGGAAGTACACCTGGGAGAGAATCATTGAGGCGGCCGAGCGTCATAATGATCCGGGAACATTTACCACCTTTATTGGTTACGAATACACGCTCTCCCCTGGATCGAGACATCTGCACAGGAACGTTGTTTTTGCCGGTAGCGAAGTGCCCTACCGTCCCTTTAGTTCGAATGACTCCGATAACCCGGAGGATCTGTGGGATTGGATGGAGACACTCCGCGCAGACGGGATCGATTCTTTGGCAATCCCACACAATATGAATCAAAGCGATGGGCTCGCGTTTCAAACCACCACTTTTGAAGGGCAGCCCATTAATAGAGAGTACGCGGAGAAGCGGATGCGCAACGAGCCTATTGCTGAAATAACCCAGCAAAAAGGCACCTCAGAAACTCACCCTTTGCTCTCGCCCAATGACGAGTGGGCCAACTTTCAGATCGTGCAATATTATTTAGACAGGGAAAACAACAGAGATCCGATCTCGGTTTTTCGGGGAGGCTACTACCGCGACGCGCTTTTAACTGGGCTGCAAATGCAAGATAACGATGGCTTTAACCCTTATCAGCTCGGTGCAATAGGTGCCAGTGATACCCACGTGGCCGCAGCTCCATTTTCCGAAAGTAACTACTTTACATCAGGGGCTAACACCCCAGTGGCGAGAGGCTCTGTCTATCCGGACTACGAAAATCTAAAATCATCTTGGGACGATTTCTTCACCCCTCGCCAAGCCACCCATGGAACCGGTGGGCTTGCAGGCGTGTGGGCCGAAGACAACACCAGATCCTCGCTATTCTCGTCGATGCGGAGACGCGAAACCTTCGCCACCTCGGGTCCGCGAATTAGAGTTCGGTTTTTTGGGGGCAGCCAGTTACCAAAGGATGTAGCTAAAGCATTAGATCCAGTAGCTGTGGCCTATACCAACGGCGTACCAATGGGCGGCATGCTTGAGGCACCTAGCCAAAACCCACCTACTTTTTTCGTATGGGCTGCTCGGGACCCAAAAAGCGCACCGCTGCAAAGAGCCCAGATCATCAAAGGCTGGGTTGAAAACGGTGAGGCCAAGGAAATCGTCTTCGATGTAGCCTGTGCAGACGGCATTAAACCGGATCCGACCACCCACCGCTGCGCCGATAATGGCGCCAGTGTAGATCTTGCCAATTGCTCGATTAGCCACGACAAAGGCGCCGTAGAGCTTCAAGCAGGCTGGACGGATCCGAATTACCAACCGAACCAGCACGCATTTTATTACGCTCGAGTATTAGAGAATCCGAGTTGCCGATGGTCTACCTGGGATGCAATACGTTTGGGTGTAAGCCCGAACCCAGATTTACAACCCGTTCATCAGGAACGGGCTTGGTCCTCCCCAATTTGGTATCAGCCGCGAAATCCAAACTAGCATAGTCTTTTGTGGCTAGGAGTCTTCTTGATACTGTTCAAGCAGTCCTATCGATTCTGGCAACAGCCCAGGGGTAGCTTTGGCCTCCGCAAGCTCAACCGTGCCGGGAAAAGGCATCTTCGGCCACCCACCACCTCGGTTTTCGCTGGCCTCTTTTCCACCGTGTTCAGTGCCGAGCAGACAGGCAGCTTGGACAGCCTCAACGGTCGGCATTTTTATCTCTAATTTACCGCCGTTTCCCTCGGATACATCGGGCTCCGGCAATCCTAAGCGCTGATACTGCTCGGAGGGGCACTCATTGATAGCCATTTCTCGTATCATCAGCTCTATCATACGAACCTCGATTTCCGAAGACTTCAAAGGTTCGAGTTGTTCGGGATCTACCGCAAGGTCAAATAGTAGAGTGGCCCTACGACCCGAGCCCTGTGGCGTATCATTGGATAAGAAAGCTCGAGGCGTGCGCGCAGGGATACGCATTACTTTGCAGCCCTTCAAAAATGAAAAGCCTTGCCAGCGCTCCCACTCTTGCAACTCTGCCGGTGTAAACCGGCTACGCATGTGCGTCGGCATAAGCGTATATTCAAACAAAGGGCCGTTATCCTCCGTGACGTTGCCTCGCATGTAGACGTATCGCCCATCTGTAACGTTGACCTGTCCACCCATGACCCCATAGAGCGATGCCGCCCGCGGCGACTGATCCGAAGCCATTGCATCGAATAGAGGCTTTCCCTGCATATCCTTAGGAATCGGAATGTCAAAGAAATCCAAAATGGTTGGGGCCAAATCAATCGTTTGCGCAAGCGACTCTCTTGATTGATTGACTATTTCTGGTGCCCGAGGGTCGTAAGCCCAAAACGGTATGTGAGCTACTTCTTGAAAAAATGGGGCAACCACTTTTGCCCACCAGTCATGTTCTCCCATCAAAAAACCATGATCCGTATTCACCAACAGAAGCGTGTCTTCCCATAAATTGTACCTGTCAAAAACATCAAGCACTCGACCTAGCTGCTGATCACAAAAAGACACGAGAGAGGCATATAAATAGCGGATATGATCGACCGTTTGCCTATCTTCTCTGATTTCTCGGTAGGGCGGCCAGTCAAAAGGTGGACCTAAGTATTCATGTGGATAGAGATCTTGGAACTCTTTTTGCGAAAAGAAAGGCTCATGGGGATCAAAGGTCTCAATCTGTAAGAACCAACGATCAGCATCTTTGTTTCGCTCGATAAACTGCAGACCAAGATCAAAAGTAATATGTTGGGGCTGCAAATCCGATGTAACCATGTGCTCGCGGTTAATCATATCTTGCTTCTGAATCGATAACCGCTGATGCTCCGGCCAGCGGTCTGAGCCGAAACTGGGGTCTCTCAACTTTTCCACATCACCAATCCATTTATCTCCCTCCTGCCCACGCACGAGATCGAACGTGGTGTACCGCTGATGATAAGTAGCACCACCGTCTTCCCAATAGTGCTGGTGGTCGGTGACTTTATGCGAATGAATACCATGCATATCGAGTATCTCCGGCATGGAATCATCGAAAGGCTCTAAAGGGCCCCAAGACCGGTGCAGGAAGTTGTAACGGCCAGTATGCATTTCTCGACGTGCGGGCATACAGGGCATAGAACCAACATAAAAGTTGTCGAATTGAACAGACCTTTTCGCAAGCCGCTCAAAGTTAGGCGCCTTCACCCAATCGTTTCCGTACGACGGAATAAAGTGACGACAAAGAGTGTCGTACATCACCATTACGCAGCGTTTTTTAGTCAAGAGGCAAGTTCCAAACTAAGGGGCTTTGGCAATGGCTTCAATGCGCGCGGGTACATGCTTATGAAGCGGAGTACCAAGGAATTTGTCCCTCAAGTCAGTAGTGGTCAATTCATTAGGAGAAACGCCAGTCGCGACGTCACGGCCTTCACTGTCTGGATAAAGCAGACCAAGTCCGTTTGGCAACGACAGTGTTCCCTGCATCATACGGTCGTCAATTGAGATGGGTACGATCACAGACCCCGCTTTTGTTATAAGCCTGACTTCCTCGCCATCGCTGGCTCCGCAAGCTTTAGCGTCCAAAGAGTTTATGGACAACGCGGTGACTGTGTCTTTCTTGATCCAGCTAGGATCACGAACGATTGTATTTGCAGTGTAAGCACGCCGTTCCCCGGCAGCCAACAATAAAGGCAGTTCAGGATCGATGGGGATCAAATCTTCTAGCGACTTTAAGGTCTCAACTTCATCCAGCATTTCACCAACTGCAAGCCGTATTTTCTTGTCGGCGAATCCCAGTTCAAGAAAACAATCTCCAATGTCGCTTATCGAAAAAACCACTCCCGAACGCGCGTTAATAATTCCTTCAAATAGGTTATTTCCGAGTTCTAGCCCCTGCCCCGTAAAACCAGCTCTTGTCACAGCTTCGGGATTCTCCGCCGCAAATCGTTGCGCCAACAGCCAATAGCCGGAGCATGACTCAGAACCTACTGGAAGTGCCGGGCCTAGTGTCCGATAAACCACATATTGCAGATATGGCCCCCAGTGCGGGTTCGCAGTCATAGCCTCAAACATCGCCGAGCTGAACGTTTCCAAACCTGCCTGAGCAGCCGCTTTTAGTGGTTCGATTTCCCTAAGATCAAAAGGCTCAAGTGCTTCTAAAAGCCGCGCATGGATCTCTGGCTCAGGCAGAGTACCCTCCAAAGGCTTACAGACAGGCGCTCGCAAATGATGATAGTTGTTTGGATATTCAAAATTGAAAAAAGTTGATTCCCACTTTTCATACTGACTCGAGGCAGGCAGGACATAATCAGCCTCACGAGCAGTTTCAGTCATGGATACATCGATTACCACAGACAAATCCAAGCGACGCATCGCCTGACGCCAGCTTTGCGAGTCCGCCAAAGAGTGACACGGATTGCCGCTCTCTACCCAAAGCGCACGGTAGCGATTTGGATGATCTGTAAGGATTTCTTCCGGGATAACATTGCAAGGCACGAGTCCTCCAACGATACGCGCTCCCACAACCGGCGATAACCTGCCGCCACCCTCGTACCCCAAATCATCGGCCACACCAATATCATGAACTCCAAAGAACTGGCCAATAAGCGACTGCAGCGGTGCTAGCGTGTTCGGTTTACCAAAGTGGCCCGTTATCGTCATCATGAGTAAGTTTAAATAACTCAATAGAGTCGAGTGCGGCGCCATTTGCACGCCTAGATCTTCGTAATAGGCGCTACTGTCCGACGTAGCTATCGCGTTTGCCGCAGCTCGAACATCGCACGGGTCCAGGCCTGCAAACTTTGAGTAAGCCTCAACATCAATACCGCTAAATCTGCTTATGACGCGGTCCAGACCCACGACATGTTCGTTTAGCCATTCCATTGGTATCAGGTTCTGTTGAATCACGTGAGCGATCATCGCTGAGAGAGCCCAGGCATCTCGACCAGGCTTCACAGCTAAATGAATATCAGCCAGCTCTGCACTTTCCGTCCGGCGCGGATCAACTACGATTAAGGTTCTGTCCGGCGCTTTTGAAATCTCTTTTAGAAGGACTCTCGCCCGCTGAATACTGTTCGACTGCCAAGGGTTTTTCCCAACAATAAACAGACATTGAGTGTGCTCCATTTCTCCATGCACATTGGTTCCGAACATCCGCCCCATCATCCATGCGTACCCTGTTTTCTCTTGAGCCAGCGCGTTACTTTGGTAACGCATATCAAGTGCTTTAGAGACAGAGCTAAAGTAGCTTCCACCAAGATGATTACCTTGCCCACCGCCGCCGTAGCGGAAGATCTTGTCGCCCCCGTGCTCATCTCGAATAGCTGCCATTTTTGCAGCTATCTCGCTTATTGCCACGTCCCAACTAATTTCTTCATAAAGACCATCTGGGCTGCGTCTTAAAGGAGCGGACAATCTATCCTTGCTATTCTGGTAATAGTTGATCTGAGCCGCCTTGTTGCAAATATAGCCTCTGGAAGCGGGGTGCTCTTTATCACCCTTAACTTTGACAATGGACTTGCTGTCATTGTCAGTTTTCACCAAGATTCCACAATTGGCGTAGCATAGATTGCAAGCAGTGGCGTGCCAGTTTTCTTGCTCGATGGAAACCTCAGCCATGATTCCTCCTTGATCAGCCTTATTGTTACGGCTCTAAACTTTTTCTCCGGCCAAGCGTCGATGAGTAAAGCTCAACCTTGTTTGCAGGAGTTAACCTGAATTACAAATAATTTTCCATTTACCGGAGATGCTAATCTAAATTATCAAGGCATTAGCCAACCCTTGCGGTTTGTCCACCGTCAACGGCAAGCAATACACCTGTGATAAAGCGCGCTTCGTCCGAAGCTAAGAACAGCGCGGCGTATGCGGTATCCCAACCGGTGCCCTGTTGCTTGCCCAGAGGCACCAAGTTGTTTCTCTTGCTGCGCAAGCGATCAGGATCAATATCTAGGGCAGTACTATGACTACCAATGGCCATAGGGGTGTCCATAAGCCCTGGCATTACCGCATTAACTCGGATTCCGTGCCCAAAATTCGCAGCAGCTAAGTTCTGTGTCAGCGCGTTTACAGCGGCTTTGGAGCTCTTATACGCGGCAAGAGGTGTGGTAGCCACTGCAGCAATGGAGGACACGTTCACAATAGCACCACCACCGTTGGCGCGTAACGTAGGTATAACGTGCTTACACGTCAGATACATGCCCGTGACATTGACATTGAATATCTGTTCCCAGACCTCGCGCTCTAAACGATTAACACTGCCATCCCCAGTACCGATGCCGACATTATTGTGCAGAATATCGATGGATCCAAAGGAATCCAGACAGGCAGGGGCTAATTCTTTCACTTGTTCTTCGTCGGTGATATCGGCGACCAATGTCTGCACTGAACCCCCTGCACTGACAATAAGTTCTTGGGTTTTCTGCAAAGAGACTGGGTCACGATCTACAGCAAATACTTGCGCGCCCTCACGGGCAAAAAGCATTGCAACAGCCCGACCATTACCTATGGTTTCATCGTCTGGCCCAGAACCCTCAGATTGCCCCGCACCAACTACAACAGCCACCTTGCCCGCAAGGCGCTGTGCACCACTTTTAGTCGCTAACGCATCTTGTGACATTAAACTCCCCCAATTTAATCCAGACTGTTTAGCTTCAGGCTACGCGTTCTGCCCGCGCACTTATGCTTTAAATCAGTCGCTATCCTAATGGACATGGACAACGCGCAGCTATTGATAGTATCAATAGCCAGCGCCCCCGTTGCACACAAAAGCAGCAACGCCTGAATCAGAGAGGGGATTCTGCTGATTACAAACACCAAAATAAAACTACGCACCGACTAAGAAAGTAGTGCGAAAAAAAACACGGGAACCTAGTCTAATTATCACAGCAGAGCGATTAGAAAGGTTATAAAAAATTCAGAGCTTCGTGCGCCGGGTTATCGAGAGACTATGAGCCTCAGGGATCGGATCTTAATTGTGCCAACTCATAGA
>CAJXAC010000029.1 GCA_913050035.1 uncultured Gammaproteobacteria bacterium | reverse complement strand
GCGCATTCATTGAAATCGCGGACAGGTATACTGCGTATATCTGAGAGGCATCGAGCTATGGACGCATCAGCCAAAATCTATTCTCCCAAGGAGCTGCAGCAAACCCTTACGTCAGCTCTACGCTCCGAAGAATTGAGTGTCGGGCACGGACAGGATTGCGTGATTGTGGATACGCGTACTCTGCAAAACCCCTTGGATCTGACGCTGTTACCTAATTGTCCGTTAATCGCGTTGCACACAGATTCTGTCTCCCATCCAGCCAATCCTATTTTGTCCCATTTCGATTGCGTGGCAACCGCAGCGGAGCTGGAACAGCTACTGCAGAGTATTCACGATCAACCTGTGGCAGCAACAACCCTGTGTCATCTGTTGCGGCAAAGCCAGAGTTTGACCGTCGAACAGGCACTGACCGCCGAGTCCATGGCCTATGGTTTACTTCAGTCCAGTGACGGATTTCGCTCTTGGTTGGCGTCCCAGTCTAAACACCCTCACCCGCCGAGCAGTGATCCCGTGGTACTGATAGAGCGAGCGGATAACGAATTACTGATCTCACTGAATCGGCCTGGGCAACACAACGCCTATAACGAACAAATGCGCGACGAGCTATCTGCGGCATTGCAACTCGCTGTGGCCGACTCGAGCATTCGCCGGGTCATTCTGCGCGGACAGGGAGCCTCGTTCAGTGCTGGCGGTGATTTAACCGAATTTGGCTCGGTAACGGATGCAGGGGTCGCACACATCGCCCGCACTACGCGCAGCCCGGCACTACTGTTAAGCAGAATCAGCGATCGGGTAACGGTCGAAGTTCAAGGTGCCTGTATCGGCGCGGGCATTGAGCTGCCGGCTTTTTGCGCCCATATACGCGCTCACAAAGATGCCTATTTCCGCCTACCCGAAGTTGCTCTGGGCCTGATCCCCGGCGCCGGCGGCACTGTCAGCATCAGCCGTAGAATCGGCCGCCAAGCCACGGCCAAGCTCGCGCTGACGGGCCAAACCCTAACTGCAGAACAAGCGCTTAGGCTTGGCCTGATCAACAAGGTCGACTAAGACTGCGCTGCCGCTAGGTCAGTACGCACAACTCGGCGCAGTAACTTTCCGGTCTCGTTATAGGGTAGTTCGGACCAGACCTGTACCAATTCAGGCACCCGTGAACTGCGTAACCGTTCTTTAACGTAGTCTTGCAGTTCTGCGGTGTCGATGGTCGTACCGGCTTTGGCAACCACTGCCGCAGCCACGGCTTCGCCCCACTGCTCGCTGGGCACGCCCACTACCGCCACATCAACCACCGCTGGATGCGTCAACATGACGTCTTCAATTTCGCCCGGCGAGAGATTTTCGCCACCGCGTACAATCACATCATCCGCACGACCCTCGAGAAATAGATAGCCGTCCGCATCCATGCTGCCGGCGTCGCGCGTCGGAAACCAGCCCTCGCTATCAGTGACCGACCCTCGACCCTCGTACTCGCCTGAGACTTGTTCGCCACGCACATAAATTTCACCGCGTTCGCCTGCAGGAACTTGCTGACCGTCTTCATCACGAATTTCGATCTCTACTCCCGGCAACGGTTGGCCTACCGACACTAGCCGTCGACGCTCTTGTTCCGAGGTTGCTGCGGCGGCTGTACGGTGCTCTTCTGGGCCCAGTACACAGATTGTAGAACTGGTCTCGGTAAGACCATAGGCGTTGGAAAAATCTGTATTCGGGAACAGGGTCATGGCTTTTTCGATAACGCTTAACGGCATCTTGCCACCGCCGTATGAAAGGCTCGCCAAATGGGGTAAGCCCGCATCTTCTGCACCCTCAGCCTCTAGGCTTTCCACAATCCGTGCGAGCATCGTTGGCACAACAAACGCAGTGCTGACCTTATGCTTGCGCGCCAGATCGATCCACGCCTCGGCGCTGAAATTGGGTAGCTGCACTACGTGCCGCCCCGAATACACCGAGCTCATAATCGCGGCAATACCGGCAATGTGATAAGGCGGCACGCATACCAGCGCGACATCTTCTTCGGTGGCCCCAGCAAACTCGACTGAGCCTAGAATGTAAGAAACTAAATGCTTGTGCCGTAATACCGCGGCCTTGGGCTCGCCAGTAGTGCCGCTAGTAAACAGCAATACTGCTATTTCTTCAGGATCCATGGCCCAAGGTTCGGCAGTTGCATTGGTATGCTGGGCGTCATCCAAAAAACTCCCAGTACTGACGGCCTGCACATCGGCGACCGCACCCAAGGCACTCAGTCGTGAATCTTCGGTCACCAGATACGCCGGTGTAACCCGAGCTAATAGCGCTTGAATCTCACCATCCGTAAGCCGGTAATTTAACGGCACATAGGGCACACCAGCCCAGGCGCTGGCAAACAAACTCAGCGGTGTCCCAAGGTTACTGACATCGAGTTTCACTAAGCGTTCAGCGCCACTGTTGCGGATGCTGTCAGCCCTTTGCCGCGCGGCGTCAAATAACTGCTGGTAGGTGAAACTGGCACCAGTGCTGCCGTCGGTAAATGCCGGGCGCTCGGGAAAGGCCGCACTGGCCATTTCCAGTAACATCATTACGTTCATGGCTACGCCTAATCAGTTTTGGGAAGCTTTTTCGTATCCTTCTGCAGCAATAGCGCACCGTTAGCGGCCAAACTACCGTCACCACTTTTGACACACAGAACTTCTAGAGTCTCCGCCTCGTCAATGTAGCGCTTGCCCATAGCAACACCTACTGCGTGATCCGGATGAACTTCGCCACTTGGCGTAACCGCCTCTCCTGCATCTACCATGGCAGCGCCACCGCAAGTCATTTCCAGTTCTGCATCCGGCGCGATGACCACCATGATCTCGCCCTCACACACTGTGCTCTTTAACCGAGCACCCATCTTTAATGCTGCCACTAGATCCCCTCCTGTGAACATAGGTTGTAATTCAACCTCTGATTCTAGGCACTCTGGCAACCGTTGACAAAGGACCTTGTACACGCGATGTTGCGTCACCAGTTAACGTACCAGGGAGAGTATCTTGCGCATATCAATTTCGATCGGTTCCGCTTACTACAACGGCGAAGAGTGGGATCAATTAGTTGAATACACTCAGGCGGCTGACCGCATGGGGGTTCATGAGGCCTGGTCTGCTGAAGCTTGGGGTATGGATGCCATTGTGCCCCTCGCCTATTTAGCCGCGAAGACCGAGAACCTGCGCTTGGGTACTGGGATAATGCAGATCAGTTCGCGGGTACCATCAATGATCGCAATGACCGCCCAAAGCCTAGACACGGTGTCGAAAGGCCGCTTCAATCTTGGTTTAGGGGTGAGCGGACCCCAAGTTGTCGAAGGCTTACATGGCGCCAAATTCGCCAAACCACTCTCGCGCCTACGCGAATGCGTGGACATCCTGCGTTTGGGGCTGGGCGGTGAAAAGCTGCAATACGATGGTGAACACTATGTGCTGCCGCGGCCCGGCGGCGAGGGCAAGCCGATTCGCCTGTCTCAGCCTCCGCGCCCCAACCTTCCCATATATCTGGCAACACTAGGACCTAAGTCGCTGCAAATGACAGGTGAGGTTGCAGACGGCTGGCTTGGTACATGTTTCATGCCAGAGGCCAGTCACGTGTTTTTGGATGATCTTGAAGCAGGCGCCAAGCGAGCAGGACGCAGCCTAAAAGATATTGATATCCACATCGGAGGATACTTCGAGATTAGCGACGATGTTGATAGATTGGTTGCCGAGCGTAAACCGGCGATGGCTTTTACCTTAGGAGCGATGGGGTCGGCTCAGACTAATTTCTATAACGACGCCTATTGCCGTGCCGGCTACGAGGATGATGCAAAGGCGGTGCAACGTCTTTGGGTAGACGGAAAGCGCGACCAGGCGATCGCTCGAGTACCGGACGAGATGGTGTTGCTGACCAATTTCATCGGCACCGAAGATATGGTTCGCGCTCGTCTGCGTGCCTCACGCGACGCAGGCGTTACCACCGTTGGTCTGAATACGGGCGGTAAGAGTTGGCCCGAACGGACAGCCGCATTGGAAGAAGCCGCTGATCTTGTATTGAACGAAGCCGCTAGTTGGTAAGCGCTCTAACAGGGTAAGAGCCTAAGCTCTTACCCTGCAGATCGGAAATAGTTGGGCAGACGCTACGCTACTACTGACCAGCCGCCTGTCCGGCTTGGCCAAGCTCCTCCAAATCCCGATAGCGAATAGCACCAAACAGCATTTCATCAAAAGACTGTTCACCCCATGGCACCGTACGATTAGCGTCTGGGTTCGCCGGATTGCGCGCTGAGTTGTCCCACCAGGTCCGATGCACAATCCTAGTGCCAGCAGGCAAACGCTTCGGCTGCTCAAGGGTATAAGTGGTTTGCCAGTTGAAATCGTAGCGCGGTACTGACAGAAGCTTCTCCACCCGCCCGTCGGGATAGTGGGCGACAAATTCCGAGGCCTTGCCGCGATAATGCGCATGGGGCAGCAGACTGTAGACCAATATATCTCTGTCGATCACCCGCTGTGCAACATCGCTGTGGTTATCGGCGCCAGCCGGTATGTTGATGCGCGGATTCAGCAAAATCAAAGACTGCAGTTCGTGCTCGGGCTGATCTTTATGCAGATAGAGGCCAATTCGTGAGACATCAGTAGTTGCCCGACCCGATGTGGTGTAGTGCATCTGGAACTGGATTGTGGCGTTAGCTGGCAGCAGCACACCGGTATTACTCGGGAAGGGATCCCCTTCATCCCCGGGCACATAACCACCTAAACCGCCACCCGTACCACGCTTGAGACGCCCAGCACGCCGCCCCTCAGTTTCCAGTTCGCCGAAGGTAGTAATGACATGATGCAATACTGCTCGGTCCCCTGGAATAATTTCTGCGGCCTTAACCCAAGCGTCCTCAGTCAATGGGTTTTGTACCATCTTGTACCTGTAGTCCACAACGCCGGTCGCTGGCACCTGCTCTGGTGGAATCTCAATAATCACATCAGGTTCACCCATCGCCCACTGTGGCCAGTGACGCTTCATGGCCGCGAGTAAATCTGCGCCGTCGCCTCTGGGCGCTCCCGCTTCAATCCAATGCACCAGTGTTCTGATTTCTGCGTCGCTCAGACTGCGGTTATTGCTAAAACTGCCGACATGAGGATCCGCATGCCAAGGCGGCATTCTCTGGGTACGCACGACCTCACGAATCATAGGCGCGAACCCCCGCACCATATTGTAGTCGCTCATGGCCCAAGGCCCAATGCCGCCCTCTCTATGGCAGCTCACGCAATTTTCCGCCAACATCGGAGCGATGGTTTCGGCATAAGAAATGTTCGCGTGCTGGGACCGATCCGCAATTTCTGGATAATCAATCGTGCAATTCGCGGCATCGCCAACCGGCGCCGCAGATTGTGATGTATCGGATGCTGACACACCCGTAAGTTGTGCTATGGCCTGATGCGCACCGCCTATGTCACCTCGATACGCTAGTCGCCAACCTTTGGGGTCAATAACTAATACCTCACCTGCTGCGGTCAGGCCCAGAGATTCACCGATGATTTGAGTAGTATCCATCAATACGGGGGTCTGCAGTGCGTTAGCGGCAACCGCGCCGAGAATATCGTCGCGACGGTCCAGCAGATCCGAATTAACGAGCAGTACTTGCAAGTGGTCCGCCGCCAAGTCATTTTGCAACGCCTGCAGACCCTGGGCAGTGCCAGCCGCTTGCGCACAACGACTGTTGTGGGCCATCACTGCAACCGCCTTAACATCCGCAAAATAGTAAAGCTCGCTAGAACCACCGCTGTGATCCATTAAGCGAAAATTATCGACGCGATCACCCACCTCAAGCGCCCAAACAGCCGGTGTACCGACAAATCCGAGCAGCAGAGCGCCATGCATGACAGCGCGTAAAACCATGTCTCTATACGCCATTTTAGTTCACCTCTCTCTCGTCCTCACCTTGAGCTTACCGATAATTATCGTAAATTGGCAGCGTATGGAAACGCCCGCTGCGCCCGCCCTCACCAGATCGATTTAAAGCATTACCCGCCGTTTCAATTAACCTCGACCCAAGGTCTGTAAGTTTTCCTCATGCTTGGTTCGATCAACTTGATACATGGAAATGCACAGAATCATCAGCGACCAAAGCAATATCACCACCGGTACATAAATGGTTGCTAAATCATGGACGACAGATACCGGTACCTGATCTGGTGTCACACCCTCTGGAAACTCGCTATAGGTCAGCAGCAGTCCCGCAGCGACCACACCTATTCCTTGAGTGGTCTTGCGGATGAAGGTTACCGAGGCAAAAAACACACCCTCGCTGCGTTTATTCGTTCTCACCTCGGCGTCCTCAACTAAATCAGCGATCATTGATGAGCCCAAGGTTTGATAAACGATGATGAGCGCCACATCCACCACAATGATGCCTAAGTAGAGTGGAAACAGGATTGGGTCGCCATTTTCCGGCATCAGGTCAAATAAGCGCAGTACGATAGGTGCTGGATTGACAGTAAACGCCAGTATTCCTACCGCAATAGCGCCGCGCTTCTTACCCAGTGTTTTGGAGATCACGGGAGAAATAAGCAGTGCCAGCACCGCAGAGATGACTACGCTTGCAGAGATATAACCGATCTGCTGGGCGGTGAAGCCCCAGAGAAAGGTATAAAGTAGATAGGCGAGGGACGCCACCATACCGGTGGCTACAGCACCACACATGGCAGATAAAAATAACGCCGCGAACGAACGGGTTGCCAAAGTGTCAAAAATTTCCCGGTAGATCGTACGAATAGATAGCTCGCGCTTAGGCGGGGGTGCCTTGAGATTAGGTATAAGCCTGTGGGTACCCAATGCCGACACCATAATGGCAACAAAGATAAATCCCGCCGCTACAAATCCCATTTGCTGATAGCCTGCAATATTGAACATGCCATCGCTAATCTCAGCTGTTGGCACGAGTAGCACTAACGTTGCCACCGTGGCCATTATGGTGCCGCCAGACCAGCCAAAAAAGAAGCGATAGCTCAATAACGAGGTTCGCTCATCATAGTCGTCGGTCATTTCCGCGACTAAGGCCGAACTTGGGATCTCATAGACCGTAATCAGCGTTCGCACCAAGACGGAGATAGCAACCAGAAACGGGAACAGCTCGTCGCCACTAAGCTGACCGGGGGGATTCCATAAAAAGAAATAGCACAGGGTTACCGGCACTGCAGCACTGTACATATATGGATGCCGACGCCCCCATCGAGTGCGCGTGTTATCCGAAAAAAAACCTATTAGTGGGTCGCTGATGGCATCGAATACCAAGGCAATGGCCAGTGCAGTGCTGACCAACGAGGCACTAACGCCCATCACTTGGCTGTAAAAAAACAACAGAAAATAGTCAAAGCCGTTATTTTTTACGCCAAAGGCTACGGAACCAAATCCGTAGGCCAACTTATTTCCTAAACCGACTCGCATTGAACTCAAGTGACCCCCTATCGTTGTGTCGTTTTGCTCAGTGTTTTTGCATTCCACTCCGGTTAAGCCGTGCACTTGTCAGATGCACCAAGGCGATTAGGGTGCACGTCGCAGCCATGTTGAGCAACTACAAAGTCAATCGCTACACGGTAAGATAGCGACAACTATTAACATTACAGAACTAAGGAATTGACATGTCAGATCGCCTTGCAGGAAAAGTCGCACTTATCACCGGCGGCACCAGTGGTATCGGCGCAGCAACAGCGCAACTGTTTGCCGCTGAAGGCGCAACCGTGGTCATTAGCGGCCGGTCGGTGGAAAAAGGCAGCGCCTTGGCGGACGAACTTGGCGCAGCGGTGAGCTTTTGCGAGTCTGATGTCACTCAGGAAGCTGATATTGCTAAGGCGGTGGATTTCACCACAGCACAACACGGCAAATTAGATATTTTATTTAACAACGCCGGCGGGCCGGTGGGCGCACCACTGGACCAACTCACCCAAGAGCATATCGATTACGGTGTGCATCTGCTGTTATCCAGTGTAATTCTGGGCACCCGCTATGCCATCGAGCCAATGAAAGCCGCCGGGGGCGGCTGCATTATTAACAACTCGAGCGTCGCCGCACTGCGCTATCGCCAGGGCGATCCACTGTACTCCGCACTTAAAGCTGCAGTAACTCACTTCACCCGGATGTCAGGCATTGAGCTAGGACCCGATAACATTAGGGTCAATTCCATTTCTCCAGGCGCTATTGCTACGCCAATATTCTGGGGCGGCTCGGGTCGGGCAAATACACTCAGTGACGAAGACAACGCCCGCAAAATGGCGAAGCTGCAGCAAAACCTTGCGCGTTCTGTGCCGCTGGGTAAAACCGGCCTGGCAGAGGACATCGCTGAGGCGGCGTTATATCTAGCAAGCGAGGCTGGGCGTTTCGTGAACTGCCATGATCTGGTGGTCGATGCGGGCAGAACATCAATGTTTAATGAGCCGGCGAGCTAGCGTTCCCGCACAGAGGTGAGCTCGAAGGACCACCAATGCGTCGCGCGAGGTTGGTCTAGGCCGCGGCCGGTTTTCTGCGCGCGGGCACGCCATGCTAGGTCCAACTCTAGCGGGTCTAACACCCGACGCATGCGCACCGGATAAGCTCGGTCACCCACGGCGATTCGGCCAATATCGTTGCGCAACGCTATGGTTGACCAAAATTTTCCGTCGCAGCGTGCACAGCTGATGTAGAGCTTTTGCTGATCCGACATGCAGTTTAAGTTGACTGACCAGGGAACAAGGGCTTGAACTTCAAGCTGGCACAAGCCGACTTCATTGGCAAAGCCCCAATCCTCTACCGGCGCTGTGGCCTCAACGAACTGCAATGGCCCTCCCGGTGTTCGCTCACAGGGGCAGACGTACCAAAATGTCAGCCCAACCGCTGCAAGCGCTAGCAAAGCCAGCACGAAGGCTGCAATGGACAGGCGCCGGACCATTAGGATTTAACTTACTCGGGCCTCGGGCCATAAGCGTAAAAAGTTTTCACTATAAAACGCTGCTTTAACCGACTCTTCGACGTCCACTAAGGAACGCTCAAAACGCCCAATTGGATCCTTGGTGCCTTCCAAATGGGGATAATCGCTGCTGAACAAGTACAGGTCTGCTGCAGAGTCAGCAACTAGATCGCCTACATGCTCATGGGAAAACGGGGTAAAGCCCATTTGCTCTTTTAACTGTTCAGACGGCGGGCGCTCAAAGCGCACCGAGGTATCAGAACGACCATAAATTCGACATACCCAGTCCAATCGCCGACACATTTCCGGCACCCAGCCGGCACCGAGTTCAACCGCCGCGCCGCGCAAGGTGGGATGACGATCAAAGACACCGTCCAATAGCAGCATGCTTATGAACATCTCGGGCGTTTGGTGCAGAACGGCAGCATCCTTAGTGCGAACATTTTCGCCGCCGCCCAGCCAATCTTTGACCGCACCGCGTCCATTGTTGCCCCAATCTCTAGCAACTTGCAGCGGCGCTCCGCCGACATGCAAGACAAAGGGCACGCCCGCTTCTGCTAGGCGCGCCCAAAATCCTTCTAGGTCTACATGGCCTGGCGAGTGACCGATAGGTGCCCGATGAGGTATCCAAATAGACTCCAAGCCGTTATCAATCGCCCACTCCAGCTCGGTGATCGCTGAGGCTGGATCATCTAGAGGCACAACGCCCACGCCCATTAGGCGATCGTCTTGGGAGCAGAATTCTGCCATGTGCCGGTTGTGCGCACGGGTCGCACCGTAGCGCAAATCCACTGATTTCTTGGAGCTGGGGTGAAACGGCAATGCCACCGAATGCGTTGCAAAAACTAACTGTTTCTTAAACCCGAGCAGATCCATAGCCACTGTGCGGTCAGCGCTATTAAACGCACCCAGCGCTTGGATTTCCTTGGAGTCCTGAATGAGCGCATCGCCCATGGCGATCTGCGCCGCAACATGCTCGGCGGAATGCCTACCGCCCTGCTGCATAATTTGCGCAACTTCCTCATCTGTGACCACAGACGCGCTGTAGCTGACCTCGGGGATTTCGTCACGCAATTTCGGATCAGCGTAGGCCTTCAAAAAATCTGGCAGTTCCATGATGTGACTATCTGCGTCGTAAAACGCGCGATCTGCGGGTGCATATGCCATAACGTTCTCCAGTTCCCCAAATATCTAGATTACAGCCTGCAAAGGTAACCGTTTTTGCCGAGTCGCGGCAACATTTTGCGCCAACGGCCAACCTAGTTACTATCGCAGCCTCACAGCAACGAAGAACAGCTAAACCATGCACAAGGACGCACCCAAACTACTCGATACCCTCTGGCAACTGCAGAAAGATCCAGATTTTGCCGCCGGCGATATTTTGCTGAGCACCGAATTGTCCGCCGATGAGGGCCAAGCGTTACAGTTACAACTGCTCGAACGCTGGTTGAACGAAGGCGAGACCCTTGGCGGCTGGAAAATCGGCATGACTTCTGGTGAGTCAAGAGACGCATTGGGCGCCGGTATTAGACCATTTGGCTTCGTGCTAGCAAGTCGTATGCTGGGTACCGGTGCGGATATCCCGCGTGCCCATCTTTATCGTGGCGGCGTAGAAAATGAACTGTGCTTTATTATGAATTCGCCCTTGGGCGAGCACGCTACTGCGGAGAGCGCCCGTGCAGCAGTGCGCCACGCAGCGCCGGGATTTGAAATAAACCAAAAACGTTTACCGCCTGGGTGCAATGCCGGCGTAAGGGTTGCGGACAACTTATCGAATTGGGGAATCGTGGCTGGACCAGCGGTAGACGCGCCAGCTGACCTAAGTGATCTGGCGGTTACCTTATACCGCAATCCAACCGATGCCGACCCACAAGGGGAGCACTCCGTAGGCTGCGTCGAAAGCGCCGGCCACATCGATGATCATTACGAATCGCTGGCAACTCTGGCGCGCCGCCTGCATGACTTCGGTCAAACGCTGCAGCCCGATCAATGGGTGATCACCGGCGCTTACGAAAAACATCCGTTTGAGGTTGGCGAATTCCGCGGATATTTTAGCGGAGGCATTGGCGACGTTAGGGTCACCCTCAGCGCCTAGGCGCAGCAGATGATTCTGTACCCAAAGTTTCAAGCTTGGGCTAGTATCTCTAGAGTAGTTGATGGAGAGCAAAATAATGGCGGATAGCCAGACACAGACCGTTGAAGAACCACGTTTATTCAGCTTGTTAACTCGCGATGCCATGATCGTATTCGCCGCACTGACTCTATGGGCTGCATCAGACGCGTGGTTCCAAGTTACCGGACTGTGGGCGGCAGAGTTACTCAGCGCTGCCGATGGCATTTTCGTTGGCTACGTTGTGGCCTCCGTGTTCCATGAGTGGGGCCATTATCTGGGGGCACGCATCAGCGGCGCGCAGACAACCCGTACACTGCCAAAGAATCTGACTAACCTATTTCGCTTTAGTTTTGATTTTGACAGTAACTCCGCCACCCAATTTCATAGTATGAGCTTCGGCGGCTGGGTCGGCCATTGGACTATTCTGCTACTGATTTTCGCCATATTACCCATGGATACGCTAGGGCGTGCAGCACTGGTGAGTTCACTCTTTGGCTTTGCCATTTTTGCCACGTTTATAGAAACCGGCGTATTACGCAAAACCTTTGGCGGCATCGAACCGGCCAAAGCACTGGGCGAATTGTCCAAACAAAATTTCCGTCAAGCAGGCATAGCCGGCACCTTCAGCGGCGCCGTAGTCCTTGCTACGCTGGCGTAAGCAAAGAGCTGTAGGTTTCCGCTAGCGCAGGCCTAGGAAAAACCTATGGACAAGAGATTGTCCACCGGCCGGTACAGTTCTTCTAAATAGTAGAGGTCCTCTTCAGCTAGCTGAATCTCTACTGCCGCAACGAGCTGCTCCAACTGGGCGACCTTTGACACACCCACTACCGGTGAGGTCACACCAGGCTTGTGGAATAGCCATGCCACCGCGATCTGCGCCGGCGTTTTATCGTACTTTGCGGCGATCTCTATGACCCGCTCGGCAATCGGAAAGACATGGTCGCCATGGTACAAGCCTTCGGTACGCTGACGGTCTTGACCCTTCGAGCGATCGGTACTGCCACCGCTGAATCCGCCCTGATAGGAGCCTGCCAAAATACCCCGAGCCAGCGGCGACCAGGGTGTTAGGTCGACACCAGTGCTAAGACAGTATG
Source organism: uncultured Gammaproteobacteria bacterium (assembly GCA_913050035.1). Taxonomy (GTDB): domain Bacteria; phylum Pseudomonadota; class Gammaproteobacteria; order Pseudomonadales; family Azotimanducaceae; genus UBA4421. Next base: position 18,621 of record CAJXAC010000029.1, on the reverse strand, counting down.
GATTCATCTCACGCTCTTCTTCCCGGTACACCAGGTTGTAATGATTTTGCATGGATATAAATTTGGCCCAGCCATTGGCTTCTGCTGTCATTTGAAGCTGCGCGAATTGCCAGGCGAACATAGACGAGCCGCCTAGGTATAGCACCTTGCCGGCTTTCACCGCGTCGTTGAGGGCCTCCATAGTCTCCGCAATCGGCGTTTCCACATGCCCAGGAACTCCGTGCGGATGACGATGAATAACCAGCTGATCGATATAGTCATGGCCCAGCCGTTTTAGGCACGCATCTATACCCTCGCGTACGTGTTTGCGCGACAATCCCGCTTGATTGGCACCATGCCCCATGGGCATAGCGATTTTCGTGGTTAAAACGTACTCATCCCTAGGCAGCAGCTCTTTTAACAAGGCGCCTACAACCTCCTCGGATGCTCCGAGGCCGTACACATCTGCGCAGTCGAAGTAAAAGAGTCCATGGTCAATCGCCGCTTTGATAATTGGGCGCGCCTCGTCCAAGGTCAGGGTCCAATCGCCCTGGTGGCCACGCCCGGGAATACCAAAATTCATGGTGCCCAAACATAGCTGTGATACACGCAGGCCACTGTTACCCAACTGCACTGGCTTTAACATCCATCCACTCCAAAATTGTTGTATCGGTTACCGCACAGAGGTTAACGAAAAACTACCGCTGGGTACTATAGTTCTGCCAAATAAGTATCCATAACCGCTCCAAAAGCATTACATCTGACAGCTTGGTGCAGCCGCTGTAGGTTGGCACCATAAATCGCGTTGCTGGACAGGTCTTAGCACTGGCGCAAAAACTGTCTCGATTTTTACTCTTTTGGGAAAAATTTTTGCTACCTTTCACCCACCAACTGGAGCAGCACCCATGACATCGAGTGCATTTACATCTCACTCACCCTTGGCGGAAACATCCGATGCGCAAACGGTCGCCGTAGTCGGCGCGGGTATATGCGGTCTTTTTACCAGTCTTGCACTGTCACGCCGGGGTTTTGATGTCACTTTGTTTGAACGGGATACGCCACCGCCAGAAGGTGACGCTGATCAGGCATTTTTTACATGGGAGCGGCGCGGGGCCGCACAATTTCGGCACCCCCATGCTTTTCTCGGTTTAATGTGCAGTGTGCTAGAGGAACACTATCCCGATCTGTTAGACAATTTTTTTGCCGCCGGGGCTCGTAAAGTGGCCTTCGCAGACACTATTCCAGATCAACTTAAAGACCAATATCAACCGGAGCCGGGCGACGAAAAAATGTGGGTGCTGATGTGTCGTCGCGCCACCATGGAAACCGTGGTGCGGCGCTACGTAGAATGCAATTCCTCAGTCCATATCGAAAATTCGAAGTACGTGACCCAGGTATTCACCGAAGCCTGTGCGGAAAATGCACAAAACCGCATTGCCACTAGCATTGAACTCACCGACCGTATCCACGCTAACCAGAAGTCGCGCCACAGCGCCGACATCATTGTTGACGCCACCGGACGCGCCAGCAAATTTGACCGCTGGCTCACGGCGCAGGGTGCGCAGGTCACCGAACAGCGCGATGATGCAGAAATCGTCTATTACACCCGCCACTATCAACTGCTACCGGGTATCAGCGAGCCCAAACGCGACAGCCGCAATCCCTCAGCAGGCGATCTAGGCTATATGAAATACGGTGTATTCCCCGGCGACAACGGCCACTTTGCGCTGATCATTTGTCTACCAAACGCCGAACACGAACTGCGTCAAGCTATCAAGAGTGGGGAGCATTTCGACGATATCTGTATGACTATTCCGGGCCTACGGCCATGGATTTCACCAACCCAAGCAAAACCTACCACCGCACCTTTTGGCATTGGCCAAATTCACGCGGTGTGGCGAGATTATGTGCACGATCAGGGCCCGCAGCTGCTGAATTTTTTCGCCGTAGGTGATTCCGCGATTCGCACTAACCCCCTTTACGGGCGTGGATGTAGCACTGGCACCTTACATGCACACATTCTGGCCGATGTTTTAGCCAGCACCAACGACCCATGGCAGCGAGCCCAGCGTTTTCGCGAGCAGTCAAATGAGCATATCCGGCCTATATTTAACGCCAGCCTGAACGAAGACAAGCGCGGTATTAAAAGGGCCGAAGCGGTTCTCAAAGGCGTCAATTTAGACCGCGCAACATCACTAAAAAAATGGTTCGGACTGGCCTTTGGTGATGCCTTGACCGCAGCAGCAAGAGATAAGTTACACATTCATCGCGGCATCATGCGCACCGTTAATCTGGTGGAAAAACCCGGCGACTTCCTCAAAGACCAACGAGTGCGTTGGACAATATTGGGCTACATGCTGCGGGGTCGAAAGCGCAACGCGCGGGCGCGCATTCAACCCGGCCCCGAGCGTTTAGCGATGCTTGAACACGTCGCGTCGTTGCAACCGGAAAATCAGGCCGATAGGTCCTTACCTAAGGCAGCGGCATCTGCTTCGTAATTTGCGTAAGAATCTTTCAGCGTCGCCGAGTTGAGAATCGCTTCAGCCACCAATTCTTTGTCCGAGGCACGATATACGCGACTAAGAATCCAGTTGGATTCGGTACGTCGGCTTTCGCTCAGCGCAATGATTTCGCGCTCCAATAGGTAATCTTCACCGATCAGCAGCGGCCCATTGAACATTTTTATTTGCTGCCCCGCGAATAAGCCAATAGCCGGCCCACGACTCCGAAAGCCTGACTGGCCGCTCGTGTATTGGGTCAGGACACTGACCATCTCGAGTGGCACCACGGGTTTACCCCAAAGCGAGGTGTTATCGTAGTACGGGTGATTTTCCGTTATTTTCTGTAGCTTCTGGGCGTTGGAAAAAGGATACATGTCGCCCATGTGCTGATCCATGTCCATGCGGATTTGCTCTGGATTACCTGCGCCCTTCTGACCCACCTGCAGGTCCGCCAAGATTACTAACTGCTCCGTCGGCCGCAGCCGATCCATGCGCTGCTCTAACTCTGTTGTACCGTAATCAGGGCCAACACTGGCTGTCCCCATTAGCACCGGCGTACCATCGCGCTTTTCTGCGGCTATGCGCACCACACCATCTGTGGGTGACTTCTCTACCATGGCCCGGACCTCTTCACCCTCTACGACCATGTTCTGATAGTGTGCGCTGATACAGCCACGGACGAACCAATCATCACCAAACACTTCATGCAGCAACGGCACAAACTGGCTGAAGTGGGTGGGACCCTCAATAGGGGCGCCAGCAAAACCTAAGTCTTCTGCCATCTGATCATCATGGATCGACAAGTGACCGTCATACTCCTGATCACCTAACATTTGCCGCGGCATTCTGAATTCGCCGCTTAACCACTCAATACTCATGTCTTCCCCCTTTAGCTTTGATCGATATGGTAAACCGTTCACCCGCGTTTTTGGATACTATGCACTGCAACAACAATCACTGGCGGGCAGCCAGTATCATTACTAAGGGAGGAGCACATGAAGGATCTATTTTCTGTCGCAGGTAAGGTTGCGATCGTTACTGGCGGTTCTCGGGGTATCGGTGAAATGATCGCAGCTGGTTATCTTGCAAACGGCGCCAAGGTTTATATCAGTTCGCGAAAAGCCGACGTCTGCGATGCCACAGCCAAGCGCCTAAGCGAACAATTTGGCGGCGAGTGTATTTCCCTACCAGCGGACATGTCGAATGTCGCAGGTATCGAGGCCTTCGCAGCAGCGTTTCGTGCGCAAGAAGAGCATCTAGACATTTTGGTAAATAATGCTGGGGTTGCCTGGGGAGCACCGATCGAAGATTTCCCAGAAGTAGGCTGGGACAAAGTAATGGATACAAACGTCAAAGGGGTGTTCTTCCTGACGCAAAAATTATTGCCGTTGCTGGAAAAGAACGCTAACAGCGAGACCCCGACCCACGTCATCAACGTCGGTTCCATAGACGGCATAAAAACTCCCGTATTCGACAATTTCTCGTACGGCCCATCCAAGGCCGCAGTGCACCATCTAACCCGAGTGCTCGCTGCACATCTGATTAAGCGCAATATTATTGTCAACGGCATCGCCCCCGGGCCTTTCCCGACTTATATGCTCAGCACCGGAGTTGGCGGTGGCGGCGACACCGAGAATACCGATTGGGACGCTGTCGGTAAGGGCAACCCGCGGGGACGGGTCGGCACGGCGGAAGACATTGCTGGCTTGGCGATTTTTTTGAGTTCGCGTGCCTGCGGATTCACTGTCGGCGATGTGATTACCTGCGATGGCGGCTCAGTAGTGTCCTAACCCACGAATCTTCGAGGCGCGGGCGTCGCATATTCGTCCGCGGCTTTGGGCTACTCTTGACGTTGCTGAATACCTGGCGAATACATACTGATTAGGCGCTGGTCTACTTCCCAGCGCTCATTGTCAGCTGCGGCAGCGGCAGCAATTGTGGCGAGAACACTCTGCACTGCAACATCCAGCTCCTTAACCTCCGCTAGCGGCAACTGCGGTTGCGCTAGCGCCTGATCCAAGCGCTGAATCAAACTTAAGCAGTCATCCTGAGCCGCAGCTCGTAACCAAGTACGTCCTGCATAGGCCAAGAATGCTAAGTAAATGTAGAGCGCTTCGCGTTGACCAAATTGCGGCACCGAATCTGCGTTTAAAGCGGTATCTGTGGCGACCCGCACATCGACTAGGTGTGCACTGCCTTGGCTCATCTCGCCCAAAAAGTTGGCGGCGCGTGTGGAAAACTCTAAGCCTTGACTCTGTCGTGGCAAGTTGAAATAGCGCGCGCGCGCGCCACGACCTGCCTTTATTACTAGATGATCAACCGAGTTCACGGCGGCGACCCAGGTTTTGTGGCCGGAGATGCTAAATCCAGCATCCGAGGTCTGATAATCCACCCCTGGTAGAGGCGGATCGCCTCGCCGATCTTCGGATACTGCAAATGCGGCCCAACCGGAAAAACCCTGATCCGGAAATGTCCAACGCAGTGCAGCTTGGTAACCGGCAATAAATACCCAGGCTAAACGGTCTGCAAGAAGGCCGCCCTGCACTGCGAGCGAGCCTAAATCTTGTTGCGGCGCGACAGCGCTCTGCCAAAGCGTTTTATATATGTCTTCGCTAGCGCTGTTGGTATCGGTAACAGTAACTAGGCTCGTCTCTAGCTCGGACCAATTGCGGAATGAACTTAGACTACTCATAGCGTCGGATTCCCCTGCACCTGCAAACGATGAAGTAATCGCGGATCGTCACCGTGATCGTGTACCGCATAGTGCAGTAAGCACCGGTTATCCCACATAACCAGGTCGTTTGGCCGCCACTGGTGCCTAGCCTGAAATTCTGGACGCACACTGTGCTCGTACAAAAATTCTAATAGCATCTTACTTTCGGCCCGGGTCCAATCTTTAAAACGACGGGTAAAAGCCCGACAAACATAAAGCGCCCGCTCACCGCTATCTTCGTGCACACGCACTACCGGGTGCTCGGCCCGGGAGGCCTCCTGGGCATCCGCCCCGTAAAGGCGCGCCAAATCCTCCGCGGAATGCTCTGCAATCAGGTCGTCGAGCAAACGCTTAATACCCACAGACAATTCGGCATAGGCGAGGATCTGGTTGGCAAACGCGGTCTCGCCGCCCAAGGCTGGCGTTTCCAAGCCATAGAGCATTGTCAATTTTGGAGGTGCCGGCGCATAACTCATATCGGTATGCCAATGCTGGTTCACATCGCCCTTCTTACCGCGATTACGCAACTCAATGATATTTGGATAATCTGGCAAGCCACCGTAAGGGAATGGCACCAAATCTCCCCAATGCTGAGCAAAGGCCTGATGTTCTGCGGGCGTTAATTGCTGATCAGGGAAAACCAAAACATGATGTTTGCAGAACAAATCGTCTAAATCTAACCAAGTTTTTTGATTTACTTCTCTAACATCTATGTCTTCTACGATTAGCCCTAAGGGCGCCGACATTGGTCGGGTCTGCATGCAGTAACCTCCACTTTTGACGAACGCTATCTGAACTGCTCACTATATCTGCGCTGATGAATAATTGGTTTCAGATCGTTTTATTTGATATCACGTAACATACAGCGAACCAGATTTTTGATCTATGGGGGTTTCTATGCCAATTGACTATCAGGCTATCGGGCGGTCGACAGAATTTATCGAACACCAAGTTGACGCTAGATGGTTGATGGCCTACGCGGCGGGACTACGGGATTTCAATGCACACTACCTAGACACGGAAGCAAATGTTGTCTGTGCGCACCCTGTATTTCCAGTTTGTCTAGAATGGCCGTCGATTCTCGCCACTAGAAATTTATTTGGCGATCAATTGACTCAGGAAGAGAGCTCTAAGGGCGTTCATGCTAGTCACGACTTACATATCTATCGCCCTATCATGGCCGGAGAGGTTCTACGCACAACGGCAAAACTGATCGGTATTCGGAAAATAAAACCTGGAGCAGGCTATGATTTGCAAATTGATTCATTCGACAAAGATGGAAAGCTTGTCTGCAGGACTTATCAGTTCGGAATCTACCGCGGCGTGGCCACCAGCGGGTCCCCCATTACACCTGCAGCAACCCCGCCTCTCCCCGAGGCATCCAAACTGGTTGGTAAACAAAGCGAGATAACAATTTTGGAGGGCGCGGCACACACTTATACAGAGTGCGCGCGGATTTGGAATCCAATCCATACCGATCGAAGATTTGCGCTAGCCGCCGGCCTGCCAGACATCATCCTGCACGGCACTGCTACGCTCGCATTGGCTGTTAGCGAATTGGTAAACAAATTTGTTGAGGGCGATCCGAAACGAGTCAAACGTCTGGGCGGCAAATTCTCCGCAATGGTTTTTATGCCGTCAGCTCTAAATCTCGCTACTAGCGATTGCATACAAAAAGATGGTCACACCATAATTTCGTTTGAACTTTATAGGGCGGATGGCGCGCCCGCGATCAGCCAAGGTTTTCTTGTATTCGAGTGAACAAGTCCTGTGGAAACTTTCGCGGGGAGGCTTTGGCGCCATCATCAGGGCCCGTACTTCCTTTTATGGACATTCGACAAACCAAGAGTCTTCTCGAAAATCAACGGAACACTGAAAATGCTTGAAGAAGAATATCTAAGCCACGATGCCCTCAGTTTGGCAACACTTATCGCCCGGGGCGAGGTTACTGAATTAGAGGTGCTTAATTGCGCGAAACAAATTTATGAAAAAAATAACCCGAAGCTGAACGCCGTTATTACTGATATGTGGGAGGAGGCCCATCGAGCTATCGAAACCGAACTCCCGAGAGGGCAACTTCAGGGAGTACCAATGCCATTGAAAGACTTGGGCCAGTACTACAAAGGCGTCGTCACAAGTAATGGATCAAAACTGTTTGCCAACAACATTGCAGATCATGATTCAACTCTCGTTCAGCGTTATAAAGCAGCAGGCATCATCTTGAGCGGGAAAACGAACAGCCCTGAGTTTGGCCTAGCTACCACGACCGAGCCAGTCCTTCACGGACCGTCTAAGAATCCCTGGTCGCACAAGCATTCAACAGGGGGCTCGAGCGGCGGCGCAGCAGCAGCCGTTGCATCTGGCATGTTTCCTGTAGCGCACGCGTCCGATGGGGGCGGTTCCATCAGAATCCCTGCGAGCTGCTGTGGCCTATTTGGCTTAAAGCCCACCCGCGGTCGGATACCGCTCGGCCCAACCTCCTTAGAGGGATGGGGGGGATTATCTACTACCCACGTTATTAGCAGGAGCGTGCGAGACTCCGCTGTATTGCTGGATATCAGCGCTGGCCCGGAACCTGGAAGCCCTTATCACGCCCCTTCGACCAGTCGAACATTCCTCAGTGCTGTCGCGGAACAACCCTCTAGCCTCAAAATTGCGCTGTGCGTAGAACCTTTTAACGGGGCGCAGGTGTGTGCGGAAGTTTCCGAGCTAACGCTGAAGCAAGCAAAAGAGCTCGAAAACTTAGGGCACCATATCGAAATTATGGAAAACCCGTTCACTCCAGAAATTGTGCGCGATTCACACGGGACACTCGCAATCTGCCATATCGGTGCAATGCTGAACGCGAAGCAGCAACTACTAGGGCGATCGATTAACGAGAAGGACGTCGAGAGAGTCACTTGGAACAATTATCAGAGTTCGATGCAGGTTACTGGGCCTCAGTACGCAGCGGCGGTAGGCCAAGTTCAACGACATGGGCAAATGTGCGCAACAATTTTCGAGAAATATGATCTGATTTTCACCCCTACCATGGCGTGCCTTCCGCCCAAGCTGGGTGCGCTGGATACGATGAGCCCGGATACCGATACATATCTTTCTTTGCTCTATCAAATGATAGGCTTTACCGCTCTGTTTAACGATACAGGCAATCCAGCCGTTAGCGTGCCTTTGGCCGTAAGTGAATCAGGCCTGCCGGTCGGATGCCAACTTATCGGGAAATTCGGTGACGAAGGCTTACTGTTAAGCGTCTCTCAGCAGCTTTACGAGGCGGGCCTTTTCAGATTGCCCAAAGCCCTTCAAGGAAAGAGTCCTCTGCATTAGGGCGCCATTTCATGCGTCCGATGATTCCTTAAAGCGTGAATTGACAGCCATGTCAAAATACAGGCAGAAGCTATATAGGCGCTTATCCATATTGGGTCTCCAAAAGTGGCAAGCAAAGCCGTTGCGGCTATAGGAGCTAAAGCTCCGCCCAGTATTGCGCCAATTTGATAGCCGAGAGACGCGCCTGAGTAACGAACTTCCGCACTGAAAAGTTCAGTGAGTAACGCTGCTTGGGGCCCGTACATCATCGCAATGCATACTTGTGCCACGCAAAGCGCCAGAGTAATTAAAGGTAGCGAACCACTGTCCATGATCGGAAAGACAGCAAAAGCCCAAAGCCCCATAAGTATTGCGCCAAGCTTGTAGATTCCAATCCGACCATTCCGGTCAGAGTAGGCGGAAAAATAGAACAGTGCAGGAATCTGTGCAGCGGAGGATATGAGGACAGCAAGCAGCATGTCTGAGCGACTCATCGCAAGTCCTTGCGGATCTGTCCCATACGAAACAACAAACACTATGAAAATATAAAACGAAACCTGGACGGATAAAAAAGCTCCCGCACCTAACCCTATCTGCTTCGGAAACTTCTTTATGGCTGTCAGAACTGGCGAGCTCTCAACTGTGGGCACCGACGTTTCTGATTTCTCTTTTTCTAATGCCTTGAAGGCCGGCGTCTCTTCAAGTCGAAATTGCACGTAGAGCGCCAAACCCACCAATACGAAACTTATAATAAACGGAATACGCCAGCCCCAGGACATAAAGTCCTCGTCTGAGACACTTGCACTGACAATCAAGAAAGCTAGATTGGCCAAAATAACGCCCATAGGAGCCCCGGCCTGGGCGAAAGCCCCATAGAATCCGCGCTTGTTCGCAGGTGCATTTTCAGTCACTAAAAGCATTGCTCCGCCCCACTGTCCGCCGATGGCTAAGCCTTGAGCAAAACGACACACAATTAATGCAAGAGGTGCTATCGCTCCAATCTGAGCGAAACTCGGCAACAAACCAATGACCGTAGTTGCAACGCCCATCAGAGTCATGGCGGCAACAAGGGCAGATTTTCTGCCTACCCGATCACCAAAGTGACCAAAAACAATCCCGCCTACAGGACGCGCCAAAAACCCCACTGCAAAAGTACTAAACGATGCGATTAAGGCGACATAGGCAGGCAGATCTTCAGGGAAAAACAACACAGGAAAAACCAGGGCGGCCGCTGTGCCATACAAAAAGAAATCGTACCACTCGATACTGGTACCACCCAAGGCGGTGGCAGCAAGTTTGCGCATTGAATTTTCTGTAGTGCTCACTTTTCTCTCCCCAAGAAGTCGAACGCATGGGACTTTAACACTTTGAATCTGGTATCTGGAGCAATTCTTAGGTGAATGCGCCGCCGTACAAACTGGCGCGTGTCGAGGTACTATGGTGCAGTAGATCTAACCATGCCTGCTAGGATAAAAACCGTTCTCTAAGCTGGGGCATTAGGGCTAGATTCCAACCGAGTTAACCGTACCGCCAGAGTCACAAACAGGCTTAGAGCGACATGATTCGTGGATAGTCAGTTAATTGATGATTAGATTTTCGAGACCGCTATGCTAGAAACCAAGCGCTGCAGATTGCTCTGCCAATTAGCGCTATTCTTCTGCGTTTTTTCTCTTCCTGTTATCAGCAGCGCCGATTCCAAGCAGGCAATTGTGGGGGTTGCGACTAATTTCCTTACGACCATCGAGGCCCTGCAACGTGATTTCGAGACCAGTCAGGAGGGAAAACTTATCCTTGTAGGGGGGTCCACTGGCAAGCTCTATGCGCAAATACGCCAGGGTGCACCGATCGACATTTTTCTTTCCGCTGACCAGGCCCGACCAGCGCAGTTAAATGACGACGGGTTAGCGATCGCGGACAGCCAATTTACCTACGCTATCGGGCGACTTATTGCCTGGCTCCCTGGTCGCTCCACGGATCCTGAAAACTTCTCCCTCAGCCCTGAAAAAGCCATTGCACTACTGAGGAAAAGTTCGCGAATTGCCCTCGCCAACGAGGATCTAGCGCCTTACGGATTAGCCAGCAAACAACTTTTACAGCGCCTTGATTTATACGAGGAGCTGCGCCCGCGTATTGTGCGCGGCGAAAATATTGGCCAAACATTTAGCTTGATCAGCAGTGGCAACGCCGCGGCCGGATTTATTGCTTTGACCCAGGCGCTGGCCCATCCAGAAGCGGTGAAAAATGACCACTATTGGATCGTCGACGAAAAACTGCATACGCCAATTCGGCAAGACGCCATATTGCTGAAGCGCGCAGCTACAAATCCGGTAGCCTTGGCATTTATGCAGTATTTACGCAGCCCTGCTGCGCGCCAAATCATGCGCGAAGCAGGCTATGCAATGGCCAATTAACGACCCTGAAACACCGGCTCTCGTTTTTCAACAAACGCCTTGGTCGCATTGCGATGATCTTCAGTTTGCCCACAGTGCACATGGTGAGTCGCCTCTAAATCTAGGCAATCATCTACGTCACCAGAGGACAACGCTCGGGCAAAATTCTCTTTCATATAACGATATGCAACTGTCGGACCGGCGGCTAACTGATCCGCAATTTCCTTGGTCTTGATTGCAAGCTCGTCTGCTTCGCATACCCAATTGGTGAGCCCGAGGTCTAATGCCTGCTGGGCGTCGACGCGCTCCGACAAAAAGTACAATTGCCGTGCTTTTGCCGCACCAATGAGCTGGGACATAAAGAAGGTGCCGCCATAGTCGCCGGAGAAACCGACGCGGGCAAAAGCTGTGGTCATGATTGCGGTAGCTGACATGATGCGCATGTCGCAGGCTAAGGCTAGGGAAAGCCCAGCACCCGCTGCTGCCCCAGGCAGAGCCGCAATCGTCGGCTTGGGCATACTGTAAAGCTTGCCTGCCGTACTCCGTTGATTGACGCGCTGGCGATGTATAGCGCCATCGATGGTGTTGTCGCCCACCGTACCGTCACCGCTGGCAGCCATGCCTTTAACATCCCCGCCAGCACAAAATCCCTTACCCGCCCCCGTGAGGACAATCACCTTTACTGCAGCATTTAACTCTGCATCGGCTAATTGTGCCGCTAACGCCGCCGTCATGGCGCCCGACATCGCATTACGCGCCTCTGGACGGTTTAGCGTTAGAGTTAAAACGCCGTTATCTAAAGCGGCCAATAAATCATCTGTGCCTGTGTTGATTGTTTCGCTCATCGAAATCCCCCCTTGCTGTCATTTACTTCCTTACTTTCACAAAGTTATAGCTGCTAGCGGCCGAAATGCAATCGACAATTTTGTGTCGTGTGAGAAGATGGACAAAATTGCTAGGCGGGCGCATGAATTATCTCAGCCTCATGTATTGGCACTTGGGCACTATTGTGCCCGCTGCTGCGATAGGCGGGATGCTGCTCGCACTTACCAAGGGCACATCACTGCACCGTCTATTCGGCAAGATTTATATGCTGTTAATGCTCGTGACATCAGCGCTTACCCTGTTTATGCGTGCGGAAGTTGGACCTACTTTGTTCAACCACTTCGGCTTTATCCACCTCTTTAGCCTACTGGTACTTGTCTCAGTACCGCGCGCCTATATCGCCGCACGCAGCCACAATGTGCGCAGCCATAAGTACAGTATGCTGGGGGTTTACATCGGCGCGGTGCTGCTGGCTGGTGCATTCACACTGATGCCAGGGCGGTATCTGCACGGATTGTTGCTCACCTGATACCGACGTTATACTCACGGGCTTTATTAGAGCCAATGGGGGAATTCGGATGTCTGAAGAAAAGTTTGATTGTTTTGACGTTTCGATCAAAAACAATATCGCACATATCTGCCTAAACCGGCCTGAGAAACGCAACAGCATGATTCCCGAGTTCTGGGAGCAATTGCCAAAGGTAATCGCCGACATTGACGACAATGCTCGAGCCAGAGTCATAGTGATCTCTTCCACCGGTCCGGTTTTCTCTGCTGGTATGGATCTAGCAGCATTCGCGCCTAATGCAACCACTGACAAGGACGAAGCACGTCGCAACAGTATTCGTCATGGCGCAGCTTTTTACGATAGCGCGCGCAAAACTCAAGCGACCTTTAATGCTCTTGAATCCTGCCGTCTGCCTATTTTGGCTGCAATACAGGGTGGCTGCGTTGGCGGCGGTGTAGATATGGTCACAGCTTGCGATATGCGCTATGCCACCGAAGATGCCTTCTTCACTATATTCGAGACCAATATCGGCATGACCGCTGATGTGGGCACCTTCCCCCGCCTGGTACAGCAGATGCCCGAGGGCTTGGTACGCGAGTTAGCCTACACTGGCCGACGCATGCCGGCGGCAGAGGCCAAAGCGGTAGGATTGGTGAATCAAACATTTGCCGACCAAGCCTCCATGCTCAATGGCGTTATGGCCATCGCAGCAGAGATTGCTGAAAAAGCACCTCTCGCTGTCTACGGCTGCAAGCGCATGATCAATTATTCGAAAGATCACAGCACCGCCGACACATTGGACTACATTGCAATTTGGAATGCTTCAATGATGCAAGGGCAGGAAATGCAAGAGGCCATGCAAGCGCGAGCAGAGAAGCGAGCCGGCGACTTTACTGAACTGCCCAAGCGCCGGGGCACATTCGGATCGTAGTAGCGTAAACAACAACTATTCATTTCTTTTGGGGAGAGGATAATGACGATACAACTTCGACAAATTTGCTTGGTAGCCGAGCAGCTAGCACCGGTAATCGATGATCTCACTGCAATACTTGGTATCCGCAGTTGCTACGTTGACCCTGGAGTGGGCAAATTCGGCCTCGAAAATAATTTGATGCCAGTAGGACGAAACTTCCTCGAGGTGGTCGCACCTACCCAGGACAATACCGCTGCTGGAAGGTACCTACATCGACGCAACGGCGATGGCGGTTATATGGTGATTACGCAAATTGATACCCTTGAGGAACACCAGCGCTTACGCCAACGCGCGCTCGATCAGGGTGTACGCATCGCCCACGAACATAGCAGCGACGAGTGGTACTTGAGTCAACTGCATCCGCGCGACATGCAAGCAGCGTTTTTAGAGCTTGAGTGGAATCCAACCGCTGACTTCAACGGCTATTGGAATCCTGTGGGTGGATTGGGCTGGGAAGATAAAGTAAATCAAGATCAGACGGTCGACTTTATTGGCGTCGAGTTACAAGGCAGCGATCCTGCGGCTTTAGCTCAGCACTGGGCTAATGTCACCGATTTAGCCATCGAGACCGATCTGCACGATCCATGCATCCGCTTTAACAATGCTACTTTACGCTTTGTCGAGGACCATGACGGCCGCGGGCCAGGATTGGGCGGCCTAGATATTCGCGTGGCTAATCGACAAGCGATTCTGTCTGAGGCCAAACAGCGCGGCTGCTATGTTAGCGACGACCAACTGTTCATCTGCGGTACCCGTTGGTACCTGCACGACAGCTAAACTCTACTAGGAAGCAATATGACTGAAATGAGTCTCGAAACCGCAGTTCGAACACGGCACTCAGTACGCGGTTTTTTACCCGAACGTGTGCCCCAAGAAACTCTAGATAGAGTTTTTGATCTGGCGCGCTGGGCACCCTCGGGAACCAATATTCAACCTTGGCAGGTCTACGTTGCGTCGGGCGAAACACGCGACAATCTGCGAGCACAGTTCATGCAACGCACGCGGGACAAACACCCGCCAAGCGTTGACCACAAAGGAACACGTGGGCCACTTGGTGAAATTTGGAAAGACCGACGCCGCGCATGTGCAGCCGTTTTATATGACGCAATGGATGTCGCTTGGGATGACAAACCCGCCAGAGCCGAAGTGGCATTTCGCAATTTCGAGCTGTTTGACGCGCCGCACGTGGCATTCCTGTGCATGAATGAGGTATTCGGCATGGGCAGCGCCTGGGACGTGGGCATGTATGCTCAAACCCTGATGCTCGCAATGACCGCCAATGGCCTGGCCTCTTGTGCCCAAGGAACGATGGCTCATCATCCCGATCTGGTCCGCCAAGCGTTCGATTTGGACGATGAAGTGAAAGTTTTGTTTGGCATCAGCTTTGGCTTCCCTGACCCCAGTATGGCGGTCAATAACGCCCTCACCACTCGTGCAGAACTAGACGAGACTGTGACGTTTAAAGGCTAAGCGCCGATCACGCCAGCATCGATGAAGGTCTGCAATTGTTGTTGGCTGTAACCAAGACCTGCCAGCACTGTTAGCGTATGTTCGCCGATCTTCGGGGCCCGACTGGGCTGAGCGGCCGCGGACTGCTCATCACCCGCTACACGAAATGGTGAGCGCAGTGACTGATAACTGCCAACCTCATCGTCATCGTGCCGTTGCAGCCAGTCACTGGAACGCAATTGCGGATCTTCTTGCAAGTCCTCTAGAGTATTAATGCGCGCGCAAGGGATATCACGCGCGCTCAACTGGGTTAGCCAATGCTCACTGGTGGCATTTGCGATTACCTCAGCTAACAGACTGTATAACTCGTCAATGCGTAATGAACGTTGAGCGGGGTCTTGAAGCCACGGCTGCTGCGCCAAATCCTTGCGCCCTATTAACTCTAGAAAATTCACCCATTGCTTAGTGCTATAGGGCAACACTGAGATGTAACCATCTAATGTTTTATATGGTTTGCGATTGCCAGAGAACAACCGTTCATACCCAAGATCACCTTCGGCTGGTACCAGCGTATGCCCAGCCAAATGTTCTGCCATTAAGAATGCGGCCATGCTTTCCAGCATCGGCACCTCTATGGCAGTGCCCTGGCCCTCGCGCTGCTGCTTTATAACACCTGCAGTAATCGCTAGCGCCAAATGCAATCCAACGATCTTGTCACAGGCGATCGTGCGCACAAATTGCGGTGCGCCCTCGGCATCTTCGTTCAGCGCCGCCAGCCCAGATCGCGCTTGAATAATATCGTCGTAGGCCGGGCTATCTGCATCTGGGCCACCGCTAGCAAAACCCACGCCAGAGCAATACACCAGGCGCGAGTTCAGTGCGGCCAACGTAGCGTAGTCAATCCCAAGTTGCGCGGCAGCCTTACCGCGCATGTTGTGCACAAATACATCCGCATCTGCGACCAGACGATAGAGAATGTCTCTGCCTTCGGGCTGTTTTAAATCCACTGCAATCGCACGTTTATTACGATTGAAGTTCATAAAACCTACGCCTAGATGGGCATGCCTCCCCGGCCTTACAGCACGAAAGCCATCCCCTTCTAACGGTTCTACCTTGGTGACATCAGCGCCAAAATCAGCCAACAGCTGAGTCGCATATGGACCTAAAACCACCGTAGTGAGGTCCACCACTTTTAATCCGTGAAGCAGATCAAGCACTTATGCAGCAACCTCTTCCACGTCTTCACCTAACGCACGCGCTCGTTCTAGTCTCGACGCTTCGTCCTTTGGTAAATTTTTCCAAGCAAGCGTCAAAAGAATTAATGTGACAATAAAGATTAGCAAGGTACACGCGATAGCAGCACGCAAAGACTCCGCCGAATCCATTCCATTACTCGCAAAAGTATCGGACAGTTGACCCATCATATATGGCCCCAACGCAAGCCCGAGCATAGTGTTAATGAGAATATAGTAAGCACCCGCAACAGCTCGCATCCGGGGCAAAACTAAGTCCGCAGCAGTGCTGGGTGGAATACCTGGCCAGGCGGCGCTGAACAGGTGATGAACAAAATTTAGGGCGAAAGCCATGTACAAACTTTCTGTATAAACCATCCATAACACTAAAGGTGCAGTTCCAAATACCGCTATATAACCGACTAGTAGACGCCCCGCTGGATGCCGCTGCTTAAACTTGTCACCCATAACGCCACCCAAGGTAACACCCAGGAGACCTCCAAGGGCGCTGCCTAGCCCGATATACATCCCTACTTCGGTTGCAGACACATCATGGAGTCGCATCAGCAGCGGTGCGGTCCAATAACCCACGCCATAGGTAACAAAAGAAATAGTTGGGAAAGCCAGCATGGTATAGACCATAGCCTTAGACTGAAAAATCATGTGATAAGTGACAGGGTCCCGAGCTTTTAACGACTGCACCCAGGAATAAACCACGTAGATACCAATACCTAAGGCAACCCATTGAGGTACGTTATCAGTCAGCAATATCAAACCCCACGCGACCAACGCAATGACCATCGCGGCAACAAAATTGTCTTTGAGTGACGCTCCGTCTCGAGCCAAACCGTAGAGATTAAAGATTGGAATCATCGCGGTCATTTCGGTGCGCAATACACCTAAGGGATTAGGATGTTCAGCGGTAACAATACCCTCGGAGACGCCACGCTTTGGTTCTCGCAATGTGCGGACCCAAAGCGCCATAAAAATCCCCGGGATACCTACCGCCAGAAACGCGGCATGCCAGCCCTTTAAGTTTAGTGGTGATGATGCAGGATCCGGAAATGCCGTGTTCCAGCTTTCCATTATGAAACCGCCAAGAAATAAACCAATACCACCGCCGATATAAACGCCGGAGGAATAGATTGCTATCACGGTGGCCCGAAGCCGTTGAGGGTAATAGTCCGAAAGCATCGAGTAGGCGGCCGGAGATGCACTGGCCTCGCCAATACCGACCCCAATGCGAAACATCGCCAGTACAGGAAACGAGCGAGCAAATCCTGACATTGCCGTCATTGCGCTCCAAAACACTAGTCCTAGGGAGATCAGGCTGCGGCGTACCCAAACGTCCGCAAAACGAGCCAACGGGATGCCGAATACCGCATAGAAAACAGCGAAAACGGTTCCGTATAGGAACCCCATTTCCGCATCAGTAACCCCAAGATCAGCCTGAATGTCTTGGGACAGGATCGACAAAATGTTCCGATCAATGAAATTAAATACATAAACGATTACCAATACGAACAATACATAGTGGGAATAGGCGCCCCCTAGCTTTGTTGCCGGTGCTGCAGGCTCACTGCTCTGCTGATCATCTGCTGCCATACTCCCCCCCAGAGGCTATTTATTAATTCCAAATCCTTACCGGTCTCAGTCGAACTGTCGTTCTCCTGAAGCAAAGATTAGATAAAAGACCATGCCAAATAAGGTTACCCCAGCGGTGGTGAGGAATACCCAATCCCATGAGCCAGTGACCTGCAAAATATAACCGGTGACGTATACCGCCACTATGCCTGGCAGGGTAGCAAAGGTATTTGTTATGCCCATTAGGGTGCCTGCATATTTGGGCCCAATATCCATATGGTTGACACTGTGGCCGCCAATACCCGCCGCACCAAATAGCTTACCTAGACACAATAAGCCGATCGCCGACCAAACATCATCTACGGTTGTGATCAATAGCAAACAGATCGCCAAACCGCCAAAGCCAATGGTTTGCATAAGCTTTCGTACAAATGTCACCGACAATCCGCGCTGAATCAGGCGGTCTGCAATGTTGCCCGCGATATTAAGACACAAGAACGATGTGACATGAGGCAACATTGCAATGAGGCCAACTGATGCGAAGGCCACACCTAGCCCGTCGTTTACGTATTTGGGCAGCCACGACAAGATTACGTACAGCGTCCAGTTGTTACAGAAGTGAGCTACAATGATCGCCCAAAGCGCTTTATTGCGAAGGAATTGCCGCATCGGGGGCGCTTCTACTGTTCCGGCTGCCGGGGCATTTTCGGCGATATACTGCATCTCTGCAGCTGCAATTCGCGGATGTTCCTCGGGTGTGTTGGTCACCACGAGGTGCCAGGCGGCGTACCAAACAACACCAACCAAACCAAACAAATAGAACGCCCACTCCCAACCCAATTCGCTGACGATAATTGGCGTTACAACCAGTGCGAACACCGTACCAATGGGAATGCCACTGGCGTTGAACGCCACCGCCTTGGCCTTTTCATGTACCGGAAACCAACGGGTTATGAGGCTGTATACCGAGGGAAAGGTAACCGCTTCGCCTAACCCCATACCGATACGCGCAGCCAACAGCCCTATCATGCCGGAGAACGCTGCCCAGGGTGTAACGACGGTAAAAAATGACCAAATCAACACACCAAGACCAAGCACTATTTTGCCGCCAAAACGATCGGCTAAAAATCCGCCCATGACCTGCATGATCAGATAGCCAACATAGAA
>CAJXAC010000028.1 GCA_913050035.1 uncultured Gammaproteobacteria bacterium | reverse complement strand
ATCTACCTTAGTCCGCGACCTAGAACGGTTGGATCAGGCCACATTGACCCATCAACGTTTGCTTACCGTACCTCTGCTCAAACAAGTGTTGGGCTACTGAAGTGGTTGCTGTGGGGCAACAACAGCAGAGTAGTTCTGGGGTTATCGCCGTGGTGGGTGGCGGCAGCGCCGGGCACGTGGTGCCCACATTACCGGTTATCGATCAACTGTTGGCAAGGCAATGGTCAGTGCACTTCATTGGTACCCGTAGTGGCTTTGAAGAGAAGCTGCTGCAAGACCGGGATGTGACCTTTCATGGCATCGCTGCGGGTAAGTTGCGGCGCTATTTAGATTGGCAAAACGTTACGGACGTGGGGCGCGTCGCCTGGGCGGTAATTGAGTCGTTGGTGTTGCTGCGTCGAATCAAACCTCGGGTGGTTTTCTCGAAAGGAGGTTTTGTTTCACTACCTCTCGTATTCGCAGCCTGGCTATTGAGGGTGCCGGTTGTTGCCCACGAATCAGACCTGACGCCGGGGCTGGCGAATCGCTTGGCGTCGTCCTTTGTGCGCACATTTTGTATTAGCTTTGCTGAGACGGTATTGCCCAAATTTCGTGGCCGAATTGTGCATACGGGTACCCCTATCCGGCCCGAGTTGCTGTCCGGTGATGGGCGCAAGGGGCGCCTCGCCCTGGCCTTGGACGATAAGAATATTCTGCTAGTTACCGGGGGTAGCCTGGGTGCGGATCGTCTCAACCAGGTGTTGCGCGCGGCCTTACCCGAGTTGTTACGCGACTATACAGTGATTCATATCTGTGGTCCGGGCAAAGTCAGTGGTGTAGCCCAGACCGGTTATTTGGAATTTGAATACGTTACCCAGGGTTGGGGCGATCTGCTCAGTGCCGCCGACGTCGTAATCTCCAGGGCTGGTGCCAATGCTTTATTCGAACTTCTCTCTTTAGGGAAATTGAACCTGTTGGTGCCGCTGTCAGCCAAGGCCTCGCGGGGTGATCAAATTGCCAATGCTGAATACGCCCGCTCTCAAGGCTACAGTCAGGTTTTGCCGGAATCTGCGCTAAATGCCGAAAGCCTGTGCGACGCGCTAAAGAGCCTGCAACTAAATGAAGCGCAGCATTTGGCGCGATTAGCGGAATTTAAACGCCTATCAACCATCGACCTACTAGTTGACGAAATTGAAGCGCTGACTTGAATTTTGTGCATGCCGCAGCGTGCGTTCTTGACAACTAAGCGACCGAACCCTAACGTCGCCGCTCCCAGCTAAACACCGGCTCTTTTCATGTACAAAATCAAAACATATAACGCCATCGCTCCCTTGGGTTTGGAGCGTTTTCCCGCAGCCCAGTACGCCGTCGGCGCCGATGTCGATGCAGCGGATGCTGTGTTGCTGCGCAGTCACAAGTTGGGGGTAGACGAACTGTCGTCTGGACTGCGAGCGATCGCTCGCGCCGGTGCCGGCACGAATAATGTGCCGGTCGCCGAATGCAGTAAGCGCGGTATTGTTGTTTTCAATACGCCGGGGGCCAACGCTAACTCGGTTAAAGAACTCGTGCTGACAGGTTTATTGCTTGCTTCTAGGGATGTATTGGGCGGTATCAACTACGTGCGTTCACTGACCGCCGTACAGGACGAAGGTGAGTTAAATAAGTTAGTAGAAGCGGAAAAGAAACGTTTTAAAGGTCGTGAATTAGTTGGCAAAACTTTGGGCGTGGTGGGTCTTGGTGCGATCGGCTCAATGGTCGCCAGAGCCGGCTTAGATTTAGGTATGAATGTTGTTGGCTACGATCCGGCGCTGTCGGTGGATGCGGCATGGCGTATTCCTGCGGAAGTGGAGCGCATGCAGAATCTGCCTTCGCTATTTGCCAAGGCTGATTACGTCACCTTACATGTGCCACTGTTACCGGCTACCGAGGGTTTGATTAACGAAGAGAGTTTGCGTGCATTCAAACCAGGCAGTGTGTTGTTGAATTTCGCTAGGCAACCTATTGTCGATGCAACGGCTTTGGCTGCAGCGTTAGAGAACGGCCAAGTCGCTCGCTATGTTGCCGACTTTCCGGTGCCCGGATTATTGGAGCACGATAAAGTTTTGCTCACTCCGCATTTGGGAGCGAGCACCGAAGAGGCTGAAGAAAATTGCGCAGTCATGGCTGCGGATCAACTACGGCGCTTTCTCGAGAGTGGCAGCATTGTTAACTCCGTGAACTTTCCAGCAGTGGTGTCTGAAGCCCACGAAGGTTTTCGCTTGGCTGTGAGCAATGAGAACGTTCCGGGCATGCTCGGGCAAATGACTGCGGTGCTGGCCGAGCGCAATATTAATGTCATAGATCTGATCAATAAGAGTCGTGACGACGTTGCCTATAACTTGATTGATTTGTCCGAAGCGCCGGATCAGGGCTTGATTGACGCCATCGCGCAGATCGAAAGTGTTATAAATGTCCGCGTGATCGAAAACTAGGCGCCGACTTTTTTTACCCCGCGGCGTGCTTGACGGGCGATAAATCGGTCCGGCGCGACGCTCTTAAGTGCGCGCGGTGATGCCGGGGCGATCCACCCCAAGATACCGCTGGCGATAATGCTCGCGGCGAATGGTGCACTGCTGCTGCCCATAGAGCCGTGGGCGGCGCTAATCCAAACATGCTCGTCGACTTTGCCGATCACCGGGTCTCGATCACTGGAGACGCAACGCGCCGCGCGTTGATAGCGAATTGTCTGGGCGGAATCTGCACCAAGAAAGGTGCGGTTGCTGTCAATATTGTGGGCGCTGGCCGCATCTGGATCCCAGGGTGATTGTTCATAGGTGCTGCCGATGACCCATTGCTCTGGGCCGGGTAATACATAGCCATTGCCTACGATGGCGACATTAAGTGGCCCTAGCGTCGCTGCGGCCGGTGGTGTGATCCAGTTCAACTGGCCGAATACATCACCGATTTCTAAGGGCAGGTGTGGTGCCATGTCGCGACTTGCGCTGGCGCAGGCGATGACATCCGGCTGGCCCTGGCCTGTTGATTGCACAAGCTGGATCCGTGGATGGTCGATTAATGCGCCGCACAGGTGCGGTAGGTTGATGATCGCAGATTGCTTAAACAGCAGCGCAGAGCGAGCTTCTAGGCCGAGTTCGTCAAGCGTTGCTTGGGCGTCCAAAAACCGCAGCCAATTACTTTGTGTCGTTTCATAGACCGCGGCGATACGCCGCTGCTTGTCGACCTCTTTAGCCGTGATAGCCAATTGCACCGCGCCGATGGCTTGGCTAGCCGCGTGGTCAATCAAAAGCGGTCGTGCGTGGTGATAGGCCCGGGCGCGAAATTCAGCAGTGGCGCTGAGATCGCCAAGCAGCCTGCAATGCAATGCACTGGCCTGCATGCATGAGCCACCCCCGGCGACACCATTCGGGTCGAATAGCTCTACGTCTATGCCCTGATCAGCTAGCTCTCGGGCCACCGAGCAGCCGGCGATTCCAGCTCCAAAGATCCGTACCTGCTCGGGTGGCTCGAAGCGCTGACACTGGCTTGAGACATTGAAGACGCCAGCCAAACTTTCACGTTTGCGTGGCCGCTGATCTACTCTGCGCATGGTAAAGCCGACTTCGGCGAGACCCCGGCGTACCTGGCCGGATGCGGTGAACGTGCACACGCGGGTTCCTGTAATCGAGGATGCGGCGATCGCGGCGAGTACGTCGGGTTGCCACATGGCGGGATTTTTCCGCGGGTCGAAACCGTCAAGAAACCAGGCGTCGATAGGTTGTTGCTGGCGTTCATTCAGATCATGCAGGCCGGTCAAGGCATCACCGTGATATACGCTCAGATGCACACGACCGTTAGCAAAGCTGCGTCTATGCCAGCCTGTTAGCAGCGGCGGCGCTGCCTTGGCCAGTTCTTTGAACAATGGTTGCGGTCGTTGCGCGCTGAGCCTCAGCCAGTCCGCCGCAGCTAGGGGGTGGGCTTCAAAGGCAATGTAGTGCAAGCGCCTTTGCGGCTGCTCAAGCAGTGCCTGGGCACACAGCACAAAGTTCAAACCGGTACCAAAACCCAGTTCGGCAACTTGGAGGCATTCGCCTAAATCGTCGCGGTCTAAGAGAGAGCTGGGTTGCAGAAATACCCGCCGGAATTCTTCTAGGCCGTCATCGCTGTAATAAATATCGTCGTAGTGCGGCGCAAAGGGCTGGTCGCCGCGCCAATTCAAGAGCGCGGGTTCGATACCCTCAGGATTCACGACTCGTCGCGGGTTGCATAAGGTCTTGTTGGGTCGGTGATCCAGCCGCTCCAAGAATCGGCGTAGAGGGCGGGTTCTGGCAGACCTGCGATTCGCGCGGCAAGAATATTATGCGTGGCGGTAACCCCAGAGCCGCAATAACATACGACATTGTCGGTGTCAGCGAGTACCGCAAAGCGCGCCGCCAATGCTGCTGGTGCTTTGAATGTGCCGTCGGCATTGAGGTTAGCGCTAAAGGGTAAACAGATCGCACCCGGAATATGTCCCGCTACCGGATCGATAGGTTCCTCTATACCCGCGAAGCGTTCTGGGCTGCGCGCGTCCACCAGTTGCGGCCGCATATTTAACGGTTGCTGTATTGCGCTCAACACTTGGTCGCTACTGTATAGCCGGGTTAAAGGCGTTTGCTTGGTAAAGTTGCTGATCTCAGCTGGCGTTACTGCGCCGGTCTGCAAGGCATGTGGCCATTGGCCGAGGCCACCGTCGAGTACAGCAACATTCTCATGGCCTAACCACCGCAGCATCCACCACGCGCGCGCAGCAAAGCTGCCGCCAGCGTCGTCGTAGACCACAATTTGCGCATCATTACGTAAACCTAGAGCGCGCACCTGATTAAGCCACTGTTGCTGGGTTGGCAGCGGGTGGCGGCCATGCTCATTTGGCGCTACCGAGAGCATGGTATCCAGATCTATATGGCGTGCGCCGGTGATGTGCCCTCGGAGAAAAGCATTTGCGCCCCAAGCGGGATCGCCGAGTTTGGCTCGACAGTCCAAAAGTTGCACGGTATCGATGTGTTGTGCCAGTTCATCGCTAGAGATCAGCAATTGAAACATTGCACTAGCGCTCACATTTGCTCGACGACGTCGATGCCCAATAGATCTAACCCTTTCTGCAGCGCGATGCCGGTACTCTTAGCAAGCACCAGACGCCGAGTTCGCTGGGCATCGTCACTGCCCAGGATCGGACATTGCTCATAGAAAGTGGTGAATCGTGTTGCCAGCTCGTATAGGTAGGCACATAGATAATGTGGATAGCCTTCATCAGCAACCTGTTGCAGCACGTCATTGAAAGCGGCGATATATACCGCTAAGCGGCGTTCGGGTTCATCTTCGGCAATAGCCTCGCGCGGCAACTGCGCTGGATCCACCTCAGCTTTACGCAGCACGCTTTGAATACGACTGTAGGCGTACTGCAAGTAAGGCGCTGTATTACCGTCAAAACTGAGCATTTGATCCCAATCAAATACGTAATCGCTGGTACGGTTTTTCGACAGATCGGAATACTTAACAGCACCGAGTCCGATAACCTTTGCCAAGTGTGCAAGCTGGCCGGGCTCAATGTCGGGGTTTTTCTCACGAACCAACGCTGCTGCTCGGCGTTCCGCCTCATCCAATAGATCGGCGAGTTTAATGATACCGCCCTGGCGGGTTTTGAACGGTTTGCCGTCTTTGCCGAGCATGGTGCCAAAGGGCAGATGTTCCAGTTGTAGAGCTTCTGGGGCAAAACCTGCAGCCCGAGCGACAGCAAAAATCTGCTTAAAGTGCAGTGACTGTCGCGCATCAACGAAATACAGCACGCGGTCAGCCTCTAACCTCTTGGCACGGTGCGATATCGCCGCCAAGTCGGTGGTGGCATAAAGATAACCGCCGTCCGATTTCCGCACGATCACGGGCTGGATGTCGCCTTCTTTGTTTTTGAACTGGTCTAAGAATACACAGTCGGCACCATCTGATTGTTGCAGTAACCCAGCGCTATCCAGTGCGTCAATGACACCCGCGAGATCGTCGTTATAAGCGCTTTCGCCCATGATGTTATCGGCGCTTAAGGTAATTCCTAACCGATCGTATATGTCTTGGCAATGCGACATAGATATGTCGATAAATTGCTGCCACTGTTGCAGCGCGTTGGCATCACCCGACTGCAGGGCTACGACGGCGCGGCGGCTGCGTTCGCGGAAGTCCTCATCTTCGTCAAAGCGCTGTTTAGAGGCTCGGTAGAAATTCTCTAAATCAGCTAATTTGTCGGAGGCATTGCCCGAGTCTTCGAGGTAGGTGAGCAGCATGCCAAACTGAGTGCCCCAATCGCCAACATGATTCTGACGAATCACGGTGTGGCCTAATGCTTCTAATACTCGAACAACACAGTCACCAATAATGGTTGTGCGCAGGTGGCCGACGTGCATTTCTTTTGCCAGATTGGGCGCGGAATAATCGACCACCACGGTTTGTGCAGTCGCACAAGTATCGATGGCAGTAGCTAACGAGGGCGCTACAAAGCTTGGCGCCAGCGTGATGTTGATAAAGCCAGGTCCAGCCACCTCCATGGCACTAACCATGGCAGCGAAGTCTGCATCGCCACTCAATTTGGCGATAACGTCTGCAGCAACGTCGCGTGGGTTGAGGCCTGCGCGTTTGGCCACAGCCATTACGCCATTGGCCTGATAATCGCCGAATTCGGGTCGACTGGCTGCTTGGATTACGGCCGAGCCTTGCAGGCCCAGATCAGCAAAGGCAGCTTCAATCTGCTGGGTTAGAAGCGCTTTTATATGCATAGGATATTGTTTGGACTAGTCGAGGGTCCGTACCTGATCTGCTTGCACGCCTTTGTCGTGATTGACCACAACAAAGGATACGGCTTGGCCGTCCCTGAGGTTGGCCCGCTGGCCTTCGTTGGAGCCAATAATGCAGCGCTGGTGGACGAATATTTCCTCGCCAGATTCGCGCACAATAAAACCATAGCCCTTGGTACGGTTGAACCATTTCACCGTGCCATTCTCGCTCGGTCCACTGGCTTGTGGGGCTTTGCGTTTATTGGCGGAGTCTGGCTTGGCGGTACTATTGGCGTCGCTTTTACCATTACTGTTTGAATTGCTGCGGCCGCGTTTTTCATCGCTGTTGCGTCGGCCTTTGTTAGCACGGTTGCCACGTGAATTTTGATTGTCTTTTCTTGGTGCTTTGCGCTGGCGTTTGGGGCCTGTATCAGAAGCCGCTAACCGAGCGTTAAAGAGGCCGTTAATAAACAGAGCGGCCGCTACCGCTACCGCCAAGGCCAGATAATTGTCTTGATTCGGAAAAAACTTGCTCATGGCCTCTACCACAATATAGGTGAGCAGGAGGGCGCTGGCCAAGGCGATAAGAAATGTACGCATAGAGATTAGCTAATTGGTAAAAACGCGATTGTAACTCAATCGAGTATTAGATGGGTGCTCGAGCAGTGCCGTTGATCGGGTTTATAGCAATTTTGTGGCGACGATAATGATCGTTTCTTCGGGCACCGCGACCATGCCCATGCGCAGATGGGTATCTGTGAGTTCAATCGTTTCAATGACGTCGAGTCCGTCAACGACTTTGCCGAATACGGTGTAGCCGGGTTGGCCTGGCTGAGCATCAAGGTGTGGATTGTCACGCACATTTATAAAGAACTGGGTATCTGCAGAATCTGGATCGTTCAAACGCGCCATGGCGAGGGTGAGGCGTTTATTCTTTAAACCGTTAAACGATTCATTTTCGATGCGACGCTCGCTGGCTTTGTAGTTCAGGTCGCTGTCATAGCCGCCGGCTTGAATCATGAAATTAGGAATCACTCGATGGAAGACTAAGCCCACATAAAACTCTTCTTCCACCAACGACAAAAAATTTGCGACATGTTTCGGCGCAAACTTAGGCAATAGCTCGATTTCAATAGCACCTTTATTTGTCACCAAGCTAACCCGAGGGTTGTCCTGGGCGTGAGCAACCCCGTGGAGGACCCAGAGGAATCCGGCCAGTAAAATCGTTGGCCTAGTTGCGGCTTTGAATAGCGTCAGTAGGCTCATCAGTTGCCCCTAGTTGTGTTGTTAAGGATGCTGACGTAGGCAGCGATTGTTTTACTGAAACCGTCGTTTAGCGCCTCGCAAATAATTGCATGGCCGATAGAGACCTCGGCAAGTCCGGGCAAGTTGGCGAACAAGGGGAGGTTTTGTTGGTCCAGATCATGGCCGGCGTTGATGCCTAAACCGACCTTAAGAGCAGCCTCCGCCGCGTCGGCAAATGCTCGGTAACTCGCCTGGGTGCGTGGATCATCCGGCCCGTATTGCCAATACAGGTGCGCATAGGGCCCGGTATAAAACTCCACCCGATCGGCGCCGTGCTCGGCAGCCGCAGCCATTTGCTCAACCACTGGATCCATAAATAAGCTGACCCGGGCACCGGCGCTTTTGCACTGCACAATATCTGCGCTCAACTGGGGTTGCGCTACCGATAAATCCCAACCGTGATCCGAAGTCAGTTGGTCATCACTATCAGGCACTAAGGTGGCTTGGGCCGGGTTGGCTGCTGCGACCAGCTCAATAAAACCGGGATAGCCGTCGCTGTTTGCGGCGGCCTGAGGATTGCCTTCAATATTGAATTCGATGTCAGGGTGGTCGCGCCGCAACATGGTCGCCAGTTCAGGCACGTCGGTGGCCCGAATATGCCGTTGGTCTGGCCGTGGGTGGACGGTAATGCCTTTGGCACCTGCGGCGATGGCCAGTTGTGCAAACTCGATTACGCTAGGCCGCTGACCTTCGCGTGAGTTGCGCAATAGCGCAATTTTGTTCAGGTTGACGCTCAGTACAGTCATCAGCCTGCTCTAAGAATCGTTAGCTTCAGGATTGTCGATTGCCGATTCCGACAATGCGCCGGTGGCAACTAGATAGCCAACAGTGAGCACAATAAATACCAGCTGTAGGCCCATGAGTCCGGCGAATTTGAATGTTACCCAGACGTCCATAGAGAAATTTTCTGCCACCCACAGATTCAAGCCGGCACAGCTTAGGAATGCAATGGACCAGCCATAGGTAAGGCGAGTCCAATTGGCATCGCTCAGTGTCATTGCCTTACCCAATAGTTTTTGCAGTAAAAATACTTTGTTAAACCACAGCGACCCCAACAAAGCGGCGGCGAATAAGCTATAGATGATAGTGGGCTTCCATTGGATAAAGGCTTCGTCGCGCACAATCAGAGTTAACCCTCCAAGCACCATGCTTACCCAGAATGTGAGTTTTAGCTCGTTACCAATGGGTTTACGCAAAAGTTTGTAGGCCAGGAGCTGCAGGGTGACGCCGATCATTAAAACCGCGGTGGCGATAAAGATGTCGCCGCTGACAAAATATGCGATAAGGAAGGCTAAGACCGCAGCGTAGTCGATAAGTTGTTGCATGAAGCTGATCCAAATGTGACAGCGCATGGTAGAGGAATTTACGCTGGCGATCATCCAAGATCCGGCTTCGGAGAGACTATGACTCAGCGACTAGATGTTCATCCCACTCACCCTCAGGCGCGTTTGCTAAAAGTTGCGGCCCAGGCGCTGCATCAGGGCGAATTGATTGCCTATCCCAGTGATACGACCTACGCGCTAGCCTGCCATGTCGGCGACAAGGCGGCGATGGAAAAACTCATACAGCTGCGGCAGCTGGAAAAGAATCACCAGTTCACCCTAGCCTGCCGAGATCTTAGCGAGCTCAGCACCTATGCCCGAGTGGAGAATGCGGATTATCGGCTGCTCAAGCGTAATACGCCGGGGCCGTTTACATTTATATTGCCTGCCAGCAAGGAAGTGCCAAAACGCTTAGTGCACCCGAAGAAGCGGACGATCGGCCTGCACATTCCAGATCACCCGGTTGCCCAGGGGCTATTGGAAGCGCTGGAGGAGCCGATGCTCACCAGTACCCTGCGCTTACCCGGCGATGAAACGTGTTTGCAAGAGGGCGACGAGATCGTCGCGCGGTTAAAGAGCCAGATCGCGGTGGTGCTGGACAGTGGCGCGTGTGGAATCGAGCCCTCCACAGTAGTGGATCTGACCCAAGGTGAGGTAGAGGTGGTGCGCCAAGGGGTCGGTGAATTGGTTTAGCGGCATTTGTGCGCCATCAATTGTGGAAAATTCTGCCATCCAATGGCCGCTGCCCCTATAATGGGCGAGTTATTTTTGTTTAGGGCGCTCGCTTGAGCAGCAACGATTCGAATCAAAGGGTGCTTTCTGGAATGCGGCCGACCGGCCGTTTGCATCTTGGCCACCTCCATGGCGTGTTAAATAATTGGGTGCGTCTGCAGCATGAGTACGAATGCTACTTTTTTGTGGCCGACTACCATGCCCTGACCACCAATTATGAACATGCTGAGAGTATTGAACAGTTTACTTACGACACGGTGGTGGATTGGCTGGCCGCCGGGATAAATCCGGGTGCGGCTACCGTATTTGTGCAAAGCCGCGTGCCTGAACACGCAGAGCTGCATTTGTTGCTATCGATGATCACACCGCTGTCATGGCTGGAACGGGTGCCATCGTATAAAGATCAGCAACAAAAATTGTCGGATCGCGACCTGGCCACCTACGGTTTCCTTGGCTATCCGTTGCTGCAAGCAGCCGACATTCTAATTTATCGCGCAGGATGGGTGCCTGTTGGCGCTGATCAGGTTGCTCACGTTGAACTTACTCGCGAGGTGGCGCGACGCTTCAATCATGTATACGGGCGCGAGCCCGGATTCGAAGAGCATGCCGAGGCTGCGATTAAGAAGATGGGCAAGAAGGCGGCGCGGCTGTATGTGAATTTACGCCGCGAGTTTGTCGAGCGCGGTGATGCTGAGGCGCTGGAGCGTGCCCGTGCGTTGCTGGCAGAGCAACAAAACTTGTCCATCGGAGATGCCGAACGATTGTTCGGATACCTCGAAGGCAATGGCCGTATCATTCTGCCAGAGCCGCAATCGCTGCTTGCGGAGCAGCCGAAGATGCCCGGATTGGACGGCGAAAAAATGTCCAAATCCTATAATAACTACATCTCGTTACGTGAAGCGCCGGACTCGGTTGAGCAGAAAATCCGCACCATGCAGACGGATCCCGCGCGGGTGCGCAAAACAGATCCGGGCGACCCTGAACAGTGTCCAGTATATGCGCTGCATCAGGTGTATTCAGACAAAGCAACACTGGAATGGGCCGCACAAGGTTGCCGTGGCGCCGCCATGGGGTGCATAGATTGTAAGGGCCCGCTGATCGACAGTGTCAATGCAGAGCAAGAGATTATTCGGCAGCGGGCACAGCAGTTTGATGAAGACGCTGATTTGGTCAATACGATCATTCAGGAAGGTTCAGAAAAAGCCCGCAGTATTGCTCGGGAAACGTTAGATGATGTGCGTGAGGCCATTGGCATCAGTCATCGCTAAATCTGTGGGGTCTATACCCACGATGCGAAAGCACTAGCGCGGGAGCACTAGCATGGAAGCAGAGATTGAAACCGAAGCCCACGCAGGAGCGGCAATCCCCAGCCATCTGAGCCAGGCCCGACAAGAAGATCAAGAAACCATCGCCTGGGTCGCTGGTGAGTCGGTCAAACAGTTACCTACCGATTTGTACATTCCGCCAGAGGCGCTGGAGGTTTTCTTAGATACGTTCGAGGGACCGCTGGATCTGCTGTTGTATCTGATCCGCCGTCAGAACCTGAACATCTTGGATGTCAAAGTGGCAGTAATTACTGCCCAGTACATGGAATACATCGAATTGATGCAGGCATTAGAGCTGGAACTGGCCGGCGAGTATCTGCTGATGGCTGCGATGTTGGCAGAAATTAAGTCGCGGATGCTGCTGCCGCGACCAGAGGCGGATGACGAAGAAGACGACCCGCGCGCCGAGTTGATTCGTCGCCTACAGGAATACGAACAGATCAAGACCGGTGCCGAACGCCTCGATGAAGTACCCCGGGTAGAAAGGGAACTTTTCGTCGCCGGGGCGAACAAACCTGAACTGGTACGTCAGCATGCGGATCCTGATGTGGACTTCCGTGAAGTGCTGCTGGCCATGTCCCACGTGCTGCGCCGTGCAGAAATGTTTACTGAGCATGAAATCCAGCTAGAGCCGTTATCGGTGCGTGAGCGCATGGGCAACATACTCAATCGGGTTAAACAAACCAGCGAATTTGTGCCGTTTCAAGAATTGTTTGCGGTGGAAGAAGGGCGGCTCGGTGTTGTGGTCACATTTTTGGCAATCATGGAACTGGTTCGTGAATCACTGCTGGAATTCCAGCAGGCTGAAGCGTTTGCGCCAATCCATGTGCGCGCAGGTACTGGTGCCGTACAGGGTGGGCCTTTGGCTGACTTTGCGGCAATCGACGCTCAATACTCCGGTCAAGATGCGTCTGCGGAGGAGGATATTTCGTGAGCACAGAAGTTGAAGAATTAGCGGCAGAAAAAGTCGCGCAGATCATTGAAGCTGCGTTACTTGCGGCCGAGGGTCCGGTGACAGTGGATGGGCTGTTTAAGCTGTTTCGCGATGGCGAACTGGGTGCAGAAGAGGGGCGTAAAAAAGTTCGTCAGGTAATCAAAAATCTGCAGGCAAATAATAGCGAAAGAGGTATTGAACTGGTGCAAGTGGCGTCGGGCTATCGATTTCAGGCGCGCCAAGATCTGAGTCCGTGGGTCAGTAGGCTGTGGGACGAAAAACCACCGCGCTATACCCGGGCGTTGTTGGAAACGCTGGCGATCATTACCTACAAGCAGCCGGTGAGTCGTGGTGATATTGAGCAAATCCGTGGCGTCGGCGTTAGCCAGAATATTATGCGCACGCTGTTGGAACGAGAGTGGATAAAAATTGTCGGACAGCGCGAAGCGCCAGGTCGCCCTGCGATTTATGGTACGACCAAGGCGTTCTTAGATTACTTTGGAGTGCGCAGCTTGGATCAGTTGCCGCCGTTAGATGAAATACGCGAAATGATTGAGCCGGTTATCGAGGCTGAAAAAGCCGCAGCCGAGGCGGCAGCCAAGGCAGCGTCCGCGAATGCAGAAACGTCGGTCACTGAGGCAGACACTGTGGCTGAGGAAGTAGCCGAGAGTCCCGAAGAACCAGCAGTTGCAGACGACATTACCGCAGGGCAGCCTGCACACTCTGAAGTCACTGACAGCAGTGCGGCGCAGCAGGCTGTCGCGCCTGCCCAGGACGTGTAGCGTGGCGCCCCAGCAATCGCAAGCGGACCAAGGCGATGGAGAAAAGCTGCAGAAGGTATTAGCTGCGCAAGGACTCGGGTCGCGCCGCCAGATGGAAAACTGGATTACCGAAGGTCGTGTCAGCGTCAACGGTACCCTCGCGCATCTTGGGCAGAGGGTCTCGGCAGCTGATCAACTTGAAGTTGATGGTCAAAGACTCGGTGACCGACGCGCGAATGCGCCGCAAATTTTGCTGCTGAACAAGGCTGGTGGCACGGTATGCAGTCGCCGTGATCCGGAGAAGCGGCCGACTATTTTTGATCAGCTGCCGCGTTTGCGAGAGGGGCGCTGGATAACTGTGGGCCGTTTGGATATGGCGACAACAGGTTTGCTGCTACTCACTAATGATGGCGAGCTTGCCCACAAATTAATGCACCCCTCGACCGGGATGGATCGGGAGTACGCTGTACGGATTAACCGTAAGCTCGATGACGACGCATTGCAGCAACTGCTTAGTGGGGTGGTAGTAGAAGGCGAACAAATGCGCTTTTCTGATATCCGCTATTACAACGGCAGTGAAAATAATTTTTGGTATCACGTAGCGCTGATGGAAGGTAAGAACCGCGAGGTCCGACGTTTATTTGATGCTGTGGGTGCTACGGTCAGCAGGCTCAAACGGGTGCGTTACGGGCCAGTGATTTTGCCGTCGTGGCTGACTGTGGGGCAGTGGGCGTCAATGCAGTTGGACGATATACGGCGCCTATATAAGTTGCTGCGGATGCCAACGGCTAAAAGTGCGGATTCTCAAGCCGCGCAGCGGCTTAAGCGCTCAAAAGTAGCTAAAACCAGTTGTCTGGTGCCTTATCCAGATTTGCCGGAACGCTAATTAAGCCAGCCACTTGCGGGCGTCTATTTGCGCCCCGGTAGCAGGTAAAGGGCGTTTGATCAGGTCTGGCACCAAGCTGCCTACCAGCAAGAATAAAAACAGGCCCATGTGCTTTTCCGGGATCGGTAATGTTTGCGGATCCTCCAAGGGGTAAGCCTCGCGTCGCATGGCCGTGCGGGTGCCTCCCGGGTTAACACTATAAACGCGTATTTTCCCAGCCGTTTCGGTTTCGTCAGCGAGAATTTGGCTAAGGCCTTCCAAGGCAAATTTGGATGCTGAATAGGCGCCCCAATAGGCACGGCCTTGGATGCCTACACTGGACGAAACATGAAGCACACAGCCGGGGTCACCTTGATCGAGTAAATCGAACAGTCCCTGATTTAACATGAACACCGCATTCACGTTAGTCTGCATCACGGTCTGCCATTGGTCGGCAGGGTAATGTACCAATGGAATCTTAGGCCCAAGCATGGACGCGCAATGCACGAGGCCTTGCAGATTGCCGTAGTGGCTGCTGATTGATTCAGCCAAGGCGCTTACGGTGTCGGTATCCAATTGCGCTAAATCGCAAGGCACGATTACGGGATCGGTTGGCGTATGTTGTTTGATCCAATCGAAAACCGCCTCTAATTTCGTGCGGGTGCGGCCCAATAATATGACGTCGGCACCGAAGCACGCTAAAGACTTGGCCAGTGCTTTACCAATGCCGTCGCCGGCGCCGGTGACCACAATACGCTTGCCTATCAGAGCGGTAGGAGTCAGCGCTTTGTCAAGAAACGAGGGCCACTCTGCCATTTGACTCTGCAGTTCAGGGTAGTTTTCGATCGCGTTATGGGTCATAAAATTTTTGTTCTTAAGCAGGTTTGCGCGCGTGCACGATGTAGTTGGTGCTGGTGTCGTTATTTAAACGGCAGCTGCGGGTGAGTGGATTGTAATGCAGGCCACTGATGTCCAGCACGTCTAAACCGGCGTCGCGCAACGCTTGTGCCAGTTCGCTTGGTTTAATGAATTTGCTGTACTCATGGGTGCCGCGCGGCAAAATATTCAAAACGTACTCTGCGCCGAGGATCAGCATTACATAAGATTTTGGGTTGCGATTGATGGTGGAAAAGAACAAATCACCGCCCGGCTGTGCAAGCTCTGCGCAGGCTTTAACGGTATCTGCATAAGCAGTGACATGCTCAAGCATCTCCATACAGGTCACTGTGCGGAATTCACCGGCGCGGTTGTGCGCCAGTTGCTCGGCCGTTGTCTCTAAATATTCAATGTCAACGCCCGCCTCTAAAGCGTGTAGCTTGGCTACTCCGAGGGCTTTACCAGCCATGTCGATGCCCAGAGTTGCGCTGCCGGCACTGGCCATTGACTCGCTTAGAATGCCGCCGCCGCAGCCAATATCAACGGTTGGGCCAGCACTCAGATCTGTGCGTTGGCTAATATAGTCGAGCCGTGCGGGATTGATGTCGTGCAGCGGTTTGAAGTCGCCATTTGGGTCCCACCAGCGATGGGCCAATGCATCAAATTTTTCAATTTCGGGTGCGTCGACGTTGGCTTCGGGTTGCATATGTGTTCCTGAATTGCGGTGCTTGGCGAGCGTGTAGATAGGCTAACTGAGTTGCAGTTGCCAGCGCTGGGCCTTACGACACAGCTCGTCGATGTTGATTTTCTGCAATTGTCCGTCACTGACCAATGTATTGCCGGCAATCATGACGGTGGTGACCGCCGAGCCACTACTATTGTGCACAAGACTTGCGAAAGGATCGTGAACCGGAACCATATTCACCTGTTGCGTATTAAGCGCAATTAAGTCGGCGCTCTTTCCTGCCTCCAGTGAACCAATGTCTTGTTCTAAGCCAAGGGCGCGAGCGCCATCTAAGGTGGCCATTTTCAGCATATCCCTAGCCTGGCCCTGGGTGGGGTCGGCATTGGCATGTTTTGCCAATAAACCTGCCAGACGCAGTTCGGCAAAAAGATCCTGTGTGTTATTTGATGCGGCCCCGTCGGTACCAAGGGCGACGGTAACGTCCTGAGCCTGCAGTTCGGCCACCGGACAGGTGCCGCTGGCCAGCTGCATGTTCGAGGCTGGGCAGTGCACCACACTGGTTTTCGCTGCGGCGACCATCTCGATTTCCGCTGCGGTTAACTGGGTCATGTGCACGGTTTGTAGTCGTGGCCCGAGTAGCCCGGTATCGCGCAATAACTCTACGTGGCCGTGCCCAAATTGTTCGCGGGCTTGGGCTACCTCGCGCTGGGTTTCGTGCAGATGAATTTGCACCGCTGCCTCTAGCTCGTCTGCATACATGGCAATCTGATTGAGATGTTTGCGCTCAAGGCTATAAGCGCTATGCGGTCCGAACGCGACTCTGATCAGCGGGTGGTGTCGATATTCGTCATATAACGCCATAGTTTTGTGCAGTGCGTCGTCGGCGTCGCGACTCCATGACGTGGCAAAGTTGATTATGGGTGCGGCGATTTGGCAGCGCATGCCGGTTTGATGGGCAACCCGCGCCACGGTTTCTGGAAAAAAGTACATATCAGCAAAGGTCGTAGTGCCCGACAACAGCATCTCGGCAAGGGCTAGTTCGGTACCGACGGCCACCGCTTGGGCGTCCATGTATTTTGCCTCGAAGGGCCAAATAGCCTCCTGCAGCCATTCTTGCAGAGCTAGGCCAGCGCCAACGCCGCGCATCAAGCTCATGGCCGCGTGGCCATGGGCATTGATCAGCCCCGGTAACAAAATTTGATCTTGCAGGTGCGTATGGGGGCAGTCAGGAAATTGCTGTAGCAAATCACTGACAGGCGCCAGTGCAGTAATGCGACCTTCGTGTACCGCAACGCCATGGTTGGTAAGCGCAATATTGTTCGGCGCGATGGGCAATAACCATGTCGCACTCAGTAGAAATTCTGGGGTTTGCATGGGGCAAGTATAGCGTTCTGTGCGGGCGTGGTCTTGGCCAGAGTGGGTGTTTTAGCAGCCGCGGCGCTGGCTGCGCGACGGTCATTCTAAAGCGAAAAATAGCCCCGCTTGTGTTAGGATATTTGGCTGATTTTAACCTCGTTGATCAAGATTTATGTCCGATACGTTGCCCCCTGATTTGCCACCCGATAGTCGGGATATATCCCCGGTAAATATTGAGGATGAACTGCGGCAGTCCTACCTAGATTACGCCATGAGCGTGATTGTCGGGCGTGCGCTACCGGACGTGCGTGACGGCTTGAAGCCTGTGCATAAGCGGGCTTTGTTCGCGATGAACGAGTTGAATAACACCCATAATCGTCCCTACGTAAAGTCCGCTCGTGTGGTTGGCGACGTTATTGGTAAGTATCACCCCCACGGCGACAGTGCGGTCTATGAAACGGTCGTGCGCATGGCGCAAGATTTCTCTATGCGCTACCTGCTGGTGGACGGTCAGGGCAATTTTGGCTCCATTGACGCCGATCCGCCGGCCGCCATGCGCTATACCGAAGTGCGGATGGCCAAAATGGCCTCCGAGCTGCTGGCTGACCTCGATAAAGACACGGTGGATTTCGTCAATAATTATGACGATACCCTGACCATGCCCGAAGTGTTGCCTACCCGGGTCCCCAACCTGCTGGTCAACGGCAGCTCGGGTATCGCTGTTGGTATGGCCACAAATATTCCACCGCACAACCTCACCGAGGTAACCAACGCCTGTCTGCAGATGTTGGAACAACCGGAAATTACCGTGGATGAGCTGATGGAGCACATCCAAGGCCCAGATTTCCCCACCGGTGCAATGATTAACGGCCGTGCAGGGATTGTGCAGGCTTACCGCACCGGCCGCGGCAAGATTTATGTGCGTGCTAAGGCGGATGTGGAGACCGACAAATCTGGACGCGACAGAATCGTCATTACAGAAATCCCCTACCAACTGAACAAAGCCCGGCTCATAGAGAAGATTGCCGAGCTGGTAAAAGAAAAGCGCGTGGAAGGCATTACTGAATTGCGCGACGAGTCGGATAAAGACGGGCTGCGGGTGGTTATTGAACTGCGCCGCGGGGAATCCGGCGAAGTGGTGCTGAATAACCTCTATGCGCAAACTCAATTGCAGACTGTATTCGGCATTAACTGCGTGGCCTTAGTTGATGGCCAGCCTAAGCTCCTGACCTTAAAAGAAATGTTGGAAGCTTTTTTGCAGCATCGCAAGGAAGTGGTCACGCGCCGCAGCTTGTACCTGCTGCGCCGTGCCCGCCAGCGCGGCCATATCTTAGAAGGCCAGGCGGTGGCCTTAGCGAACATTGATGCGGTCATAGAATTGATTAAGAGTTCGCCCTCGGCTGCGGATGCGCGCGAAGCCTTAATGGAGAAGCGTTGGCATGCGCCTGCGCTGTTCGAATTACTTGAGCGGGTTGGCAGTGACGCCTGCAGACCCGAAGCCTTGAGTGAAGACTTTGGTTTTACTGGTGATCTGTACCGTCTCACTGAAGAACAGGCCCAGGCCATTTTGGAAATCCGCTTGCATCGTCTAACCGCCATGGAGCAAAGCAAGCTCATGGAGGATTATCAGGGCGTGCTTGATGAAATCGCCGACCTGCTGGATATCCTTGGCTCCTATGAGCGCCTAATCAGTGTGATTCGAGAAGAATTGATAGATGTTCGCGACACCTATGGCGATGAGCGTCGTACCGAGATCATAGCCAGTCAGCAGGATCTCTCGGACGAAGACCTTATCACCGAAGAAGAATTGGTGGTTACAATTTCTCACCAAGGCTATGCCAAAACTCAGCCGTTGGACACCTATCAGGCCCAACGTCGCGGCGGACGCGGCAAGGCTGCAACGTCGGTAAAGGACGAGGACTTTGTTGAACACTTAGTAATTACCAATTCGCATAATTCACTATTATGTTTCTCCAACCAAGGTAAGGTTTATTGGTTGCGGGTATTCCAAATCCCTCAGGGCAGTCGCGGTGCCAAGGGCCGGCCTATGATCAACTTACTGCCATTGGACGGCGATGAGCGAATCACTGCGGTTTTACCTATTGCCGAATACACCAGTGATCACTTCGTATTTATGGCGACGGCAAATGGCACGGTGAAAAAGACACCGTTAGAACAGTTTTCGCGTCCGCGCCCAAGCGGCCTTATTGCGTTAGATCTCGAAGAAGGCAACACCCTCATTGGTGCCGCTATTACCAACGGCAGCAGTGATGTGATGTTGTGCTCGAGTGCTGGCAAGGCTGCGCGCTTTAAAGAGTCGGATGTCCGAGCAATGGGCCGCTCCGCCAAAGGTGTACGGGGTATACGTTTAGCTGCTCAGCAGCGCGTGATCTCACTGATCATCCCTGAGGCAGAGGGCTACTTGCTAACCGCCAGTGAAAACGGCTTTGGTAAACGCACACCGTTGGCAGATTTCCCAATGCGTGGACGCGGTGCGCAGGGCGTTATAGCCATGCAGACCAGTGATCGTAACGGGCAATTGGTCAGTGCCGTGCAGGTGTTCAGTGGCGACGAACTTATGTTGATCTCGAATACCGGTACATTAGTTCGTACGGATTCGGATGGTGTATCCGTGGTGGGTCGCAATACTCAAGGCGTGCGTCTGATTAATCTTAAAGAAGACGAGGTGCTCAACAGTGTTGAGCGTATTGCAGAACAAATCCTCGAGCAGGCCAGTGCCGGCGATGCAGACTCGGTGCAGACGGATGACAGCGACCAAGCAGATAACGACACCTCGGCGGATGCAGACGACTAGCCTGATCGGCAGCAAGCGCGAGAACTACACAACTGAAAACTAGAATCGTGGAGACAATAGTGCATCGCACTCACAATTTTTCTGCCGGACCGGCAGCTTTGCCAACCGAAGTTTTGCAGCAGGCTGCAGAAGAAATGCTCGACTACCAGAGTAGTGGCATGTCGGTGATGGAAATGAGCCATCGCAGTTCCATCTTTGTCGATATTGCCGCCCGTGCCGAGGCCGACTTGCGCGAGTTAATGGGTATCTCCGACGATTACCATGTATTGTTTTTACAGGGCGGGGCGACCGGACAGTTTGCCGGCATTCCGTTAAATCTGACCGCGCCTGGCGACACTATGGACTTTATCGACACCGGTGCCTGGTCGAAAAAAGCGATTAAGGAGGCAGGTAAGTACTGCCAAGTTAACGTCGCTGCAAGCAGCAGTGACAGCAACTACGATCACATTCCCGATCCATCCAGTTGGCAATTGTCAGCTGATGCTAAGTTACTGCACATCTGTTCTAACGAAACCATTGGTGGGGTGCAGTTTAAAGACTTTCCTGAAAGCTCGAGCACCTTGGTTGCCGACATGTCGTCGGATATTTTGTCGCGCCCCGTGGATGTGAATCGATTCGGTTTGATCTATGCCGGTGCGCAAAAGAATATTGGCCCTGCTGGGCTCACCGTGATTATTGTTCGTAAAGATTTATGCGGTAAAGCGCGCACCGAAACCCCAACGTTTTTAGATTACGCCGTGCAGGCCGATGCTGATTCCATGTCAAATACACCCCCCACCTACGGGTGGTATTTAGCCGGTCTGGTATTTGCCTGGGCGAAAGCGCAAGGGGGGTTACAGGCCATTGCGGAACAAAATGCGGCCAAGGCGAAGCTGCTTTATGACGCCATAGATGGCAGCAACTTTTATACCGCTCCGGTTCACGAGGCGGTGCGATCGGCCATGAACGTACCATTTACTCTGGCCGACGCGGAATTGGATAAAGCATTTTTGAGTGGTGCCGAAGCGCGAGGATTATTTAATCTTAAGGGTCACCGCAGTGTGGGTGGTATGCGTGCGAGCATCTACAATGCAGTGCCTATGGCTGCGGTAGAATCGTTAGTGAGTTTCATGAGCGAATTTGAAAATGAGCACGGATGACGATGCGCTACAGCCGTTACGGCAGCGAATAGACGCTATTGATCAGCAGCTACTTAAGCTGTTCAACGAGCGCGCCCAGTGTGCTTTAGAGGTGGGCGAAATAAAGCAGGGTCAGCCGACTGAGCAGGCGCCAGTATTTTATCGACCGGAGCGCGAAGCACAGATACTGCGGCGATTGCAGGGCGATAATGTTGGGCCACTGTCTGACCAAGACGTTGCGGGATTATTTCGCGAGGTCATCTCCTGCTGTTTGAATTTGGAGCAGCCACTCACAGTGGCCTACTTCGGGCCGGCAGGGACCTATACGGAAGCAGCTGCGGTAAAGCAATTTGGCCACTTCGCCAACACTCAGCCCATGGCCTCGATTGACGAAGTATTCCGTGAAGTGGAGTCCCAGGCGGTGCACTACGGTGTGGTGCCGGTGGAGAATTCCACTGAAGGCATGGTGAACCATACTCTGGACTGTTTTCTGAGCAGCCAGTTGCGCATCTGTGCAGAGGTGGAGCTACCTATTCATCATGCCCTTATGCGTTTGGAGTCCGCCGAGGGCGAGATTCGCGAAATTCGATCCCATGCTCAAAGTCTGGCCCAATGTCGGGGTTGGCTCGACCAACACTACCCGGGAGTGCCACGCGTTGTGGTCGCAAGCAATGCTGAAGCGGCCCGTCAAGCAGCTGCAGACCCAAGCGTGGCGGCAATTGCAGGAGAGATGGCGGCAGACCGCTATAAATTACGCATGCTGTCCACGCGCATTGAGGATCACCCGGACAACAAAACCCGATTCTTAGTGCTGGGCAACCAGAACGTAGGGCCCAGCGGCAGTGATAAAACGTCGATATTAGTTTCTGTACGCAATGAGCCCGGTGCATTGTTAAGGGTGCTAGAGCCGTTCCAGCGGTTCGATATCAGTCTTTCGAGAATTGAAACGCGGCCCGCTCGGTCTGGTGACTGGTCCTATGTCTTTTTCATCGACTTTGATGGTCATCAGTCCGACGCCAATGCCACCAGTGTGATCGAAGCGATCGGTGATGTAGCTCTGGAGGTTCGGTGCTTGGGGTCCTATCCAAAAACTGTGGTGCCTGCATGATCGATAATGTTAACCAGCGCATAGCTGCCTTACAGCCCTACAAGCCGGGCAAACCCATTGAGGAGTTGGCTCGAGAATTAGGCATCAACGATATCGTTAAGCTTGCGAGTAACGAAAACCCGTTAGGTCTCTCGCAAGCGGTCACGGATGCTATTGCTGCGGCCAGTACGCAATTGCCACGGTATCCGGATGGTAGTGGTTATGAGCTTAAGCAGGCGCTTGCTGAACGTTTGCAGGTAGACACCACGCAAATCACCTTGGGCAATGGTTCCAACGACGTATTGGATCTGATTGCACGGGTTGCCTTGCAGCCAGGTAGTGAGGCCATCATCGCTGAGCATAGCTTTGTGGTGTACCGGCTTGCAGTGACCTGTTGCGGCGGTGATCTGGTGACGGTGCCAGCTAAAGACTATGGCGCTGACCTAGATGCAATGCTTGCGGCAGTGACCGAACGCACCCGGCTGGTGTTTCTGGCCAATCCCAACAATCCAACCGGTACCTGGGTAACAGAGACGGCAATAGAGCATTTCTTACAGCAAGTACCCGCAGACGTATGGGTGGTACTGGACGAGGCGTATT
Source organism: uncultured Gammaproteobacteria bacterium (assembly GCA_913050035.1). Classification (GTDB taxonomy): domain Bacteria; phylum Pseudomonadota; class Gammaproteobacteria; order Pseudomonadales; family Azotimanducaceae; genus UBA4421. The sequence goes on along the minus strand of CAJXAC010000028.1, from coordinate 8,357 downwards.
TCGAATACGTCGATGAAGCGGCCTACGGCAACGGTATAACGCTACTCGATAAATACCCTAACCTCATCGTTACTCGCACTTTTTCCAAGATCTATGGTTTGGCCGCGGTGCGTCTCGGCTACAGTGTCAGTAGTCCAGCATTCGCAGATTTACTCAATCGCGCTCGGCAGCCCTTCAACGTTAATGGCTTGGCCATGGCCGCCGGTCTAGCTGCATTAGCAGATGAGGATTACGTGCAGCGTAGTCGTGCACTAAACCAGCAGGGTATGAACCAGATCACAGAAGGTCTTGCGGCCCAAGGATATTCTTATATCCCGTCGGTGGGTAATTTCGTTGCCTTCGATAGCGGTCGAGCAGGTGCCGACGTATTTGCCGAATTGTTGCAGCAAGGCGTTATTGTGCGGCCAATTGCCGAATATGGACTGCCCAACCATGTGCGCGTGAGTATTGGCTTGCCGATAGAAAACGAACGATTTTTGGCCGCACTCGCAGCACTAGGGTCAGGTTGATATGACCGTGCGCAACCTCGTGGTTGTTGGTGTTGGATTAATTGGTGGTTCGTTAGCCGCCGCCGTGCGGGCCAAAGGGCTTGCTGAGCGCATTATTGGCATCGAAACCAATCCACAATCGGCGAATTATGCTTTAGCACAAGGCTTAGTGGATGAGATTGTCGCTGCAGTACCCGACGATACTGATCTCTGTGCCCTGTGCGTGCCCAGTGATTTAGTTGCTGAATGGGTGCTCAAGCTCGCAGACCATACCGCCACGGTGATTGACGTTGGCAGTGTTAAAGCGTCCATCGTTGATTCGGTGCAAACAGCCGCATCGCCGGTAACGAACTTTGTACCCTGTCATCCCATAAGCGGTTCGGAAAAAAGTGGTCCCACTGGGGCCGATGCTCAATTGTTTGATGGGTGTGCGGTAGTGATTACACCGCTGCCTCAGGGTGATGCGCAGCGGCAAGCGCAAACCGAGGAATTCTGGCAGCGCTTGGGTACCCGAGTGCAGGTAATGGCCCCTGCAGAGCATGACCAGGCTCTGGCTGTGACCAGTCATTTACCTCATTTGTTGGCGTTCGCCTTTATGCAGCAGGTCAGCCCGTCCCATAACGCGCTGACTGGTGGTGGTTTTCGCGACTTCACCCGCATTGCCGGTGCCGATCCGGAATTGTGGTGGCGTATTTTGCGCTTGAACAAAGACTCAGTGATTGAGAGTGCACTTCAGTTTGGTGATGATCTGCAGCAACTTATTGCCGCCATTGAAAACAACGACAGCGAGGTAGGTCTCGCCCAGTTGCGCAATGCTGTTGAGAAAAAAACATCAACAAAGACGAATGGCGATGAATAAATCCATACCGGTATTGGCCATTGATGGCCCTAGTGGTTCTGGCAAGGGTACCTTAGCCGCTTGGATGGCAGCTGAGTTGGGCTGGCATCTGCTGGATTCCGGAGCCTTGTACCGTATCGTTGCCGCAATGGCAGTGCGGCGCGGCTTGGATGTTGAGCAAGAACAAACCATGTGCGAGCTGGCGGAATCGCTGGATATTGGCTTTCCAGACGGTCGGGTGTGGGTCAATGACCTAGACCTTACAGACGAAATTCGTACCGAAGATATAGGGGTAGTTGCGTCTCGGGTAGCGGCGCTGCCGGCAGTGCGCGCGGCCATTTTAGAGCTGCAACGCAACTTCGCCCAAGCCCCGGGCTTGGTGGCTGATGGGCGCGATATGGGTACGGTGGTATTCCCGCATGCGGGGCTCAAAATCTTCCTTGACGCGAGCGCCGAGGCGCGTGCGGAACGACGTTATAACCAGTTGAAAAACAAAGGTTTGAGTGTTAGTTTGCGCGACCTTCTTGAGCAGATCGAAGAACGAGATGCGCGAGATAGAGAACGTGCAACAGCGCCGTTAAGAGCGGCCAGTGACGCGCTGCTAATCGACAGCACCCAGATGACTATACAAGAGGTGTGTACCACGGTTATGCAGGCAGCGACGCAGCGACTTTTGTAACAAACGAGTTTACTGCTGCTGCAATTGGGGTAAGGAATCTCGCGAGTGGTTAACATTTGCGACCAATCACCGAATGACGCGGAGCAAACAACGCTAATTACAGCGCTGTGCACATAACATTAACTAACCAACGGAGAGACGGCTGCGCACACTGTCGTTTTGACATGTCCTTGCTGCTACGCCGACCACACTTATGAGCGAATCTTTTGCCGACCTATTTGAAGAAAGTTTACAAACCATCGAGATGGCACCTGGGTCCATCGTAACCGGCACGGTGGTAGACATAGATGACGATTGGGTCATCGTTCACGCAGGCCTCAAGTCAGAAGGGGTCATTCCAAAGAATCAATTTCTCAACGAAGAAGGCGAATGCACACTCAGCATAGGCGACCAAGTTAAGGTCGCTATGGAAGTGGTGGACGATGGCTTCGGAGAAACACGGCTATCTCGCGAGAAAGCCCGTCGTGCCGAATCGTGGCAGCAACTTGAAGAAGCTAGCGAAAAGAGCGAAGTGGTTGTTGGCATTATAAATGGCAAGGTTAAAGGTGGTTTCACAGTCGACGTTAACGACATCCGCGCCTTCTTGCCCGGTTCACTGGTGGACATTCGCCCATTGCGCGAAACCGCTCACCTTGAAGGTAAGCCACTAGAATTTAAAGTTATTAAGCTGGACCAGAAGCGTAACAACGTAGTGGTCTCACGGCGTGCAGTCCTTGAAGAAGAGAACAGCCATGAACGCGATGCGTTACTGGCGTCGATGCAAGAAGGCCAAGACGTTAAAGGTATTGTTAAGAACCTTACTGACTACGGTGCGTTCGTTGACCTTGGCGGTGTAGACGGCTTACTGCACATTACCGATATGGCATGGAAGCGTATTCGTCATCCGAGCGAAATGGTTAATGTGGGAGACGAAGTTGACGTGCGCGTTCTTAAGTTCGACCGCGAAAAGAATCGCGTTAGCTTAGGCATGAAGCAACTGGGCGAAGATCCATGGGTCGATATCATTCGTCGTTACCCAGAGGGTGCGCGGGTAACCGCTACCGTCACTAACCTCACCGACTACGGCTGCTTTGCTGAGATCGAATCTGGTGTTGAGGGTCTAGTACACGTTTCTGAAATGGATTGGACCAACAAGAACATTCATCCTTCGAAGGTGGTTTCAGTTGGTGACGAAACCGAGGTAATGGTTTTGGACATCGACGAAGATCGTCGTCGTATCTCCTTGGGCATCAAACAGTGCCGACCTAATCCATGGGAAGAGTTCAGCGTTAGCCACGGTAAGAACGAAAAGATTACCGGTAACATCAAGTCTATTACCGACTTCGGCATCTTTATTGGTCTCGACGGTGGTATCGATGGATTGGTGCACCTGTCGGATATCTCTTGGAATGAGCCGGGTGAAACTGCTGTTCGTCGCTACTCTAAGGGCGAAGAGGTAGAAACCATCATCTTGTCTGTGGACCCAGAACGTGAGCGTATCTCGTTGGGTATCAAGCAGCTGGATCAGGATCCGTTCAGCGACTACACCGCAGTAAATGATCGCGGCACCATCGTTAAAGGAAAGGTCATCGAAACCGATGTTAGAGAAGTGGTTATCGAGCTGGCCGAGGATGTAACTGGCATCATGAAGGCTTCCGAGATCAGCGTGGATCGGGTTGAAGACGCACGTTCGGTACTTGCAGTAGACGAAGAAGTAGAAGTTAAGATCATCAACGTTGACCGCAAGAACCGCACCATTGGCTTGTCCATCAAGGCAAAGGATGTGGAGGAAGAGCGTCAAGCTGTGCGCGATCATCAGAAACAAGAGAGCGACCGTTCCGGACCTGCAACTCTTGGCGATCTGATCAAAGCTCAGATGAACCAAAACGAAGACGAATAAGCTGTAACTGGAATAGAGTGCAGGGTTAGGTGATGACAGACATCAGCATGACCAAGTCGGAATTGATTGAACGCATCGTTGCTGCACAGGCACGATCGTCCAGTGCGCAACTTAACAGCAAAGATGTTGAGTTTGCGGTCAAGACGATGTTGGAACAGATGTCCCAGACCTTAGCGTCTGGAGACCGTATAGAAATACGCGGTTTTGGCAGCTTTTCACTGCACTATCGAGCGCCACGCATAGGGCGTAACCCTAAAACCGGCGAGTCCGTTGGGCTTTCAGGCAAGCACGTTCCGCACTTTAAGCCCGGTAAAGAGTTGCGGGATCGGGTGAATGCCACCCTGCAGGCAGACAGCAGCGAGCAAGGGTCAGCGCCGTCTTCAGCGGGCGCCAACCAAGACAACGTCTAATAGCGCCATCAAGCCGCCAGGAAGACAGTGAAGGGACTTAAATCCATCGCATTATTCCTGGCCATGGCCACAGCCTTTCTGTTTGCTGCGCTGGCGGTCAACCAAGAACAAGTCGCTCTTACATTCGCCGTATGGCAAACCCCGTTTACCCTCAGTATCTTTTGGTGGCTACTGGGCGCTCTGGTGATCGGCATCCTACTTGGCGTGTTGTACGGCAGTTGGCTGAATGTTCGCTATCGGTTTGCCAACCGACGCCTGCGTAAAGCTTTGGCGAAAGCAGAACAGCAACTGGCACAACAGGCCACAGACAACACTTAAGCACCAACGAGCCAAGGGCCTACCGCCCAGTGCGTCATGGGCCGCTAGGTGTACTGTGCCCAAGCACTAAGCTAGTGAAACATCGAAAAAAGGAGATGTTTCATGTTCGTAGTCGATTCAATCCGCAGCAGCAAGCCCATTCCCTCAAGGCCGCAAGCCGGCTTCGCGAATTTTTGGTTGGCTGGTTTGTGTTTAGTACTGGCGCAGTTCTCCTGTAGCCTGCAGGCAGCGGAAGTGCAAGCCAGAGCCAACCCAGAGCAAGCAGAGATCGTGTACTTGAACACGGCAACTGTCCAAGAACTTAAGGGGGGTCTGATAGGAGTTGGGCAGCACCGCGCTGAAGCCATTGTGGCTTACCGCGAACGAGTGGGTGACTTCCGCAATGACGACGAATTGTCTCAGGTCAAAGGTATTGGACCCCATGTATTAAGTGCCAACAAGACACGGATTTCTTATGCCCCCAGTGGGCGCCCAGCAGCCGCGAATAGCAGGGCCGCGACGCGCACCACTGGGGGAAAAAATTAACGGCGGCGGCAACATTTCGACCGCTCCTGTTTGGCGCTATAGTAAAACCTATAGGGTTACGGAGGGGCGGTATGAACAGAGTCTGGACACCATTGTGCGCGCGCATGGGGATCGATGTCCCAATATTCGGATTTGCGCATGATGTGCAAGTAGTCGCTGCCATCACCAATGCCGGAGGCTATGGTGTCTATGGCGCTACCCGCCGCTTTCCCCATGAAATCGAAGAAGAGCTAAAGCAGATCCGAGCTCTGGTGGGGGACAAGCCCTTTGGGGTGGACTTAGTGCTGCCACCCGGCATGCCCACCCACAATTCCCGCGACGCTATAGAAGCTGAGATTCCCCAGGAACATAGAGACTTTGTTAAACAACTCACCGACCGTTATGAGGTGCCGGCAGCCAGCGAGCCGGGTATGCGCACGCGTTTTATTCGCTCCGCGGAAATAGAGCAGGAACAGATCCGTGTGATTATGGAATCGGATGTGGACATGATGGCCTGCGGTATTGGCGCGCCGCGAGACGTGGTAGAAGAAGCTAAAGACCGAGGTAAAACTACACTAGCTCTAATTGGCAGCCCCCATCATGTGCCCCGAGCGCTGCAAGCAGGGGTAGAGATCATTGTTGCTCAGGGCTACGACGCGGGTGCGCATACTGGTCCTATCGGCACCTATTCGCTGGTGCCGCAAATTGTCGATGCAGCCGGAGACGTGCCCGTATTGGTGGCGGGTGGTGTTGCCACCGGACGGCATATCGCTGCAGCGCTGGCCATGGGCGGTCAGGGCGTATGGCTCGGCACCGCGTGGCTGTTGTCCAGCGAACATCAGGGCCACATGCATCCGGTGAATACCGCTAAACTAAAAGAGGCGGGCAGTGCAGATACCGTCATTACCCGTTCAGAAAGCGGTAAACCGTTCAGACAGGTCCGGACCGGGTGGAGCCAAGCCTGGGAAGCCGAGGACGCGCCAAAGCCGTTGAAAATGCCCATGCAAGACGTATTGGTAGGTGACTTATTGGGCGCAATAGAAGAACACAACATCGAACCGTTGATACACTCGGGTGCCGGCCAGAGCATTGCATACTTCGACGAGGTGCAGCCGGTTGCGCAGATCATGGACAATCTGGTCACTGAAGCCAGTTCCGTATTACAGCACCAGCAGCAGTTTTTACGCGCCATTGGCCCTAAATAAATCGCCCAGACAAAGACAAAAACCATGTTGCCGAACCACCAGACACCAGGCACCGACGTGCTAAAGACTATTCACCAGTGTCGTTGGATTGCATGGCCAGCCATGCTGATTGGCGCCATGATTATGGCTGGTTGTGGTGGTTTAAACCTTGAGTTGACCCCGACTCAGCCCACCAATTTGTCTGGAACATGGCAATTAGATACAGCGGCGTCAGACAGCGCTGATGGGCTAAAAGGTCGGCCTTCCCGAAGGCTAGAGCGTAACGAAACAGTGCGCGATGAAATCCAGCGCATTAGCCGCGGATCTGGTCTGGAATTTATCGCTCAGGATTTTCAGGTGTTGAAAGCGAAACGCCTCAAGATTGAACAAGGCAGCGACTCCATGGGGGTGCAGCATTGGCCGGGGGTGTACCGCGATGTCACCTGGGGCCAGCGTGAACGCGGGTTGTGGCGAGTATATGCAGGCTGGGAGCGTAATGACTTATTGATTCAGTCTACGACGAGAGACATGCGGGTATTAGAGCGCTATCAGCTCATTAACAATACGCAACTGCGAGTGCAAATCACCGTCAGGGCAGACGGCCAGACTAAAGAGCTGCAGCGCCTATACCGGCGAAGCGGATCGGCCAGATAGGCGCCCTAGGGCGCAATATTTGGTAAATGCGTGGCTACTAGAGTATTGCAATTGTGCTGCACGCCATTAAACTGTCGCCCTCGTTTGAGCGCTGAGATAACTCAGCACATGATCATACGACCACTCCGCCTTAGCTCAGTTGGTAGAGCAGCTGACTGTTAATCAGCGGGTCGCTGGTTCGAGCCCAGCAGGCGGAGCCATTTTTCTCTTCTTAACTCAAAGTCTTACGCGCATCTGGCGCAATACCACGCTCTTGTTTAAAGCCTGTGGAAACACAATGGAAACGAGCGCTCTTGAATTATCTTAGAACAGCGTCGGAGCTCGTAGCCTAGGGTAGTGCTACGAGGCTAATCTTTTAACCTCAGCCTCAAATTCATCTGACATGGCTACCTTAAGCGCGAGGAACGCTGGAGCAAAAGTGGCCAGATTTTTAGCAGGGGAACCTTCGTAGAATTCTTTGGTTAAGAATCCCATTTTGTATTGTTCGATTATGTTCTCAAACATACCTCTATACATGTTGAGCAATTGAGTAAGTCGAAATTGTTCCTCGCGGCTAATATTGCCCAAGCTTTCTGGGCCTGTAATTTGAGAGATTTTTTGTAGGGCGGCTAGATTCTCTGCGCTACTTGAGGTGGCGATCACCTGAGTCAATGTGTCGGTTCTTGCCTGCATAATTTGAGCAGCAGAGAACTTGTTCTGAAGCTCTAAAGCCTTTGAATTCTGTCTAACCTGCACAGTCAGATAAGCCAGTGTAAGAAATACCGCTATGGCTCCTAGTAGCTCAGCAATCGCCCCTAATGCATCCCAATTCATAATCTTTCTCCTGTAAAAGATGAATTGAGTATAGGAGATCAACAGGGGCGGGGCAGGTGACCATACCCCCTAGGTGGATATATATAGGCATGGTCGGACATTTTGAGGGCTTTTGAGGCTGTCTACTCCACCAAAGTGATTCCGCCAGGAATAGAAGCACCTACAAGCTTCCAACCTTCGTCAGTCATGCTCAAGGTGTAGAAGACCTTCGAAGTACTGATAATTGAGTCATCTGCTTTATGGCGAGTGAAATCTACAAGCACCACTGCAGAGTTCTTGCCTTCATCAAGCACGGTAGTTTTGATCATCTTTGAGTAGGCCCAACCTGTCGCCTTAATGACTTTGTAGTCAAAGACCTTTTCAGAGGTATCTTCTATGACCCTTACTTTTCCATCATTTATGAACACAACAGGGAATTTGATGCTCTGCTCTGGGTTGGCTTCTAGTGTCATAGAGTTAAAGGTTTCAAAGTAATCTGCTATGAAGCCTTCAACAGATGATTTTTCATGATGACCTGCAAAAGCAGCAAAAGAGAAAGTAACAAGAACAAAGACAAGAGCAATATTAAATTTCATCTGTGAGCCTTATAA
>CAJXAC010000027.1 GCA_913050035.1 uncultured Gammaproteobacteria bacterium | reverse complement strand
TTGATAAGTTCGGCGTTTCTTCTCCAGACGAATTAGAAGGCGATAAGAAGAAAGAATTCTTCGATTATGTCGATGCTAATTGGGATGGTGATAACGAAGAAGATGAAGAAGTTTGCGAAGACTGCGAAGAAGAAGTCGAAGAGGCATATACAAGTGCCGAAGACGAAGAAGATGTCGTAGAGGAAGGCCATGGTGAGCAGCAGCGTGTTCACGGTTTGCTCCTCATGGTACCGGTCGATCTCGGCCTCGGTGCGCACAATCGTGCCCGTCCACTGCAGCTGCTGCCCCGCATAGTTCGCGGTCAGCTTTACCGAAGGCTGTGACTGCAGCGGCAATTCCCCGCGCTGGGTGGGCGGGATATTCAGAAACGCCAGTTGCCGATCGGCTACCGGTAGACGCACCTCAACTGAGCTGTTGGCATACACTGTTGCAATAGGTTGTCCTCGGGAGACAAATTGGCCAATGTCGACACTTTTGGCGCGCACTAGGCCGGTAAAAGGGGCAAATAGAGTTGTGCGCTTCAGATTTTCCTGTGCCTGTTTCAGGTTAGCCGCAGCGTCTAATTGTGCTGCGGTATTAACCCGGTACATGCGTAGTGCGTTTTCCAGATTCGATCGCGAGGCTAACTTACGCTCCTCTAAGCTGCGCATACGTATAAGTTCGAATTTGGAGTGTTCCAGTTCCGCTTCCGCGCGCAGCAACGCGGCTTCGGCTCGGCTTACAGCCGTCTCATAGTCGAGACTCTCGACCCGCACCAATTCCTCGCCTTCGGTAAAGAAACCGCCGACCACAAGGCTGTCCGACATCCACTCTATTTTCCCTGATACCTCGGGTATCAACTGGCTTTCGGTGAGCGGCTTTACTGTGCCCTGAGACGTCACGGTTAGGGTCAAGGTTTGCGGTTGTGCGTCGATCACGCGCACGGTTAAGGGTGTGGGTTTCACCGGCTCTGGCGACAGGGTTGGCGCGGTCGCCATCAGTGTTGCGGCACCAAAAATGAAGGTCGCTAAAATGCCAAGGGGAATCAACAAAGTGCGGATCATGACGAGGCGGTCTCCTGCAAAGGCTGAGCGGTGGAATGGGTTGTGGTACTTTGCGCTGCCGTATAGGCCTTGATTAAGCTTTCGCGGTTAAGTGCCGCAAAGGCCTCGATGGTTTCTCTTACCGCATCGGTATCCCGAGCCTGCAGCGCATCCTCAAGTTTCTTCGCATAGGTTGCGTAGGTGGTGTGATCTGTTTGCACGAAATCGGCAAGAGGTTCCATGTTTGGCGCGAATTGCTCAAACAGAGATCGTGCAATGAGTTGCAGTGGCAGATTTTTGCTTGCCTGCATAGCTGTTTGCAGTAGGTTAATGCGAGCAAGGCCGTGCTCAAGGTGTCCTAACTGCTGTTGATAAAACGGACGCGTTGCCGCGCAAATCGCTTCCATTTCTTCGTCACTCGCGACGCGTATTGCTTGTTCCACCGCCAGTGCTAACAGGTTATTTATGACTACTAGAATCTGATCAACAACCTCTCTGTCCGGTAGCTCACCGCGGTTCAGAATATGCCCGATGACATCGAGACTGGCCTGGTTGCGCTGCTTTACTCGAGCGCCACCTGGTTGGATATCCGCCAAGCCGATTTGCTGTAGCGTTTTCATGGCCTCGCGCACTGCGCCGCGATTAGCTTGGAAGCGTGAGGCGAGATCGCGTTCAGAGGGCAGACGCTCGCCCACGCGATAGCTGCCGTCAAGAATGTCGGTGATCAGATGATTCGCAATCTGATTGTGTTTGGCTGACATAGGTAAAGCGCTTCCTCAAGTTTGGTCTGGCCAAATTGGTCAGACCAGCCGACGCACTCTACGCAAAAACAATCAATATGCAAGCATTTGTTACTGCAGGTAACAAAAATGGGTGTGAGGTCGTTTCTGTCGCACTGTATGCACGCCGGAGATGAAGAACTAGAGACTATTGCTCTACGAATGCCCGCTCGATGACGTAGTCCCCAGCAGTGCCCTGGCTGGGCGATGCAACAAAGCCTAGCCCGTCGAGTGCTGCGCTGACGTCGTGCAGCATGCTTTGGCTGCCACAGAGCATAATCCGGTCGCTGGCCGGGTCGAGCGCTAGAGTGCCATCCGTCATAAGATCGGTAATACGTCCTTGGCGTTCGAAGGGTTCGCGGGTCACCGTGGGTAGATAGGTTAACTGCGCCTTGATCAATTCGCCCATGTACTCGTCATTCGGCAGGTGTTGAGTGAAGTAGTCGTAGTAGGCGAGGTCATTTTTCTGACGCACACCGTGTACTAGCACCACTTCGTCAAAGCGCTCATATACCTCGGGATCGCGGGTAATGCTAAGAAAGGGAGCTAGACCCGTACCCGTCGACAGTAAAATTAGGCGTTTGCCGGGATTAAGATCGTCGGTTACCAGAGTGCCCACAGGTTTTTTGCTCACCCAGACCGGGTCGTCAATTTTCAGATGTTGTAAGCGCGAGGTCAGCGGTCCGTCTTGCACTTTTATTGAAAAGAATTCCAGATGCTCGTCGTGATTGGCACTGGCGATCGAATATGCCCGCAGTAGCGGTTTGCCGTCTACCTCAACACCCAACATAACGAAGTGGCCGTTGCGAAAACGAAAGGCATCGCTGCGGGTGGTGCGGAATGAAAATAAGCGGTCATTCCAATGGGTGATGTCGGTAACGTGTTCGGTAACAAGAGCAGCCAAGATGATTCCTAATGTTGTTGGATCGTTATTTGAGGTAACGAGTTGACCGTGGGACGTTGAGCAAGGTTACGCAAAAAAATCGCGGCGCAGTGTAGCTGATTTGCCTGGGAAATCGGCAGTGACCGTTAAAACTAGGCGTTCTAAGGATAGACAAAACTGCCATCATGGCCGCAGTGGTGTTGAATCGACACTTGATGCTGGGCGCTAAAGGAGTAATCTGCGCGGCTCGTTAACTTGTGCATTACAGGAGAAGGTTATGAAACTCGTCACGCGCACAGACGACTATACAATTTATCAGCGCCGAGACTCGCGGTATGCCGTGCAGGGGGCGAATAAAGCGCCAATCAATGGTGACGAGAAAGTTGCAATTTTGCTTAAGCACGAACTGGTTAAAGCACCCGAAGTGAAGCAGCCAGAGCCGGAGCCAGAAGAGGCCCAGGAAGCAGAAGCTGCTGAAGAAGCAACAGAGGCAGAAGCACCTGCAGAAGAGGCTGCCGAAGATGCCGAAGATGCCGAAGATGCCACAGAAGAAGCCCCTGCTGACGACGAAGCGTCCGACTAAGGCGCAACTGCTACAAAAGCTCCCCGGCACCCCTCGCCACTTGGCGCTGCGACGGTGCCGGTGGTAGCGTAGGCGCTACGCATTACGGAACAATACAGTGGCGCGGACAAAAGAAGATCGCCCAGCCATAGAGGTGGTCAGCAACTATCAGCCGGCAGGAGACCAGCCTGCGGCCATTCAGGCCCTAGTCCAGGGCATAGAAGAAGGTCTTGCGCATCAAACCCTGCTGGGGGTTACGGGATCGGGGAAGACATTCTCCATTGCCAACGTCATATCCGCAGTGCAGCGACCTACCTTGGTGCTTGCGCCGAATAAAACGCTAGCGGCCCAGTTGTACGGCGAGTTTCGCGAATTCTTTCCGCACAATTCGGTGGAATATTTCGTCTCCTACTACGACTACTATCAGCCAGAGGCGTATGTACCCGCCTCGGACACCTATATAGAAAAAGACTCCTCCATCAACGCGCACATTGAGCAGATGCGGCTGTCTGCGACCAAGGCACTGTTGCAACGAAAGGACTCAATTATCGTCGCGTCGGTATCTGCGATATATGGACTGGGTGATCCTGAATCTTACTTTCAGATGGTTCTGCACTTGGATCGGGGTGATCGGTTAGATCAACGCGACATACTGCAACGCCTCACCGAGCTGCAATACACGCGTAACGACATGGTGTTTCAACGCGGCACCTACCGGGTGCGCGGTGACATTATCGATGTGTTTCCGGCGGAGTCAGAAAAAGACGCTGTACGTATTTCGCTATTTGACGATGAGATTGAAGATCTCTCTATATTTGATCCTCTCACTGGCGAGATCCTTAACAAGCTGCCGCGCTATACGATCTTTCCTAAGACTCATTATGTAACCCCGCGCCAGCGTATGATGTCGGTGATTGATGACATCAAAGAGGAATTACAAGACCGCTTAAAATACCTGACGGACAACAACCAGCTGGTTGAGGCCCAGCGCTTGGAACAGCGCACGCGTTTTGATTTAGAAATGATCCAAGAGCTGGGTTACTGCTCGGGTATCGAGAATTACTCGCGCTACTTGTCAGGCCGGGGCGTCGGAGAAGCGCCGCCAACGTTATTCGACTACCTGCCCAATAATGCCTTATTGGTTATCGACGAATCCCACGTCACCGTGCCGCAGATTGGCGGTATGTACAAAGGCGATCGAGCGCGCAAAGAAACGTTGGTGAATTATGGCTTTCGTCTACCCTCGGCTTTGGATAATCGGCCATTGCGCTTTGACGAGTGGGAGTCGTTAGCGCCACAGATGATTTTTGTTTCAGCAACGCCCGGTCCGTATGAAAAAGAACAAGGTGCGGCGGTGATAGAGCAGGTGGTGCGGCCCACAGGCCTGGTGGATCCCGCGATTGAAATCCGGCCAGCTTCAACGCAAGTAGACGATCTGCTGGGCGAGATTCGCGAGGTGATTGCCCGGGAAGAGCGGGTATTGGTCACCACACTGACCAAGCGTATGGCTGAAGATCTAACCGACTACCTAGACGACCACGATGTCCGTGTGCGTTATCTGCACTCGGATATTGACACGGTGGAGCGTATGGAAATCATTCGCGACTTGCGCTTGGGGCAGTTCGATGTATTGGTGGGTATTAATCTGTTGCGTGAAGGATTGGATATGCCAGAGGTCAGTCTGGTTGCGATTTTGGATGCGGACAAAGAGGGTTTTTTGCGCTCAGAGGGCTCATTGATTCAAACCATCGGCCGTGCCGCCCGCAATGTAAACGGTCGTGCGATTTTGTATGCAGACAAAATGACCGGCTCCATGGAGCGAGCCATCGGCGAGACCGAGAGGCGGCGTAACAAGCAACTGGTGCATAACAAAGAACATGGCATCACGCCGAAGTCGGTAACGAAAAAGATAGCTGACGTTATGGAAGGCGCACGCAGCGCCGCACCTAAGGCTGCGAAAGGGCGTAAGGGTAAAGCCGTGGAACCTGTGGCAGTGCCAGACAATCCTAAAGCCTTGGGCAAGCTTATGGCTCAGCTGGAAAAGCAAATGCTCAAGCACGCCGAGGATCTGGAGTTCGAGCAAGCGGCGCAGGTACGCGATCAATTACAAACGTTGCGCGCACAGAAATTATTGAGCTGACTCAACCAAAGACAGCTCGGGCACACTACGTGCATTTTGCAGCGCGGCAAAAACCCCGCTATAAAAGCACTGAACCAGCGATCGCCTAATGAAATGGCAAGAGGGGAAAATGAACGATGTAGTTTTGGTTACGGGTGTGGGCCCTGGTACAGGCAAGGCCATTGTTGAGCGCTTTGCCGCCTCAGGATACTCAGTTGCCATGCTTGCGCGCTCCGCGCAACGGCTTAACGACATTGCCCAGGCAACGCCCAATACCCATCCGTTTGTCTGCGATGTCAGCGACGCAGACAGACTCGGCGCCGTGCTCGAAGAAATCCGCCAGCAGCTGGGCGCGCCTAAAATTGTCATTCACAACGCTGTGGGGGCTGAACGCGGGACCTACTTGGACGTTGATGCTGAGAAGATGCGCGCCGCCTTTGAGATCAATACCATGGCACTGCTGTCTTTGGCGAAACAGTTAGTACCCGACATGCAAGCCAGTGGCGGTGGTGCACTCATTGCCACGGGTAATACATCAGCGTACCGGGGTAAGGCGCGCTTCGCCGGATTCGCGCCGACCAAGGCGGCGCAGCGCATATTGCTCGAAAGTATCGCGCGGGAGGCTGGCCCAAAGGGCGTGCATGTAGCTTACGTCGCCATAGATGCGGTCATTGATTTGGCATGGACCCGCGAAGCGTTTCCAAATAAACCCGACGATTTCTTTTGCCAGCCCGCGGACATCGCCAACGAGGTAGTACGTATCGCCGAGCAGCCGCGCAGCGCATGGTCCTTTGAATCGGTCATTCGACCCTATGGAGAGGTGTGGTAACTATGAGCGACAACGTCCTTAGAATTTTTTCGTATTTGCCGAACCCTCGGGTTTGGAAAGCGCTGATTGCGGCACGTTACCTTGGGCTCAGTGTTGAAGTTGTCGGCGATAAACCCAAGGAACTAGGTAATTGGCTGTGGGATTTTGCTGCGCGCCCTTTGCGCGACGAGGAAAAGGTGCCAGAAAACCCTAATGCCCGCCAGAGTCGTCGCGGCTTTTCTGGAACGTTGTATAAGACTGATGCCTTTCTGCAAACCCAGCCCTACGGCACCGTGCCGGCAGCCTTTAGTGCAGACGGCAAGATAGGCGTGTTTGAGTCCAACAGTATTTTGCGCGCTGTGGCCAGATCAGGGTCGGCAGAGCATGGTTTGTACGGGCGCAGCCCAATGCAGGCCTCGCGCATCGACAGTTTTCTTGATGCTACATTGGTATTTGGTCGCGAAGCGCAAGTGTACTTGCTGGGTATCAGCGAAATTAGTGCAGAACTGCACCAGCGAATGGCTGGGGCATTTGAGTTTTTCTTGGAAGGCATCGAGCAAGCCCTGAGCCACCATGACTATGTGGCCGGCGACGAGTTGACCATTGCGGACATCGCATTCGCCTGTGATTTCAGTCAATTTATGCGCGAAAGACTGATGCGTGCGGGGTTGGACGCGGCGTCGCTACCGTTGGTCAGTGAGGGCGCTGAAAACACTTATCCCAGAGCCTTCGCCCATCTGTATAGACTTATCGAACAGCCAGAATTTGTGGAGTATTTAGGCAAATACACGGAGCATTTTTTGTCCGAACGCTCGTAGTAGCGGAACATGAAGGAATAGGGCGACAAGGCTTGCTAGTCGTTGTTTTCAGAGTCGTCTTCGGCCGTCTCGTCTTTGGGGCTAGGTTCAACGCTCAAGCCAACCCTGCGCGCGCGTCGTTCCCAACTCCGTCGGGCTAAAACTTGCATGTCGACTGTTCGGTCTGACTCATCGACGATTTCGACCCCCAATAGGGTTTCGATAACATCTTCCATGGTCACTATGCCATCCATGCCGCCGAATTCATCCACAACTAACGCGATCTGTTCGCGCGCACTCAAGAAACGATTAAACAGCTCCAGAATAGGGTAGTCGAAAGGCACGGCGATGATTTCGCGTTTGAGCGAAATCAGAGCATCCGTTGGGTGGCCATCGACAATGCTCGCCAGTACTTGATCCTTCAATACATAACCAATGACTTGGTCGCGAGACTCGTTTTCGTAGAGAGGAATGCGCGAGAAACGCTGTTCGCGATTACTTTCAAAAAATTCCTCGAAGGTTTCGGTGGCAGGTGCGGAGCGCACCACTGTACGCGGGGTCATCACATCCTTTGCTTGAACGGATCTGAATTTCAACAGGTTAGTAATGATTTCCGACTCTTGTTCCTCAAACACCCCATCTTGTGCGCCGATATCAGCCATTGCCACAAAATCGCTGCGGCTGAACGCGCTGGTTACGTCTTTGTTTTTGAGTTTCCGGGTAATCAATTGGCTGAGCCATACCAACGGTCCCAACAAACGAATAATGAACTCTAAACAAGTAGCGGTAACGGGTGCTAAGGATTGCCAGTGATTAGCACCAAGGGTTTTGGGAATGAGTTCGGACAGCACCAAGATAGCCAGGGTCATCGCGGCGGGTACCGCTAGGCCCGTGATCAGGGGGTTGGCATCTGCCCAGATTCGTGCCGCCTGATCGCCGACACCGATAGCGCCGACCGTATGCGCAATGGTATTGAGTGTGAGAATAGCCGCCAACGGGCGGTCAATGTCGTCCTTAAATGCCTGAAGGCGATGCCCGAGCCGATTGCCCTTTTGTAGCTGAATCTGTGCGTAAGAGGGCGTAATGCTCAGAAGCACTGCTTCCCATAAAGAACAAAGAAAAGAAGTGACAATGGCTATTGCGAAGAACAGCAGCAGAAGTGAAATCATGAGGATACCCACTAGGTCATGTGGAAAGTATGTCATTGCTTAACCGCCTTTGACCAGCATGGCTCATTGCTGCGCCGAAGCGCACTAGATCTTGAAAACCGAGCAAACCAAGCTACACTGCGCGATCCGCAGCAGCATGCGGTCACCGCTCGATCGCCAAAACAAAGGTTACGGCGTAAAGCTAGGTACAAATAATACAGTTCAGATATAGGACCATAGCTCAGTTGGTTAGAGCGCTACCTTGACATGGTAGAGGTCGGCGGTTCGAATCCGCCTGGTCCTACCAATAAAAAGCCCCGCCATAAGCGGGGTTTTTTATTGGCCGATTGAAGCTGGACGAGATCGCCGACACGGTTCGACCAAATGCGAGCTGGCGAACATTTCGCACCGAGCGTCATAGACGCGAAGCCCGAAGGGTCAAAACAGCGAAGGCTGTTTTGCGTAATCCGCTTGGTGCTACCAACCGGCTATACTTCGATCGAGAATTTACTCAGTGATATATGAAAATAACCGGGATGAACGAGCTGTTTTATACTAAGCGAGTGTTGGAATTTGCCGACCAGAATCTGAAGACCAAGTCAGCGCAGGTGCGCGAGAGTTTTTCTGCACATACATCGACGACATTGTGGGGTCTCTGGCAAGGCGTGTTTGGCTTAGCCGCAAACCAGCTAATCGCAGTTAGCGCTCACGCGGAGCTTGATGATAATTGGCGGCCTCCTGAAGGCTGCGAGGTTGTAAATCAGTGGGTCGTTAAACCTACCGTGCGACCGCAAACGCCGGCTCCGCTCACGCGAGCAGGCGTTTATGTGTTTCGAGACTTCTTGCTACCTTATGAGCACTTAGAAGAAGCTGTGATGCTATCCAGTTCGGCATGGCAAACCTTTGAGACGGCCGAGGCGTTTGCCGCGGAGCCCATGGGGTTGTTTGCACCAGCCCAGGAGTTGCCAGCTTCTCAGGAGTGTCGGTTGCATTTGTTAACGTGGTATCCAGATTTTACTTCCTGGGAAACGTCACGCCAATCCGATCCTGCGGCCATGCAGCGGTTTATCTCGCGTCGCGAGCTGACGCGCACAACCCATGCGGTAGCAACCCGCCTACTGCTCCCATCATAATCCCGGGCCCTGAGTGTTAGCCCTGCTGAGCTAACCGGTCGTCGTTGAGGTCCTCGTTTATGCCGGCGAAGGGTGACATGGAGAAATAGCGCTCTGTGGTATCCGCTGGCATAGTGACCATTACACTTCCAGCTCTGCTTGCTCGGCCACTAAAAGAATCGCTGCAATCGGTTTTTAATGCGCGCATTTCGCAGCGTGCTGCTTGCGAGGGGTGCATTCGTGTCTGGTACATTGCGGATCCGCTTAAAGGCAGCTAGCGGTACTCGGTGAGGTTTTTCTCTAGAAGCGCAAAAAGATCTTCTACCGAGGAACTGCCTCTGATCTCTCCTTTGGCATCGAATTGCCACAGCATGCCATCGAGGTCGGGATTGGCGAAGTAGACGATGCCGTGGCGCACCGGATCCGTAGATTTCTGGCTCAGGACTTGGTGTTCTACAGCACCCACGGTGCGGTCAGAGTGCAGAGTAATGAAGTTCAACGCTTCGCCAAAGTGGATCGCCAGATGACCTGGGAGAACGGGAACATCCTCGAACGTGCCGTTAACCTTGATCTGCAGCCCCGGGGCGGTGATATCGAGGATCGTTATAAAGCCATAGTCTGTGTGGGGCCGCAGTCCCTGATCTGGATTACGGGTGTCATAGTGGACGAAATTCAGAAATGCTGTGCCCGCACCCGCTGAGTACCCGCCTGAGGCACGGTCCCAAACCGTCTCGGGAATGCCCGATTGATGAAATACCTCGCGCAGGATGGTGATGCCAATTTGGTCAAGCTGGCGCCCAAACTCAGCGATTGCCGCGGGATAGTGCTGGTCCCAGTGATGGCGGCGCAGTGCTAGCTTGGTTTGCTGGTTGTTCTCAAGGGCGATGAATCCCTCCAGTTCGCCATATTTGGGAATTTGACGGTAGGAGCTATCTGGAGCGATCAGTTCGCCGCCGAATTGGCGCGCGCCGTCGAGGTCCAGACTGTCAGGGACCTTGAGATAGAAGATGCCGAGATCCCAAGCGCGATCGAGATCCTTTGGGGAGGGAAAAACCAAGCGGCTCTCGTTCGAGATAGAGGCGATCGGGAATCTTTGTTCCTGTGAAGTTGCTTGGTGACTCCATGTCATCAAAAAACACTCCTAAGTAAACACGTGGGCGCACTTCGGTCGCGACTCAGGTGCTAGCTTACCATCAAGGATTTACAGCGTTTGAAAATTGAGGAATCTGATGATTCGATGTGTGAAGCGTCTTAGCAGCAGCAACTGTTCCGGGTAATCCGCCCGGTCTTAGCGAATAAAAACCCCGCTATACGCGGGGTTTTTAACAATTAAGGTACTGATAGGGCGCGGCGCTGTATTAGTTTTTACCACAGCATTTCTTATATTTGCGGCCATTACCGCATGGGCACGGATCGTTGCGCCCAACCTTTGGAGCCTCTCGAAGATAAGGCACCTGCGGGGGACAACAGGAACTATCATCACAGCAAGCGTCTTGTTGCTGAATAGCCTTTGGCGTTGGAGCTTTCTCGTTCACGACTGTCAACCCGTATGAAGTTCTGACCTAAGGTTAGCACAAACGGGGCTTTCCCTTGTTTTACTATTTTGCTGAAGGCGTAAGCCTAGATCTTGCCTTCGGTGAATATATTGCTCGCTAAAATTGCGCAAGCGTGGCGATCGTTGCAGGGTCATAAAACGGCCGGATCTGTGTGCCAAAGACGCCGTATATCCGGATTCCCTGTCTACCCAGTAGTAGGCGTAAACGACCCAGCCCATGAGCCTCTCCATCCGCCACTTAGCATGCTCTGAGCGCAAATTAAATGGCCCAATCTAATATCGGGCGGGCAATCACCATCGGCTAGGCAATTCCGCAAACTACAGTTCATGCTCTCTGAGGGGGCGGCTAGCAGGCCACAAAGTAATACGGCATATGGCTTGACCCGCAGCACTTAACGTTATAACTCTGCATAACGAGCAAAGCGGGGGAACTAAGTATGCGGTTAAAAGATAAGGTTGCAGTTGTTACTGGTGGCGCCAGTGGCATGGGACTCGAAACAGTTATGCGGTTTGCGGCAGAGGGCGCAAAGGTGGTCATCGCCGACTTTAACCAGGAGGCGGGTGCCGCAGCAGCGCACGCTGGTATGTCGCAGGATTTCGATGTTTCATTTATTAAGACTGATGTTGCCAGAGAGGCAGATATTGAAGCGATGTGCGAACACGCCCTGGCGAGCTATGGCCGCTTAGACATTCTGTTCAATAACGCGGGCGTTGGCGGTGCCATTGGGCCGTTAACTGAGACCTCTGTTGAAGACTGGGATTACACGTTTGATGTTCTGGCGAAGGGAGTATTTCTTGGCATAAAGCACGGCGCCCTGATTATGCGCAAGCAGGGTCATGGCGGCTCAATTATCAATACTGCATCTATTGCAGGCCTCAGTGGCGACGCTGGCCCCTTAGTGTATTCGGCTGCTAAAGCGGCGGTTATTAATCTTTCCAAAGCGTCGGCGGTGGAGTTGGCAGAAGATCGCATTCGGGTAAATGCGATTTGCCCTGGATACATTGCCACACCGCTCACCCACACAGGCGATCCCGCGCCGATTCAACGCGCTTTTGCCAAGAGCCAACCCTGGCCAGACTTCGGTCGCGGAGAGCACATCGCGGGTACAGCGTTGTTTTTGGCCTCGGATGACTCCGAGTTTGTCACTGGCGAGGCCATTGTGGTTGACGGTGGAGCCACGGCTGAGGGGCCCGGTCGCTCGCGCAGGTTTCCGAAAATGTCGGCTAAGAACTCTCGCTACTCTGGAGTAACCAAAGGCTCAACGGGTGCGTCAAACGATCTGCGTAAACTCGGCTCGCCAGCAAACCAGAAAGATTAGGTGCAGGGAAAAAATAGTTTCGATAGCAAAGTCATTTTTTAGCCGACGGTGCAATCGATTTATGTTGCAGGACCTGCGATGCAGGTCGACGGCGTCGGGACAGTTCAGTAGACGTTTTGCTCGCCAAGTTCACAAGCGCTATTGCCTAAGAAGGAGAATTGCATGGCTGCGAATACAGGACAGGCGGGGCCTGACGACCACTGGTTGGCGACTTTAAGTGAAGAGGTTCTCGAGCCCGAGTTGCCCATTATCGATCCCCATCATCACCTATGGGTGCGAAATGGCTACACCTATCTAATGCCCGAACTTGCCGACGACCTGGCCAGTGGTCACAACATAGTGGCCACCGTATATGCTGAGTGCCACTCCATGTATCGACTCCATGGCGCCGAGGAATACCGCTCACTAGGCGAAACCGAATTCGTGCGTGGACAGGCAGCAATGAGTGCCAGTGGCGACTTCGGCAACACACGAGCCTGCGATGTGATGTTCGGAAATATTGACCTTACTCTGGGAGCAGCCGTGGAGCCGCTGCTGCAACAACATATTGAGGCATCTGGTGGCCGCTTCCGTGGCGTGCGAATTTCCAGCGGTTGGCATGAGGACGAGCGAATTAACAATGTCGCTGAGCAAGCCAGCATCTTGTTAGATCCGCGGGTGCATCAAGCCATTGCGGTAATCAATCGTATGGGTTTGTCGTTAGATTGTTGGCTGTACCACACCCAACTGGATGAATTTGCCCAGTTAATCGATGCGCATCCGGGGTTGGTCAGCATTCTTAACCACGTAGGATCACCTATTTTGGGTGGCCCTTACCGCGGCAACACCGATGAAGTCTATACACAGTGGCAAGCTGGTATTAGGCGGGTTAGCGAACGCGATAATGTTTACGTCAAACTCGGCGCCATGCCCATCCGCATGCCCAGCTACGACGGCGACCGCACTTTACCGCCGGGTTCTGAGGAGGTTGCCGCGGCCTGGCGACAGTGGATGGAACCCTGCATAGACGCTTTCGGCGCAGAGCGATCCATGTACGAGTCGAACTTCCCGGTGCAAAAACGCTGGTGCAGTTATCAGGTGTGCTGGAATGCATTTAAGCGGATTTCAGCCGGCGCTTCGGCGTCCGAGAAAGCCGATCTGTTTGCTGGTGCTGCAGCCCGAGCCTATCGCATAGAGGGCGTTCTGTAGCGCACGATCGACTTTTGCACCCAGCGTCCAAACTGGTTTACTGCGAATGCACAAGAGTCCACAGCAGCATCGCTCTAATTCGGGTTACGCTTTTGCTCGAACGCCCCAAAATTTCCCACTCTTCCATCTGAACCATCGCCGGGCACGGCTAAAAATTCCACCCACCCATTAAATAATGATATACATTAGTTTATGCTGGATTTAACGACCCAAAACAAACTACAGAAGAAGCTATGGAAGTTATAAACCGAGTCGTACCGAATGAAGAGCAAATTAAGGGCTTTATGGAGCCAGGCCGCGAGGGGCCGATCTATATGCTGAATTTGCTGAAGTTCAAAGCAAAAGCTGAGTACGCTGATGGTCGCGAGACAGACCTGACTGGCGCTGAAGCCTATGGCATTTATGCAGAAGAGGTCGTTGGGCATCTGGCTAAGGTCGGTGGTGAGCCAGTATTTTCAGCGGACGTTGAGCGTCTCATGTTAGGTGAGGTGGAAGAACTTTGGGATATGACCGCGATTGCCATGTATCCGTCCCGGCAAGCAATGCTGGAGATGATCGGTACGCCAGACTATCAGGCCTCTGCTGTGCACAGAGCAGCTGGGCTGGCGGGCCAGCTCAACATCGAGTTGGTGGCACCCACGGGTGCTTGGTTTGGCCAACAGGCTTAGGGTTGTCGGACCTGTTCGCTGCTAACCTGCGAGCGGGTGCCAGAGCATAGATATTCTCAGGGGAGAGTAGAATGAAGTGGATAATGCGGATTGGGCTGGTTTTAGTGGTAGCGATTGCCGGTGGCTGGATTTTCCGCGCCGAGATTGCCTTATTCGGCATTAACCAGATGATGGCTGCTCAGGCAGAAATTGGTCCTACTCAAGAGATCAACTGGTCGACTGGCACCGATGCCGAAGGCCGCAGCCCCGAGGATCGTCCGCCGAACATTGTGCTGATTCTGGCCGACGACCTGGGGTGGAATGACTTGTCCATGAATGGCCCTAACCCCACGACCCAAACCCCAAATATTGACGCGTTGGCGGCAGAGGGGCTGACTTTTTCTCAAGGCTATGCCGCGAATGGCACTTGTGCCCCTTCCCGCGCCGCTCTTATGAGCGGGCGCTATGGCACGCGATTTGGTTTTGAATTCACGCCCACGCCTGCAGGCATGATGCCTATTGTGGGTTTAGTCGGTAATACCATGGACCGGCCGCTGCTGCCGCCAACATTGAGCAACACTGAGGAAGGCAGCCTCAGCTTTGACGAAATGGGCATGCCCCCTACAGAGATTACTCTTGCTGAGCTGCTCACTGATCAGGGTTATCACACAGTACATATTGGCAAGTGGCATCTAGGGCAGGTTAACGGCATGGCCGCCCACGATCAGGGCTTTGCCGAAAGTCTGTTGATGGCCAGTGGTTTGTACGGCCGACGTGACGATGCCGAGGTGGTTCAAGCCCGCCAAGATTTTGACCCCATCGATCGGTTCCTCTGGGCGGCACTAAACTTTGCGGCCAGCTTTAACGGTGGGCCGCTATTTGAGCCTCCAAAGTACCTGACGGATTACTACACTGATCAAGCGGTGAAGGTCATCGAGGCCAATAAAGATCGGCCGTTTTTTCTCTACTTGGCACATTGGGCTCCTCACACACCATTGCAGGCGAGTAAGGAAGATTATGCAGCCCTGTCGCATATCGAGCTGCATCGTGAGCGCGTCTATGCGGCCATGATCCGCTCTTTGGATCGTGGCGTGGGCCGGGTGATGCAAGCATTAAAGGCTAATGACTTAGATGAAAATACCTTGGTGATGTTTACCTCAGACAATGGCGGCGCTGGTTATATTGGCTTGCCGGATGTGAACGACCCCTATCGAGGCTGGAAAATTACACTCTTTGAAGGGGGCATTCGGGTGCCGTTTCTGGCCCGCTGGCCGGCCCGTTTGCCTGCTGGAGAAACATTTGATGCACCGGTGCATCACTTCGATATGTATGCCACCGCCGCGGCAGCAGCGGGTGCCGACCTACCCACTGACCGGGTTATGGACGGCGTTGATCTGACGGCATATGTCACCGGTATTGATACTACCCAGGCTCCGCATGAGTACTTATTCTTTCGCAGTGGTGCCGCTCAAGCGGTTCGCGATGAACGCTGGAAGCTCATGGTCAGTGCGCCAGAGGGACAGCCGCGCAAAGAATGGTTATTTGACCTCACCGCCGAAGGCGAGTGGCGAGACCTGTTAGCAGAACAGCCGGATGTCGCCGTGCGCTTGCGGCAGGCTTTGGACGGACATAACGCTGAACAACAGCCGTCGCGCTGGCCGTGGGTGAGTACGATGGCTTATAACGTTGACCGCGACCTGTCTCAGGAAGACGAGCCCGATGATGAATTTGCTTATTGGAGCAACTAATCGGTTGGACTTGAACCACCGACCCCAGCATTCCATTTGCCGAAATCACTCGGCATCAGGCATTGCTTTGCTGAAACTCATGAGGTTAAAAATAATTAACTTGATGTAAAAAATAATTTACATATAATGCCGCCCAATCAGCTAAGAAAGGCAGGTGGTCTCATGGTAGTGCGTAACGATAAGTTGCGATGGGCGGGTGGCTCGTTGGTAGTGGTGAATTTGGCGATGTTCCTCGTTTGGGGATGGGCCACGTTGTTTTTGCTGGGCCTTGTATTCGGCAGCGTGCTGTTTGCTGCAGGATGGTGGGCTGATGAAATTGATTTAACCAATGAACTGCCGTTACTGGTGTCGCTGCTCGGCATGGTTATTATGTTTGGCAGTTATTTTTTCTATGTTTTTGCCAATCTTGAAGACCTCACCGGCGGCTTCCAGCGTTTTCTGGGTGTGTTGATTTTGTTAGTAATTGTTCAAGTTACCCTACATTCGTTGATAGCTGCCCAGCGTGCCGATGGTCACACTGATGAGCGGGATAGAGCGATTCAACGCGCCGCAAGTCGATGGGGCTATGGTGTTATGGCTGTTGGGATCTGGCTGGTAATTGGCCAGTTGGTGTTGGGTATGATTTTCGAGCAGGCATGGATAAACAGTTATTTCAGTATCTACCTGCTTGCCAACGTATTATTTCTGGTGTTCGTTGTTAGTGAACTGGTGAATATCTCGGCACGACTGTTTTACTACCGCAGAGGTTTTAACGTTGCCTAGCATTACGAATCACGTGCGGCGTTTGCGTTTCGACGCCAATGAGATGTCGCAAAAAGCCTTGGCTGACGCGGTGGGCGTTACTCGACAAACCATCATTGCAATCGAAAAAAACAAGTATTCACCGTCTCTTGAGGTCGCTTTTAAAATTGCCCAAGTGTTTGGGTGCTCCATAGAAGAGGTCTTTTTCTACCAATAGCTGTGTTTTAGGCGCACTGCGCTGACTGGTTCCTCGCTAGTCCGGCAGTGCGTAGGCGATCACATAGCCGCCGTCATTATTGACCGGGTCGGATGCTTGGTCGCCGTCGCTATGGTCAACGCCCACGCTTACTGAGGCTGCACCGGGCAGGGTCAATAGGACATATTGCTTGCCGGTTTGCGGGCTGACGTAACTGATAGGTGTTGCGCTTGACGGGGCGTTGAGAGGATCGGCGAATAATTCTTCGCCACTAAATAGGTCAATGGCACGCATGTAGCCATCCATAACACCACCAATAAAGATTAGCCCAGAACTGGTGACAATGGATCCAGCCGAGTATGGGGTGCCCGCTTCTAATGGCACGCCAATGCGAGCGCCATTTAACGAAATCGCTGCGGTGCCCAATGGCCGGCGCCATATTATTTCTTGGTTGGTGAGGTCGACGACTGCTATCTCGCCATAGGGCGGCTGGATACAGGGTAGGCCCAGAGGCGAGGTGAACATATTCACGCGTGCGGAAAAGGGTGTGCCGCGCTGTTGTCCGCCGATACCGTAGCCTTGGGTAAAGCCCTCGCCGCCAGTAGCGGGATCTTGCTCTCTTGGAATCATGTGGATAACAAATGGCAAATGCATATTGTTAACCACCATTAGCTGCCGCCGCTCGTCCACGGCAACGCTGCCCCAGTTCATACCGCCGCCTGGTCCCGGATAGAGTAAGGTGCCGCGTTCCGAGGGTGGCGTCATTGGTCCTTCGTAGCGCAATTCCAACAGCGCTTTGCGGCAGGCGATTTGGTCAAATGGCGTAACCCCCATCATCTTCGATTCGGTAATCATCGGATAGGCAAAGGACGGCATGCCGGTGGAAAATGGTTGGGTAGGTGATGACCATTCGTTCTCCAGATCTGTTTGCGGTACTTCGCGTTCAGTGACCTCGGTAAGCGCTTCTCCGGTCTCCCGATCCAGCACAAATATTTCACCGCGCTTAGTGGGGACAATTACCGCTTTGCGGCGTTCTCCGTTCAGGGTGAGATCCACGAGCGTAGGTTGCGATGGCACATCGTAGTCCCAAATATCATGGTGGGTGGTTTGAAAATGCCAGCGGGTCAGTCCGGTTTTGGCATCTACAGCAACAATAGAACTGGCGTACTTTTCCATGGCATCGCTGCGATGCGCACCAAAGTAATCAGGTGTGGCATTACCCGTGGGCAGATACACCAACCCCAGTTCGTCGTCTGCAGAAGTAAGACTCCAAACATTTGGTGTGCCGCGGGTATACGATTCGCCCTCGGGTGGCAGTTGGGTATTGCCTTCGCGGCCGATATCCCAGGCCCAAGCAAGTTTGCCGGTTTTTGGATCGTATGCCCGGACAACACCGGACGGCTCTTCGACTTCTTGGTTGTCCATCACCCAGCCACCGACTACTAGTACACCGCTGGCAACTGTTGCCGGGGAAGTTACAAAGTAATAGTAGGGTTTAACTTCGCCCATGCCGGCAAGCAGCGAGATTTGGCCATCATTGCCAAAGTCATCGCATGGCAAGCCTGTGTCTTTATCTACGGCTATCAGGCGCGCATCGGTTGTGGCGGTAAAGATCCGCTCTTTGCACTGTTCACCCTCGGCTATGTCTTCAAGTTCGTAATAAGTCACACCGCGGCAATTGCCAAATAAGCTGTACGGGGGCGTTTCGTTTTTCGGGTCAAAGCGCCAACGTTCGCTACCCGTATCAGGATCTAATGCAATCATGACGTTTTGTGCAGTGCACAGGTACAAGCCGTCACCAATTTGCAGTGGCGTGCCTGAAAAACGCCCGGGCACGCCGGTTCGAACTTCCCAGGCCCGTTGCAACTGATCTACATTGTTGGCATTGATCGTATCGAAGGGTGCATACCGTGTACCGGCCTTATTACCGCCATAGGCGTGCCAGTCTGAAGTGTTTTGAGCAGGACCATACAGGGTGGGCTCATAGTCAACATCAGCACTACTAAATTGATTGATCAGCATGGCTCCGAGCACCAGCAGGCTAGCCGCGGCAGATATTTGGACGCTGCGTAAACTCAGTAGCTTTGGTGTCGGTTGCGGCCACAGTCTGCGACGAATCATTGGCAAACACAGCCACAGTGCCATAAGGCCGATTATCCAAATACGCGAACCAACGGTCCAAAACCCCGTACCTGACTCGTAAACCGCCCAAGCTAGGGTCATCAACAGCACGCCACTAAAAATCACAAAGCCCCGTGGACGCCCGGCAAATAAATCCCAGGCGGCGACTAATATGGCTACGCCTGCGACCAGATAGTATGGGCTGCCGCCCAGCGCCAGCAGACCTATACCCTGCCAAGTTAATACGGCAGCAAAAATCCCAAAAACTACGGCGGTGATACGCGGTGGTTTGACTGCTTGGGCTGTGGTTGCTTCTGTCATGAATGTACTCCCTTGATTCTAGCTTTGTTTATCAAGTGGTGGATTGCTAGATGTTTCTGCAGCCGAGTATCCGGCTAATTTATCGAATTTCACTGCTGCGGCTTCGCCCTCAGCAGCGATAACATCCCGGCGCAAGGTCGCGTATTCGTAGGGCGAGATGAGGGAGCGGCGGGTGTTTAAGAAGTAAACGACAATGCCCCAAAGGTTTAAGGCAATGCATAGCCATAGGATTTCAATACGAATTAAATCACTGTAGAAAATCAGCATAAGCCCTTGCAGCCAAAATTCTGGTTTCAGTAATAGTACAGTGATACCTAGGCGGCCGGGCAGCAAGGTAGCCCAAAGCACCGGTAAAATGACCGCAAAGCTGATGAAAATAAGTTCCAATTCGAAGCGCGTGACTACGCCTTCAACAGCCCCATTGAGGGCCACCATGCCTAAGACAAAACATAGCCCCGCATGCATTTTGTGGCCAACTTTGTGCTGTAGCATAAGATAGGAATTGGGGCGGCCATCGATATGCATCCAGGCCTTAGGCTTGGCAGCAAAGTCGTCGAGCAATTCGTAAGCACCGATACTGAGATAAATCACTGCTTCAACCCAAAGGATTACGTTTAGGCCCGGTGTTGTTGCGTAAAATTCGGTAGCTCCGATCACGTCTCCTCCCCAGCAGTAATGTAGCAGTCGATGTTAAACGCTCATTTGTATGAAATACACTAACGCAGAGTAATCATGCAAGCGGCTGAAGCGTGTTCGCGCTATCATTTAAGCCGGCGCAGATTCTGCGTTAATAATAATTTGGAGAAAAAAAAGTACGATGAATCCAGTAGATGTTGTGTTGCTCCCCGGTGATGGAATTGGGCCTGAGATTACCCAGGCAGTAACGCGAGTATTGGATGCGGCGGGCGTCAAAATAAATTGGGTGCCGGGTCTGGCAGGCCAAAGTGCGTTGGACGCGGGCCAAGAATTGCTGCCTCAAGAAACCATGGATGCCATTAGCCGCTGCAAGATAGCGCTAAAAGGCCCCTGTACAACTCCTGTGGGAAAGGGCTTTACCTCGGTTAACGTAGGCTTGCGCAAAGCCTTTGGGTTGTATGCAGCCGTGCGTCCGGTGCGCAGTTTGCCGGGTGTAAATACACGTTATGACAATGTTGACCTGGTGATCATCCGCGAAAATACCGAAGGCCTATACAGTGGTGTTGAAAACGAAGTAACGCCCGGTGTGGTGATGAGCATGAAGGTTGCCACGCAAAAAGGTTGCGAGCGCATTGGACGCTGGGCATTTAGGTTCGCCAACCGGCGCGAGCGGCGCAAAATCACAGTCCTGCACAAAGCCAACATCATGAAAATGACCGATGGCCTGTTTTTGAACTGTGCTGCCGACGTGCACGAAAACGATTACCCCAATTTGCAATTCGAAACCGCGATTATCGACGCCGGTTGCATGCGTTTGGTGCAGGACCCAGGGCAATTTGATGTGCTGTTGCTGGAAAACCTTTATGGCGATGTGGTCAGCGATCTATGTGCTGGACTGGTTGGCGGGCTGGGTGTTGTTCCGGGCGCTAACTTTGGTGACGAAGAGGCAATTTTTGAAGCGGTACATGGAAGCGCTCCGGACATTGCCGGTATGAACATAGCTAATCCACTGGCGTTACTGATGTCGGCAGTGATGATGCTGAACTATCTTGCTGAGACTAAGCATGAGCCGCATTTTGCGGAATGTGCGGCGCGCATTCGTGACACCTACGACGCCGCGTTACAGGCCGGAGAAACAACCAAAGATTTGGGCGGGAACTTAGGTACTGCAGAGTTCGCCGATGCGTTGATTCGGCGTATAGGTCAGGGCTAATCTAAGGTTAACGGGAGGAGACTATAGATGCTGAAGTATAGATTGCATGAAAAGGTTGCGGTCATTGGGTTAGATGATGGCAAAGCGAATGCCGTAGGGCATAACTTCGTAGACGCAATGACCGAGGGTTTGGATCAAGCTGAGCGCGAGGCTGAGGCGGTTGTCATTACCGGCCGCGAAGGCGTATTCAGTGCTGGCTTCGATCTCAAGGAAATGGCTAAAGGTGAAAAGCAACGTACGGACTTGGTAAATCGCGGTGCTGCCATGTTGTTGCGTTTGTTTTCGTTGCCACAGCCGGTTGTAGTGGCCAGCGCCGGTCATGCAATTGCGGCAGGCGCTTTGGTATTGCTTGCTGCAGATACGCGCTTGGGTGCAGTAGGGGACTTTAAGTACGGCTTAAATGAAACCGCCATTGGGATGTCTTTGCCGCCGTTTGGAATGGAGATGGCCAAGTGTCGGCTGTCCAAGCGCCATCAGACCCAAGCCATCATCCAAGCTCAATTATACGATCCTGACGCCGCGCAACAGGTAGGCTACCTGGATCAGGTGGTTGCTGCAGACGCGCTAGAGACGCAAGCGCTAGAGCAGGCCGCTGCATTAGCGGAGTTGCCGGGTGCCGCCTATGCGGGGACCAAGCTTGCTGTACGCCGTGACTATATCGACCGCATCGCGGCCAGTTTAGCTTGAGGCTTCAGCTAAAAGGGCTAATTGGGCGTACTTGGGCCGCACCAATACCCCTGCATACAGTGCTTGAAGGGGCTTAGGGCTGGCAGTAGAATACGCGCCGCTTTTGCGATCGCGTGCCGCAAGCGCCTATTCGACAAGGTTGAGACGGATTGTGGCAAGCGCACTCGATAAACCGAAAAAAACGATGTAAAACAGGGTTTTGCACCTAGGGTTTGAGAGCGAGTGCTTTGGTAAATAAACGGAGATGCCCATTAAAAAAGTAGGCAAGCGAGCAGATCGTTCACTTTTGAATGACGACATAACAGCCCCTAACGTCCGATTAGTCGGCGCGGGTGGGGAACAACGGGGCGTGGTAAGCCGGGCGGAAGCGCTGGCAGAAGCCAAAGCCGCAGGTCTGGATCTGGTGCTTGTGGCAGCAGAAGCAGAACCACCCGTATGTAAGGTCATGGATTATGGAAAACATCTGTTTGAACTGAAAAAGACCAAAGCAGCTCAGCGCAAAAAGCAAAAACAGATCCAGGTAAAAGAAATGAAGTTTCGTCCTGGAACGGAAGAAGGCGACTATCAGGTAAAACTACGCAACCTGAAGCGCTTTTTAGAAGAAGGCGACAAGGCCAAGGTGTCATTGCGATTTAGGGGCCGTGAAGTAGTTCACCCCGAGATTGGTATGGCATTGATGACCCGCATCGCTGAAGACTTAGATGATTTGGGGTCGGTGGAAGCCGAACCTAAGTTTGAAGGTCGACAAGTAATCATGGTGTTGGCGCCGCGTAAGAATAAAAAGGCTCCCAGCGCGCAAGCAGCCCCCTGATAGCAGGCCCTGTGAAGCGACCAAGACGCTTGTAATAACAGAAAAATAAGAAAGCAGACTTATCTGTCCTTACGTACCGTGCGTAATCGTTCGGTGGCGTAAATTAACGAAAACGTTTAGTACGTTTTTTCAATGAATCGCGTGGAGTCAGGCAAATGCCTAAGTTAAAAACACATCGTGGTGCTGCGAAACGATTTCGTCGCACCGCAACAGGGTTTAAGCGCAAGCAGACCAATAAAAATCATATACTGACCAAGAAAGCGCCTAAGCGTAAGCGTCAGTTGCGTGGCATGGAGGACGTAGCAGCGGCAGATGTGCCAGCATTGCGTACCATGCTGCCCACCAAGGCTCGATAGGAGGAACCATGCCTAGAATCAAAAGAAGCGTGGCCTCAAGAGCACGTCGTAAAAAAATACTAAAAGCAGCGAAAGGCTATTACGGCGCGCGTAGTCGTACGTTTAAAGTAGCCAAGCAAGCGGTGATCAAGGCCGGCCAATACGCCTACCGTGACCGCCGTCAGCGCAAGCGCCAATTCCGTCGTTTGTGGATTGTGCGTATTAACGCAGCTGCGCGGGAACACGGTTTGTCCTACAGCCGCTTTATCGCGGGTCTCAAGGAAGCAGGCATCGAAGTGGATCGTAAAGTGCTGGCGGATATTGCCATGCATGAAAAGGACACCTTCGCTGCATTAGCCAAGCGCGTGCAGCCGGCAGAAGCAAAAGCCGCGTAAACTCGCCGCTGCTCAAGGGCAGCGACGTCAGCTACTTTCGGGAGACCCATCACGGTTAGAGAACCGTTTGGTTCGCTTGGTCTTCCCGTAGTAGCTGCGAATGAAAAAAAGGGAAGACAGGGTGCTTCCCTTTTTTTATGGGTGAATAGATAACGCAACCAGTGGAAATAAAGCATGGACATTGAAGACATCTTGCAGCGCGGCCAGCAGCAAGTTGCGAAGGCTGAAGATTTACGTCAGTTAGACGATGTGCGAGTCGGCTTCTTGGGTAAGAAGGGCGAACTTACTGCGTTGTTAAAACAACTTGGAACACTAGACGCCGAAGAGCGCCCCAAGGTTGGTGCCCTGATCAATCAAGCCAAGGTTACATTGCAGCAGGACATCGAAGGGCGCAGGGACCAACTGCAGCAACAGGAGTTGGCGCAAACCCTCGCGGCGGACACTGTAGACGTGACATTACCGGGCCGCCAACCGGCGCTCGGTGGTCTGCATCCGGTAACTCAGGCTATGTACCGCATACAAGATATCTTTACCGGGGCGGGCTATCAGGTTGTTGCCGGTCGCGAGATTGAAAACGACTACTACAACTTCGCGGCACTCAATATTCCAAGCCACCACCCAGCTCGGGCCATGCACGACACATTTTACTTTGGTGACGGCACCCTGTTACGGACTCATACATCGCCTAGCCAGGTGCACACCATGGAGCGCCAGGCGCCACCCATTCGGGTGATTTGTCCTGGCCGTGTATATCGTCGCGATTCAGACCTCACCCACAGCCCGATGTTTCATCAGGTGGAGGGCTTGGTTGTGGATGAAGACATTAGCTTTGCTGATCTAAAAGGCACGGTGACGGATTTTTTGCAGCGGTTTTTTGAAAAAGATCTGCAAGTCCGATTTCGCCCCTCCTATTTTCCGTTTACCGAGCCGTCTGCTGAGGTGGATGTGCAGTGCGTACACTGCCTGGGTAAGGGCTGTCGGGTATGCAGTCATACCGGCTGGCTTGAGGTCATGGGTTGCGGGTTGGTGCATCCCAACGTACTGAATATGTCAGGCATCGATACTGAGGTATATTCGGGATTTGCGTTCGGGTTCGGTGTCGATCGATTGGCCATGTTGTTATTTGAAGTAGACGACCTGCGGTTGTTTTTCGACAACGATATGCGGTTTTTGCGGCAATTTGCTTGATCGCTGAGCCTTCTTTTTACAGTGCACAGATTTATTGAGAACAGAACATGAAATTTAGCGAAGCATGGCTCAGACAGTGGGTTAACCCAGAGCTAGAAAGAGACGCACTGCTGCAACAATTAACCATGGCCGGTCTGGAAGTAGACGGTGTAGAAGCTGCCGCCAAACAGTTTAGCGGCGTGGTGGTCGGGCGTATTGAAACAGCGGAACAGCATCCCGATGCGGATAAATTACGCGTCTGTCAGGTTAGTGACGGTAACGAGACTTTCCAGGTGGTATGTGGTGCGCCCAATGCCCGTGCGGGTTTGTTGACGGCCTTTGCAAAGGTTGGGGCGGTACTGCCAGACAACTTCAAAATTAAGAAAGCCAAATTACGAGGGGTCGAATCCTTTGGCATGCTATGCAGTGCTGACGAGTTAGGCTTAGGGGATGACCACAGTGGCATCATTGAATTAGGCGCAAACTTAGCCGTGGGCGGCGATGTAGCGGAAGTTTTTAGTGCCGAATTGCCGTTGGATGACATAACTGTTGATTTAGATCTAACCCCTAATCGCGGTGATTGCCTTTCCATTAAAGGCTTAGCGCGGGAAGTTGGGGTATTGAATAACGCTGCGGTGAGCTACCCGGTTATTGAGCCGGTGGCCGACCAAAGTGAGCGGGTATTTCCCATTACCGTTGATGCAAAAGCACAGTGCCCGCGTTATTTGGGGCGCGTTATTGAAGGTGTTGACCTGTCTCGGTCAACACCGCTCTGGATGAGTGAGCGTTTACGCCGTTGCGGCTTACGCAGTATTGACCCGGTAGTCGATGTCACCAATTACGTACTGATTGAGCAAGGCCAGCCAATGCATGCCTTTGACCTCAACCGGTTAGACCAGCGTATACATGTGCGCATGTCTAAGGCAGACGACAAACTAACCTTATTAGACGGTCAAGATGTGGCTTTGGACGCAGAAACATTGGTAATCGCCGACGATTCTGGCCCCGTGGCAATCGCGGGAGTAATGGGCGGTAAGCACTCAGGGGTGCAAAACGACACCCAGGATTTGCTGCTGGAATGCGCCTTCTTTGCGCCATTAGCGATTGCTGGCACCGCGCGCCGTTATGGTCTGCATACGGACGCATCGCATCGTTATGAACGGGGTGTGGATGCCGAGTTGCAGGCCGCAGCACTGCAGCGCGCGACCAAATTGCTATTGGATATTGTTGGTGGTGTGCCCGGTCCAATTGTGGAGGC
Source organism: uncultured Gammaproteobacteria bacterium (assembly GCA_913050035.1). Classification (GTDB taxonomy): domain Bacteria; phylum Pseudomonadota; class Gammaproteobacteria; order Pseudomonadales; family Azotimanducaceae; genus UBA4421. The sequence continues at coordinate 5,622 of CAJXAC010000027.1, read as the reverse complement.
GGTCAGCAAAGAAGATCTGCCGGCAGCTACCCAAGTGATCTTACGCCAAAGTCGATTACAAAGTGCGCTAGGGGTAGAGATTGACGCCGAGGCTGTGGATGAGGCGATGGCACGACTAGATTTTGTGGTGCACGCACGCGAGGAAACAGCGGCAGGCGTTGAGTGGCAAGTGCTGCCGCCATCACATCGTTTTGATATAGCGTTAGAAGCGGATCTAATCGAGGAAGTTTGCCGGATATACGGTTACAACAATATCCCAAGCACTGTACCTGTGGCGCGGCCCGGCCTGGCCGAGGTGCCGTTGGCAGCGCATTCAGAAGTACAACTAAGGCAGCAGCTGGTACGCATTGGCTTTAACGAAGTAATAACTTACTCGTTTATTGATCCGGAGTGGCAACAGGCTTTCGATCCCGGTCATAAGGCGCTGGAGTTAATGAATCCGATGTCTTCCGAGCAATCGGTTATGCGCACGACCATGCTGCCGGGATTAGTTCAGGTAGCGAAAAACAATAGCCTGCGGCAACAAACCAGTGGCCGCGCTTTTGAGGTTGGTTTGGTATTTGTGCCAGAGCAGGACGAGCTCGTGCAGCGGTCCATGATTGCCGGTGTGCTGTGGGGCGACCGCGAAGCAGAGGGTTGGTATCAAACAAACAGTCCGATCGATTTTTTTGACGCCAAAGGAGTTGTGGAATCCCTGTGTGAATGGGCGGGACAAACCGCGAGCTTTCGGCCATTGGACGATACGGTTTTTCACCCGGGACAGAGTGCTGAGGTTGTAATTAACGATAATGTAGTAGGGCGAGTTGGGCTGCTGCATCCGCTATTACAAAAACAGTTCGATGCCCCACCAGCGTTTGTCTTTGAACTATTGAGCGACGCAATGTTGGCCAAAGCGCCACGGCGCCACCAGAGCATATCCAAGTTTCCCCAAGTACGGCGGGACCTTGCAGTAGTGGTGCAACAGGACGTGCCAGCCGCGGCAGTATTGCAGTCGGTGCGCAATGCGGTAGGTGAAAACCTTGTAGATGTGAGGTTATTTGACGTATATGCAGGCGAAGGCATTGATTCTAATGAAAAAAGTCTTGCAATAGGCTTGACCTTGCAGAGCCAAACGACCACATTATCCGAAGAAGAAATTAACGCACTGGCAGATTCTGCTTTGCAGGCAATGCGTACGGATCATGCAGCGAGGCAACGCTGAGAACCGACCGGCGTTTTATGGAAAGACGCTAAAAGCGAAAAATTAAAAAGAAAAAACAGAAAGAAAAAATAAAAAACAAACAACAGGTCAAATTTTTCATTCACCGGGCGATATATATCGACAACTGCATGACAACTAACGGGTTGCGAACCAACGAACCCAATTGACCAAAAGAAACGACGAAAACCTTGGGGAAGGCAAACGTGTCGGCACTGACAAAAGCAAAAATGGCAGACCAATTATTTGATGAATTGGGTTTAAACAAACGCGAGGCTAAAGAGATCGTCGAATTGTTTTTTGCCGAAGTATCAAAATCACTAGAGCAGAATATTCAGGTTAAATTGTCCGGGTTCGGTAATTTTGACCTGCGAGAAAAAGGCGAAAGACCGGGGCGTAATCCCAAGACCGGTGAAGAAATACCCATTACCGCTCGGCGCGTGGTGACTTTTCGCCCGGGTCAAAAGCTTAAAGCGCGGGTAGAGGTCTTCGCCGGCGATGCTCAAGATTCAGAGGTTGAGCACTAGGGTATGCTTGAACCGGGAAGCAACGGCGAACTGCCGCCCATTCCAGGTAAACGTTACTTCACGATAGGCGAGGTCAGCACACTGTGTGATGTGAAGCCTCACGTACTCCGATACTGGGAACAGGAATTTCCCCAGCTAAAGCCGACCAAGCGTCGTGGTAATCGCCGCTATTACCAACGCCAAGACATCATTATGATTCGCCAGATCCGCGCGCTGTTGTACGAACAAGGTTTTACCATTGGTGGCGCGCGGCAGCAGTTGGGCAGTGAAACCGCAAAAGATGATGTAACCCAGTTTAATATGCTGGTTAAACAAACCCTGAGCGAGTTGGAAGATATACTTCGCGCGCTCAAAGCGTAAACGCCACGCCTGCAGCCAAAGGTCTTGCTGATAAAAATGCCAAGACACACCCACCTAGCGATGATCGCAGTGCTGCTCTTTTCTGCGGTAACGCATAGGGAATCGATAGCGTCGGGCCAGACCTATCGTTATGAAGCGCGTATGGCCGTGTTGAATGCAGGCATACTGACCCTCGACTTTAGCCGCCGAGGTGAGGACTACGAGTTTCTTGGTGGCTTCAAAACCTCCCGTGCAATGAACAAATACTATACGTGGAACGGTCTGTTCGCCTCCAAAGGCGCATGGCAAGACGGCAAGCCACAAACCGAGGCCTATCTGACACTTAGCAAGAGTTCAGATGATGGCTACAAAGTCACCGTATACGGACCGAAAGAAACCCGGCGGATGCGTAAGGCCAGCGAGCCGTTTGAGACCATTCCTACGCCACAGGGCGTAGATCTAATAGCCGCGCTATTTCTCAGTCCAGACTGCTTTAACGGCCCGAAAGTGCACGATGGCGAGGACGACTACGAGATAAAACTGCTGAAGCGCCGAGCAAGAAACGTCAGCGCAACCCAGCGCTATTACAGTGGTCCAGGTGTCCAGTGCGACTATCAAGTAAGAGACAACAAAGGTCGGAAACGCCACATACAGATCGTCCTAGCGGAAATAAACGGCAACACCGTGGCGGTCGCGGCGAGCATCAAAATACCCTTTTTGCCAGATCCGGCTTTTCGGTTATTGATGCCTGATGCAATGCCGTCAGAAAGCGCAGAGAAATCTACCGCCACAGCAGCGGCTAGGCTATAGTACGCGGCGCTCGGGGCGTGGCGCATATCTGTGCATACTTCGCGAAGCGCAGTATGAGCGCACATTGACTGGGAGCCCAGTCAAGTAAAACCCAAGAGCAAGTTGTTCTGGTAGAGTTTCGTTATTCGGGGCGTGGCGCAGTCTGGTAGCGCACTTGACTGGGGGTCAAGTGGTCGCAGGTTCAAATCCTGCCGTCCCGACCAAATTAATTTGTTGCCACGATCCCTTCTTTAATTAATCTCTCTTTGTCCTCATCACTATATTCAATGGACGAAAGAATCTCCAGTGTATGCTCACCTAATTTGGGAGCAGGCCTTGAGATTTCACTGGGAGTTTCGCTAAATCGAGCGGCAGGTTTTGCTTGTCTGACCTCGCCAAAGCCTTCGTAGTTAGTACGCAATATGGAATCGTTAGAAATGATCTGCTCATTGCCTAAGAGCTCCATGCGATCAAGCAGGGGCGCACTTGGCACGCCTTCTTTTTGCAAACGGGCAAGTATTTCATCCCCATTCCATTTTGAAATTTCTTCTCCAGTAATTTCTTTTCTCACTTGAGCATTTGAGACTCGGCCAGAAGGGGTTGCAAATCTTTCATCATTTATTAAATCTTCTCTATTTAGTGCTTTGCACATACCTTCCCACTCAGCATCCGATACCGCGCCAGCAGTGATATATCTGTCTTTAGCTTTGTATATTAAATCTTGCGTACCTTGAAGCTTTCTTACGTCTACTTCGTTTTCAGCATAAACAATACCCGCCATGCCTTCAGGCCAAAAGAAAGACAACATACTATCGAGCATTGATAATTCTATGTGTTGCCCTTTGCCATTTTTTTCTCGGGCATATAAAGCCGAAGATACAGCTTGAGCCGAGGTAAGGGCGGTTACTTTGTCAGCAATGATAATTCGAAACATCTTCGGCGTTTGGGTTTCTCTATCGGCTTGGATGTCAGTTGCGCCAGACAAGGCTTGAATGATTGGGTCATATACTCTTGAGTTGGCATAAGGTCCTTTGTTACCAAAACCACTAATAGAAACGTAAATTATTTTTTTATTTATTTCTCTAATGGTTTTTTCTCCTATGCCCATGCGATCCACAGCACCAGGACGGAAATTTTGCATGAAGACATCTGCTTCCTCTGCTAGCTTGAATAATATCTCTTTGCCTTCTTCAGATTTGAGATTTAAGGCAATCGATTTTTTGCCCCGGTTGCAAGAAAAGAAAACTGGGTTTACACCATTGTGAGGTGCCGCCATGTGACGTACTAACTCACCAGTTATTGGCTCCACTTTGATGACTTCAGCTCCCTGATCCGCAAGCATCATAGCGCCAACCGGCCCTGACACCATGCCAGTTAGATCTAACACTTTTACTCCATTTAGTGGTCCCATCTTATTTAACTTTGAAAATTTATTTCCATTGCTTTTTTAAAAGCTTTCCTTTCTGAAATTGTATCTCTATAAATTGTAATATTTTTTGGTAAGTCAAATTCATAATAGACTGCCCAATCTAAGCAGGACATTAAAAATATATCGGCCAAACCAAATCCTTGATCTAAAATAGAGTCCTTTTTTTCTAGGTAAGGTTCAATAACTCGAAACTGACGTTCTAAATACTCCCTACAAGATTTTACAACATTTGGCGCTGCCCCATAAATATCAGTTAAATCATAATGACGTCTCATGACATAAAGGCAGGTTTCATCAAGCTCTCCATAAACAAAACTGCACCATTCATCTTCTTTGGCTAAGTCCTCAGGTGTTTGGGGGATAAACAAATTATTCGATGGAAAGGTGTTTTGTAAATATTTGCAGATAGCTAAGCTTTCCGAGAGTTGAAAGTCGCCATGCTCCATAAAAGGAATCTTTTGTTTTGGATTAAGTTTTGTATATTTCTCAGATAGAGTTTCACCAGTTCTGGGACCGATCGGTAAAAGTTCATATTCAATTTCAAGTTCTTCTGCCATCCATATAGGACGCAGACTTCTAGCTGTTCTTGCGCCCCATATTTTTAATGTTTTTAATTCCACTATTCAATTTTAAATTAATTTAAATTTTTAACTAGATTAAAAGTATGATTTTGACGATAATTTACCCATGGGAGAAGAAGAAAAGTCTGTTGACCAAGTTCATTGGCTAACAGTAGCAAGTGAAAAGGTTTTACTTGCGATAATAGGAATAGCTACTTGCATTGCTGCCTTACAACACCTTTATCAAATGTATTTGGTACAGGAAATTGCATTGGCAGACTTATTTATGCTTTTTATTTTCACCGAAATTCTTGCGATGGTAGCTGCTTTTTACAGCTCCAAAAGAATTCCAGTGACTTTACCGATAATAATTGCCATAACTGCCCTTTGTCGATTGATAGTTATGCAAAATAAAGATATGGATGCGATTATTATTATTGCTGAAGCAAGTGCTGTAATTATTCTCGCTGGTGCAGCTTATTTGATGAGCTTAAAAGACAAGTTAAGTTTGGAGAAATTAAGAGATCAAAGAGATTAAAATTCTACTTCTTATTAAAAATAATTATTTTTTTTTAATTTGAAATATAAATTGATCTTTTTCTTCTTTAAAAGATACTAATTTGTGATCTAGAAATTCACAAAATTTTTCGACATCTTTTTTTGCTGCAGGATCAGTCGCTATTAATTCAATAATTTGACCTGAATCAGATTCGTGAATAGCTTTGTGAAGAAGCATAATTGGTTCAGGACAAACCAAACCGATGGCATCAATCTTCATTA
>CAJXAC010000026.1 GCA_913050035.1 uncultured Gammaproteobacteria bacterium | reverse complement strand
TATGAAGGCAACCGCGGACAAGCCCTCTGGTTTGAATAGCCACGGGCTCATCGCGCAATCGCCCCTCCATGGGCGGGGGAGCCCCCCCTCGCTCATGGTTAGATTGCCCCGTTGGAATTCTGCAAAGACATTGCTTATCCAGCGCGAATACAAAGACGTTAAACCCTCGAGCATTTGGCGGGAACACTGAGAGGCTAGGAATCCATGAAAGATCATTTTAATTTAACAATCACCGCGGTTAGCCTGATTTTTGTGATGACGCCGTGTGCTTCTATCGCCCAGGAAGAAACAGGCGAAGTCATCGAAGAACAAGTGGTCCTAGGCAGGTTTCTTGGGTCCTCTCAAGCGATGCTTTTAGAGCGGCAAGAAGACGAAGCGATTGTCGACACTTTAGATGCGGACTCTATAAGTCGAATGGGCGACTCCACCGTTGCGGCGGCGCTAAGGCGAGTTACCGGGCTGAGCCTAATCGACAATCAGTTTGTTTACGTTCGCGGTCTAGGGGAACGCTATTCGGCCACAACACTAAATGGTGCTTACATCCCATCACCCGACTTGTCGCGTAACGTGGTGCCTTTGGATTTATTTCCTTCCTCGGTGGTGGAAAGTTTGGCCGTTCAAAAAACTTTTACCCCGGATATCTCTGCAAATTTTGCAGGTGGTCTGATTGACATACGCACAACCCCTTTCCCGGACAAAGGATTCAACTTTTCCGCTGAATTAGGATCTGGCGCTAATTTCGAAACAGATAGCTCCGTATATTCTTATAACGGCGGCAGCGACGATCGTTTTGGAACAGACGATGGTACACGGGCTTTGTCTTCGCAGATTCTCGCCCGCCTTGATCAGTTCAAGGGCGCAGCTAGTCCTCAAGCGGTTTACCAACTGATGGCACGTGCCAACCCAGGCACGGCAACGCTGGCGGATGCCAAAGCGATTAATTTAGAAATGGCTTCAGCGCTGAATCGGGACATTTCAGTTAAAGAGAAAGATGGTAGTCCTGATATGAGTGGTAAGCTGAGTATCGGCAGCACTTTCGACTTGAGTGACTCGTTAGTTTTTGGCGTGCAGATCAGTGGTGCTTATGATTCGCAATGGCGCGAACGAGTGACTAAGACTTTTGATTCCACATTCCCAACGGAACAATTTGCAACACGCAATGAATCCACTTTTTCCGTAAATATGACCGGCACAGCAACGGCCGGTTTGCGCTTTATGAATGAGCACGACCTAAGTTTTTCGTCAATTTTCCTGCGTAATACCGACGACGAAACATCTGTAACGGATGGCTTCGACGAGAACCGCGAAAAATCTGATGGCTCGGGTAATAGAATTTACAGCATCCTTTTCGAAGAACGTGAAATGACTGTGAACCAGTTCAGAGGGAACCACGTTTTTGGCGCCAACACTAAAGAGTTGCTTCCGTTCGACCTACTCGATTGGGTCTCTGATGATGCATCGATCGATTGGTTCTGGTCTGAAGCAGAAGCTACCACAGCGATGCCGAATGAAATTTCTGCCGCGTATGCGACCAGTAACGATAAGACCTCGGGGGAGGTTTTGAGCGCCGGCATGAGCGTGGAGTCCTCGGCGGTAGACTTTAGATTCACTGATCTCGAGGACGAAGTCTTAAGTTATGGCTGGACCGCGAATCTCCCAATCGAAGCAGGATCGTCAAGCATCAATGTCCGCTTTGGTTACAAGCACGATCAAAAAGCGCGAGTTTATGAGCAGCGCGAGTTCGGGCTGGGGCCAACCACCAACAGTTCTGGATCAATTCTAAGCGCCGGTGTTGGAGAGATCCTATCTGATGCGAATCTTGCCAACGCGGATTACGGTTTTGAATTCAATGTTCAGGGTGCGGCTACCAGAAGTTACCTTGCAGCCACTATGACGGATGCTAATTTTGCAGTAGTGGATTGGAACTGGAATGAAACCATTACTGTTTCTGTTGGTGGTCGTGATGAGTATTATCGGCAGGTCGCTCTGCCGTGGAATATATCCGTTTATACCTTCGATCAGCCGCAATTGTCGAATGACCTTGAGACTCTTCAGGCCGCGGCATTTGAAGATAAAGGTTTCTTCCCTGCAGCGTCCTTGGTTTACCGATCAAGCTGGATTGCTGAAACCTTTCAGTTGAGATTTGGTCTAAGCGAAACCGCGATTAGACCGGACCTCAGAGAGGTAATGGACGCTACGTACATCGATCCGGCCACCGGAGAGCTCGTTTACGGCAACACGGACGTGGTGCCGGCGGCCTCTACTAACTTAGATCTAAGGGCCGACTGGTTTTTTGACAACGGCAACAGCTTCACGCTGTCGCTGTTTAACAAAGAAATCGACGATCCCATAGAGTTCTTTGAAAAAGCTGCGTCTGATACCAACACCGCGCGGGAAATCGTTAACGCTGAGTCGACCAGTATCACCGGCTTGGAGTTAGAGGGTCTATACGAGTTAGGCGCCCTAGGAGCGTGGGGTGAGACGCTTTTCGTTAAAGGCAACGCGACCTTCCAAGATTCAGAGACAACGGCGGGAGCCAGCGCAGATGCTCCGACCAATAATGTAAGACCTGCCTCAGGGGCGTCGGATTATGTTGTTAATTTTATGGTCGGTTACGACTCTCAAGACGGGCGCCATATGGGCTCGATTATGTTCAATGTTTTTGGCGAGCGTTTGTACACTGCGGGTAGAAACGGTGCCGAGGACCTCTATGAGCAACCTTTCAATTCCTTTGATGCCACTTACAGCTTTTACCCCACTGAAAACCTCATTCTAAAAGTCAAACTGATGAATCTGCTGGACGAAGCAATTACGATCGAGCGTGATGGCGTTTTGGTCTTCGAAGAGAAGCCTGGTATGGCGATTAGTGCCTCGGCTAAGTACGACTTTTAGGTGCTCTACAGGGGTGGCTTGAAAGAGTCACCCGGTTCTTCTACTCCGCAGATTTTATTCCACTTCGGCTAGGCTGGACGATACTCGTAGACCTATACTCTTGCTGTGGGGTTTACTGCAAGAGAGGGGGTGGAAGTGAGCAAAGAGGGTACCAACACAGCTAATTGGAACCAGCCTGCGCATAACCGTTCGAGTTTCCAACGCGTGCAGCAGTTATTCCCTACAGCGCGCCTCGCGCGTGGTGGTGCAACGGCCACTGACTTTGAGATAGCGGCTGCTGACCTAAGTCAGATCAGCTACACCGGCATGGACCGCCAAAGCCATACGCTTGATCACTTTGTTGACAGCACCTACACCGATGCTTTTTTGGTGTTAAAGGATGGTGTGCTGGTATGCGAGCAGTACTTTAACGATATGGCGCCGCACAGCCACCATCTGCTCAATTCGGTGTCTAAATCTTTCTTGGGCATGTTGGCCGGTATCGTTATCCACGACGGGCTACTGGATCCTGAGCGAACGGTGGCCAGTTATTTACCTGAACTTAGCGACAGTGCTCTGGCTCAAAGTCGGGTACAGGACGCTTTGGATATGACCGCCGCGGTTCGTTACGGCGAAGATTATGATAATGCCGGCGATGACTTTTGGCATGAAGCGGCGGTGGTGGGCTGGCGTCCCCAGCTAGTAACGCCGAGTTCGCCGCGCTCGTTAGTGGACTACGCGGCGTCTTTGAATGTCCGCGAGCATGCAGATGGCGAACACTTTCATTACCGAACGGTTCTGACCAATGTTGTGGGCATGGTGGTAGAACGCGCCGCAGGGCAGCCGTTGCAAACGCTATTACAAGAGAGGTTATGGCAGCCTATGGGTCCTGAACAGGACGCCACCGTAGTGGTGGACCCCATGGGCTTTCCCTATATGGGTGCGGGCATGAGCGCTTGTGCGCGAGACCTAGCGCGTTTTGGTGAATTGCTGCGCAATGATGGATTCTATAATGGTCAGCAAATTGTCCCAGCGGCCTGGGTTCAGCAGACCCGCGGCGGTAGTGATCAGCTGCGGCATCTGTTTGCGCACTCTGACTACGCACGCATGATTCAGGGCGGCCACTACCACAATCAAACCTGGGGTGATGCAGCGGCTGGGATTCTTTTGTGTGTCGGTATTCACGGGCAAACCATCCACGTTAACCAGAACACTGGGGTTGTGATTGTGAAGCTATCCAGTCATCCGTATCCCTCGGATCTTGGTTTGTTTGGAGAAACTTGGCGTGCGCTTGCCGCGCTTACCGAAGCCCTTTAGCTGTTATAAGGATGGATCGGATGAATCAGCCCCTCTCCTTGGCCGGAACTCCAGCGGCATCACCTTTGGGTTACTACAGCTGGGCCTTTGGCCAGGCGGCGCGCGATCCGTTCTACATCATGGTGGTGATCTACATCTTTTTCCCCTACTTCAGCAGTGTGGTGGTCGGTGATCCGGTTCGCGGCCAGGCGCTAATCGGCTACATCAATGCCTCCGTAGGGTTCGTATTAGCGGCAACGATTCTCTTTCTCGGTGCTATCGCCGACACCGTCGGCCGGCGTAAACCCTGGATACTCGCTACTTACGGAACCATCGCTTTAGGAGGATTCTTATTATGGTGGGTCAAGCCTGGAGGCGCAGGCCTGTCTTTATATTCTAGTGTCGGTTTGATATTCATCATTATGGTGGCTTTTGCCTACGCGGAAGTATTCCACAATGCCATGCTGCCCAGCGTCACTCCGGCCGAGAAAGCCGGAGAAGTCTCAGGTTTGGCGTTCGCTCTTGGTAATTTCGGTGCTGTATCAATGATGGTCTTGGTACTTTTCGCCTTCGCTCTGCCAGGTGTGCAGGATTGGCCATTCCTACCCGAGCAACCGCTATTTGGCATTGATCATAGCGCGAACGAGCATGATCGTATTGTTGGACCGATCGCTGGTATCTGGTTGGTGCTGTTTATTTTGCCGGTGTTGCTGTTTACCCCGGATGGCCAAAGCAGCGGGGTCACCTGGCGTCAGGCCGCGCGCGCTGGCATGGGAGAGGTTGTAACGACTCTGCGCCAGTTAATTAAGCATTACTCCAATATCGCTATATATCTGTTAGCGCGGATGTTGTTTAACGACGGTATGGTGGGCGTGCTGATCTTTGGTGGTGTCTACGCTGCCGGAAATTTTGGTTGGGAGACCATAACGCTCCTGATCTTTGGTTTAACTACGAGTGTCTCTGCCATGATCGGTGCCTATTTGGGTGGACGTTTGGATGACCGCTTAGGATCTATGCGCACACTCAAAGTCTCAATTATTATGAGCGCGATTATTTTGGTGGTTCTAACCTCAATTACCCCGGGCACACTATTTTTCGTGGTCCCCGTGTCCGTTGATCCGGTGTGGTCGTTTCCCTATTTCAATACTGTGGCAGAGTTGGCGTATCTCGGAACCAATCAGATCTTCGCGTTGTTCTTTGTAACTGGGTTATCCGCCTCGCGCACTCTAATGGCTAAAATATCGCCGCCGGCGATGGCTACGCAGTTTTTTGGTCTTTATGGTCTCAGCGGATCGATTACGGCTTTTCTGGCACCGTTATTGGTTGCTGTGGTGACAGATATTACGCAGTCCCAACGATTTGGTTTTGCGTCGCTTGTATTGTTGATCCTTGCGGGTGGGCTGATGCTCGGTTGGGTGCGCGAAGAACAGGCGACTCGAGCTGCAGATTAGCAAATCAGCTCGTGCTCGATACCGCGTGGCGAGTATCGGATGCCAACGGAAGATCAGGTACGCCCAGGGCATCTGTGGTCCACACCCACACCCGCCATAACATGCGCTGTAAATCCTCGTAAGGGTCGCGGCCATGCATAAGGCGATAGTTGTCTACAATCAGCGTCTGCCCTGCACGTAGCTTAAAACGCGGAGCTTGTTCATAGGCCGCATTAATGGTGTCACACCACAGGGCAATCATTCGCGCGTCTCGTTCGCTGTCTTTGCTGTCCTCACACGGTTTCTGGTTCAAGGTTTTGCGCACCATGATACGCTCGCGGCCGTTGTGCATAATGATAGGACTCACAGCGGTCTGCATATTTTCCTCGGTTTGATCGATCACGACGTTTCGAAGCGCGTGGCCAGCCCAGCTAGAATCTGCTTGCGCCTGCAGATATTTTTCTATGCGATAGCCGTCAATCAGCACGCTTTCTCCGCCCTTGGCGCAATGGTGTACACAGCTCAACAGCATGTAATCTGGGTATAAATCGCCGTAGGCAAATCCGTCAGTGTGGGCTGGGGTAGCAGTATGCGCGCTGGCGTTAGCTCGGGCTCGATCAAATTCGCCGCCCTCGAAGACCCTTGCAGCATCGGGTATCGCCAAAGTCTTTTCAGCAAAGATCTGTCGTGCTAGAGCGCGCGTAGCCTCAGCATCGCACTCTGGGCCGTCGATCACTGCAGCGCCATCTTTTTCAAGTAGTGGTCGCAAGTCGGCAATGTCTCTAACAACTTTGGGTTTAACGCCGCAATCGGCTAGGTGCTCTTGCATAAGGTTCTCTAGTGGAATTACTCGCGGGCCATTTCCGCGCGCCCCGCACCCTCGTGATCCAGTTCTTGGTCATCGTCGAGGTCCACGGTTACTTTATGCAGTTTGCCTGAGAATTTGAAGGGCGAGGGGTAGTTTCCCACCGTAGTGCCGCGATCGAAGCCGACATCTAGGCCGGACCAAGAAATCATAAGGTTGAAGATCTTGTCCGTTGCCAGTTCAGCGACCTGCTCGTTACCAACCCATAGGGTTGCTACGCCTTTTATCTGACCGTCGCTCTGTCGATGCCTTCGCATTTTAAACTGCACTTGATGGTGGCCCGGAGCAATGGGTTGGGGGGATGTCAGTAATTGATGAGTCCCACCAATATTCAGATCGTGGACGAGATGGCCATTATCAAGATACAGCGAGTAACCTCCCGTGGCATCTCCGTGGCTGAGTAAAACACCGCTGTCATGTTCGGTGAGGGTATCGATCTCGGCGCTTATTCGATAGCTGCGGCTGCGCAGATCTGGCGCCACATCGCTGGGTAAATGGCCCATGCCGGGCCAAAAAGTGTAATGGCTACGGCCGCCACGATGGCGCTCTGCGTTTTCTGCGAAGCGCGGCGCAAACCGATCATCTAAGGGCAGCACTTGATTGGCTTCGGCTTGTTGCCACCACAGGGTTTGTAGAGCATGCAGTCGCTCTGGTTCTGTAGCAGCTAGGTTTTGGGTTTCGTTGAAGTCGTGGTCGAGGTGGTAGAGTTCCCATTCGTCATCATCAAAGGGCGTGCCTGGTTGGTGATAGGCAACCGCTTTCCAGCCATCGTGTACTAGCCCACGATGCCCGAACATCTCAAAGTACTGTACGTCTTTGTCTGTTTCGGCGGCTGGGTCGAACAATGTCGCTGCAAAGCTTACTCCTGCTGTGCCGATAGCATTGGAAGGTTTGGCTGTAACGCCAATCAGATCAAGAATGGTGGGCGCCAAATCGCTGACATGGCAGAATTGTTGGCGCACGCTGCCATCGGTGGGCACCTTGGCCGGCCAGGAAATAACCAGGGGATCTCGGATACCGCCGCCGTGGGTGTTCTGTTTGTAGCGCTTCAACGGTGTATTCGAGGCCATGGCCCAACCCCATGGGAAGTTGGTATGCGTATCCGGCCCGCCGATATCGTCTAAACGCGCAAGTTTGGTCGCTAAAGATTCGGGTTGGCCATTGAACGGCCCCATGGCATTTACGAAACCGTTAGGACCGCCTTCCTGGCTGGCGCCGTTGTCCGATAGCAGCAGTACCAGAGTGTTGTTGCTCAACTCGGCGCTGTGCAAGAAATCTAGCAGCCGCGCAAGTTGCTGGTCTGTATGTTCCAGCATTGCAGCATAGGCTCCGGCCAGGCGCGCAAACACCCGCTGTTCGTCACTGCTGTGTTCGGCCCAGGCTTTGACGTTGTCATTGCGCGGCGGCAGTTGGGTGCCATTTGGTACGATGCCCATGGCGATTTGCCGCGCCAACCGGTCTTCACGACACTGATCCCAGCCCTTGGCGAAAAGCGCGTCGTATTTGTCGATTAATGACTTAGGTGCCTGATGGGGAGCATGACAGGCCCCCGGAGTGAGCATTAAAAACCAGGGCGTTTGTGGCGACGCAGCAATGTGTCCCTTGATATAGCCGATAGCTTGATCAAATAAATCTTCGGTTAGGTGATAGCCTGTTTCGAACGTGCCGGGTGCCTGAATATGGCTATTGTCGCGCACCAGTTCTGGCGAGTAGTGATCGGTCTCGGCGTCCAGAAATCCGTAAAATCGATCAAAGCCGCGCCCCAGTGGCCAGCCGTCGAAAGGCCCCGTGGGACCGGTTTCGGTGAGTGGTGTAACGTGCCATTTGCCCACCATGTAGTTGCGGTAGCCGACCTCGCGCAGGGACTCGGCCAAGGTCGGTGCGTCTTTGGCAATTTTGCCTCGATAGCCGGGATAGCCACTGTCAAAGTTAGCCAGACAGCCAACGCCCACCGCATGGTGATTGCGCCCGGTGAGCAAAGCGGCACGGGTTGTAGAGCACATCGCCGTAGTGTGGAAGCCACTGTAGCGCACACCGCGGGCCGCGACCTGGTCGATACTGGGCGTATCAATCTCTGAGCCGTAGCAGCCAAAGTCTGCAAATCCCACGTCGTCGAGCATCATTAGCACAATGTTGGGACTGCCTTTCGGTGGCGTGGCTGGGGTTGGCCAATGCTGCTTGGGCTGTTGAAAGTTTTTAGAGGGCCCAGGTTGTTGCATTAAAGAGCACCTATTTAGTCGATGAGTTCGTCCGCATCATCAAATATACCAGGCAGTCGCTGGATGAATTCATCGGGTGTTTCACCACTGCGCAGCAGCACTACCGGTGCCAGCAGGCGACCGTTGTAATTTGGAGCGTTATTGTGCTCGTCCGCGGTGGATATTTGTATCACCAGATAGGCGCAAAAGATCACGACGGGTACTAACCCTGCGATGAGTTTGTTGGTGTGCTCTTTAAGCCGGGTGCAGATCAGTAACGTGGCGTAGAGATAGAGGCCGAATACCAGCAAATTCAATAAAACGCCTAAAAACCCGCGGTCGATGGCCGGGAAGTTATACGCCAAACCAATAAAGGGATACTGGTATAACTCCAAGACTATTAGCGCGAGTAACGCGACATTAACAATGCTAAGAAAGTGGGAGCGACCGCACAAAACTTTCGCCAGCAGCGACCAAGCCGCACTGATGATTAGTGGCAATGAGAATGCACCTAAGAATATCCCCATCAGCAAGCCGGCATCTAACTTTTCGCCGGTATAGTTCAGATAGATGTTTAATGCGAGCGTCAATATCGCGCCGACGAGTAGCGCGCCGCTGGTCGACCATGTATTGAATGACATCAAGCGCTGGCGTGAATTGTGTAGTGACAGTGCTGGTGCTACTTGGTGGCTAGGATCGAAGAATTGCAGCCGAGTTTTGCCAAGTGTTAATACATCTGTCGATGCTAAGGCGCAATCATTGACCGACTCTTTGCCACGCTTACTGCCGTTCTCAGAACCCAAATCCTGATACAACCACGTTCCAGTCTCGCCGAAGATAATTTGCCCGTGATAGGGGTCGACATAGGGATCGTCTAAAATTAAGTCGTTGTCTCTGGCGCGGCCGATACTCAACAGTCCACTGGCAACGCTCCTGAAGTTTTCCAGTCGCGTGGTGCGTGTGTCTCCGGTGACTTCAATAATTAGACCCATTACCAGGCACCTGTTTCGATAAAGCGCTGGGTGAACTTTTGCGCAAGCTCTCGAGTAGTTCCGGCGAGGGTGAAGTGGATGATATGCGCCTCTTGGGCACGGCTAACGCTGCCTTGGAGAAACAATACGTCATAAAGTCCAGGCATGGCGTCGTAGCCGCGTGCGCAAAATACGGCCTTGGTGACCTCAGCTGCGGGGTTCACGAAGGCGTCTTCGCAAGCCCAACGCCCGAGGTCCTCCTCGCGACCACTGTTGCCCGGAACGAAACGCGAGAATATCTGTTCGTAGTGTTCATAAAATTGTGCTGAGTTCAGCTCTGCGCTTTCTAGCCAGTAAAACTGTAGTTCTATTTTGCCGGTCGTGAGGCTTGGGCTGACAAAAATATTGTGGTCAGTTTGGCAGCTGCGCTGAGCCCAGAATGGCTTGCTATCCGACTGCTCCTGCTGATTCTTTGAATCTCCCCAACAACGCAGGAAACCGGTAATTTCATCCAGTGCTTTGGCGCCGCCAAGGGGTAGTAGTTGCCAATTGCCGTCAAGCATTTGCTCAATCATACGGGCGCTGTTGTCCACCAACTGCTGGCGCATGGTGTCTTTGAGGTCGCGTTGTTGACCCATCGATGTGCCAGCATACAAAGACTGCAAACGCTGCACTGGAATCAAGAAACTCACCTGATTACCAGCGCTGGCTACGTTAACGCCAATGACCTCTCCCTGATTGTTAAAGGCTGGACCGCCGCTCATTCCCGGGTTCAGTGATCCGGTAAAATGTACGCGGTCACTGGCGCTGTGGGGCGCCAAACCATTATAGGTACCAGGCACCACGGTGATGCCCAGATCATAGGGGTAACCTATGGCATAGGCGGTATCTCCTTGGGCCACGGCTGCTCCGGCTAAGGGTAATACTGGCCCTTGTAGTTCCGGTACGTGCAATAGGGCCAGATCATTGACCACGTCAACATTCTCTACCGTGGCGATATAGACCCGAGATTCGTCGTTCTGCAGCAATTCGATCCGGTACTTACCCGGGGTATTTACCGCGTTGGACACAACATGGTAATTGGTCGCGATCAGGCCATTGGAATCGATAACGAAACCCGACCCAGTCGATGATTTGTTGTTCGCCGCTATATCGATAACGCGAATCTGATAAATCGCCCCATGGGTCAGTTCAAATGTGCTGCGCGCATCAGCGGCCGATAGGGCCACTGCGGTGTGGGCGCCAACGCTGAGGCAAAATCCAAGAATAAGCGCGAACAATCCAGGATAACTAATGGCGCATCGGGGTGCTGGATTGGTCGTTAAAGACACGGGTGGTGTTCACTATGCAAAATCAGAATGCTCAGACAATAGCACAGGAACCTGTCAGATAAACAAGTGCTCTAAGCGGTGCATGGGTGCGCTGGGGCCTTTGCATCAGACAATTTGGGGTTGATCATGTTCGATCGCCCGCCGCGCTTGGCGTTGCCCTGTGTAGTTCAGTGCTCGATAATCCTTGCTCACAAATTGCCATGCCTGAGTATTTGGAACATGTATGAGTGAAGTTGCAGAACCCATCAATCCTTATGATGGCTTTAAGATGCTGCGCGACCACGCGCCGGTTACCCAAATCGAAGCCGACGGCCCTTGGCAGGTGGCTCGTCATGCGGATGTGCACGCTGTTATGCGTGATCATGCCACCTTCTCATCGGACGTTTCGTTACAACCGCCCGAAGAGCGCGGCGCTCCAAGTATGCTGTTTAGCGACCCGCCCGTGCATCATCGGTTACGTAAGTTGGTAAGTGTGGCGTTTAAGCCCAGTCAGATCGAGAAACAAGAAGCGCAAATCCGCGCGCGTTGCAAAGCGCTGTTGGATGCTATGCCTACCGATGCTGAGGTGGACCTAGTGCAGGCCCTTGCTGCGCCGCTGCCGGTGATGGTTATTGCAGAAATGCTCGGGGTAGAAGACGGTGATATGGCCACGTTCAAGGCCTGGTCAGATGAAATCTTCAGCAATATTGGTGAGATTCTGTTCGGGACACCCAGTCCTGAATCCGAGGCCGCAGCCGCGGAAATGAACGCGTATTTTTTGCAGCGCATAAATCACATTCGGCGCCATCGCAAAAATCATCTGCTTGGCCAGCTGGTGGCGGTAGAAACCGAAGATGGTCGGTTGGATGATGAAGAGCTATTGAGCTTCTGTCGGCTGTTGTTGATCGCGGGCAACGAAACCACCACAGGTCTTATTACGGCGTCTGCGCGAATATTTCATGAAGAACCGCAAACTCTGGAGCAATTAAGACAGAGCCCAGAGCTCAGCGGCGCGTTTGTTGAGGAGGCGCTGCGTTACTATTCGCCTTTTTCGGCTACTGTCAGGCGTACTACTAAAGAAGTTGAGCTTGCCGGCCAAATCATTGGCGCCGGCGAACTTGTGGTGCCTTTGATTGCATCCGCAAACCGCGATGAGCGGGTGTTTGATGCGCCAGACACCTTCATGATCGAGCGCAGTCCAAATCCGCATCTGGGAATGGGTTTTGGTATTCACTTTTGCCTGGGCGCACACTTAGCACGGCTGGAGGGCAGGGTCGTGGTAGAGCAAATGGCTGAGCGATATTCCCAGATCGCACTGGTCAAGCCTGAGACAGCGACTGTTGGCGATCTAGGTGGACCGAAAGAACTAGCGGTAACAGTCAGTTAGCCAATCAGTGACCTTTCGCGTACCGTTTGACCAGTTTTTGCTGACAGTAATGCTAAAGGTTACCAGCCTTCGGTGTCAGCGAGCGCGAGGTTTGCGCAGTTGGCGAAGGCCCGGTGGGCGCTGGTCGCAGGGAGCAAGATATGAGTCGTAGTGCCGAAATACCAAGCTGCACAGTGGATGCGGCGCCAGATGAAATGTATGCGATATTGGCCGAAGCGGGCTGCCTTGTTGTAACTGGAATGGCTACGCCTGCTGATTTGCAAGCTGTTAGGTCGGAACTGGACCCCTATCTTCAGGCGGCCAAGACTGAAGCAGATGATGCCGAGGCGTTCTATCCTGGTCATACCCGTCGCGTCATTGCGCTGATGCATCGTTCGCCGACGCTTTGTCAGCTCATGACCCACCCCACCGTTGAGCATTTAGGTGATCGCCACCTGTTAGAAAATTGCGCAAAGTGGCAACTTAATGTAACGGCGGCCCTGGAGATTGGGCCAGGAGCGCGGGACCAAATCCTGCATCGAGAAGAAGACTTGTACCCCTACTGGACCCCGCCTCGGCCAAACTTAATCCTGGCCAGTATGTGGGCGATAAGTGAGTTCACGGCGGCAAACGGGGGCACACTAATAGTGCCGGGGAGCCATCGCTGGGACGCCGACCGAGTGGCTAAGCCGAACGAAATTGTTCGTGCACAAATGCAACCGGGATCGGTGCTTTTTTGGTTGGGGGGAACGCTCCATGGCGGCGGCGCTAATATCACCGAAGATCAGTGGCGGTATGGCGTTTTATTCACCTACACTCTGGGGTGGCTGCGAACCGAGGAAAACCAACACCTGTCGATACCGATAGCGGATGTTCTCGCCCTGCCGGAAAAAACACGCACCCGCCTCGGTTTTGATATGGACTACAACGGACGCGGCCTGGGTTTTTACGATCCTAGAGTTTTGGCGCCGCGGTAATTGGGCCATTTTGATCGACCGAGCACGATTACGAAATCCTTAGCACGTAGCCGGTGCCACTAACGCGGCTACTGACGGCGACTAGCATGACTTATTTTGGGAACCATTGTGACAGCCAACCTTCTTGCCCCTGACATCCGCTCGGTATTCAGCATCGATCTGCGCGGGTTGGCGTTATTTCGTATTGCTCTGGGGCTAATTCTCATTGCCGATTTGTTGATCAGAGCGCCGGATCTTGTGTTTTGGCTGAGTGACGAGGGCGTCGCACCACGAGAATGGATTATTCAGTGGAACAACAATTGGCGTTTCTCTTTGTATTTTGTCCATGGCCACTGGTTGTGGGCGGCTCTACTCAATGGCGTGGCCTTTGTGAGTGCTATGGCTTTGATACTCGGTTATCGGACACGGCTGAGTACGCTGTTTAGTTTTGTACTTTTGGGATCCCTGCATTTCCGTGCCCCCATGCTCTTGCAGGGCGGGGACATGTTGCTGGTTGCCATGTTGTTCTGGAGTATGTTTTTACCATTGGGCGCACGTTATTCCGTAGACGCCACCTTAGTACGCAACAGAACCCCAAGTGCTGCTGTGCCGTTGAACGCCACTAATACCTACTTAAGCGTGGCCACGGCGGCAATTTTGCTGCAGGCCATGGCGGTATATTTTTTTTCCGCGTGGTTAAAGACCGGGGCTGAATGGCAAGTTGATGGAACCGCCATCTACTATACCTTGCACCTCGATGACTTAAATACTTGGATTGCCCAGCAGTGGCGCGACTGGCACCATTTGACTGTACCACTTACACATTATGTCTGGTGGTTGGAGCTGGTGGGGCCTGTGCTGATATTTTCGCCCTGGCTTAACCCCACGTTCCGCTACCTGGGCGTTCTAGCATTCGTAAGTCTAGAAGTGGGCTTTTTGTTCAACATGCAAATCGGCTTATTCCCATTTGTCTCCATTACGACGGTGTTGTTGTTTTTGCCCTCAAGCTTTTGGGATCGGGTGCAAGCCTTTTTATTCACTCCGCGTCGTGCGCGGGCTCAACGCCTAACCGTCTATTACGATCAGCCCTGCTCGTTTTGTGAAAAAAGTTGCCACCTGCTGCGAACCTTTCTTTTCTTGGACAAAGCGGAAATTTTTCCCGCACAAAGCAGAGCTGATGTCGCACAGTTGCTAGAGCAAGAATTTAGCTGGGTCGTAGAAGACAGCACGGGTGCGCTAACAACCAAGACCGCTGCGTTGGCAGCCCTGTTTAGGGCATCGCCGGTGTTTTTCTTACTCGCACCTCTCATTGTATTTGTTGCCCCGTTTGGTGACCGTGTGTACCACTGGATTGGTCGTCACCGTGAGGGTTTTGGTCGACTGTTCTCCGTAGTGTTGCCTTGGCGCGACCCGAGCAGATTCCCGGGCGCACTGTCTCAGGCGTTTGTTGCAGTGATGCTGTTGGCTGTTTTGACGTGGAATGTTCAAACCATTCCGGCATGGCGTACAGCGGTGATCGAACAATTTAATTTGCAACAAGATGCACGCTTACCCTTCGAACCAATGCTGAGATTGTTCAACCTTGCACACACATGGAATATGTTTGCGCCATATCCGCGCAAAAGGGATTCCTGGCTGGTCGTGCCCGCACTGACGACTGAGGGCGAGCTGGTGTATCTGGAAACTGGATCTCCAGCAATGAGTGAGCAGGTAGAAACCGAACTGAAAAACATTCAGGTGTTTGATAACTACCGCTGGCGTAAATATTTGCAGCGACTCGCCAGTAAGCGGCATAAGAAATTTCGGAGATATTATGGGCGCTGGTTGTGCAAAAACTGGCGTCATCCCCAGCATCCGGATGTGGGTCTGGCAGGTTTATTTATCTACAACAAAACTCAAGTGACCCCTTTGCCCGGTGAGCCAGAAAATCCGGTGTCGGCCAGGCGTATTTGGCGCCATTGGTGCGCAGGCCATACGGAGGAGCAGGTCAGCGAGCAGTTGTCCCAGTTGCTGGGACTGAGTGGCTAGCGAGTTTTAATTCAAGAGGTCACTTAAGAATGGTTTGTGTGTGCGAAGTTCATCTTCGCTGATTCCGCGCATTTCATAGGGTAGGACTACCCATTGGTCGGTCTCGTGCAAAAAATAGTCAGGATCCGGTGCAGTGACGTCAGTATGTTTCCACAGCGCAGCTACCCGCACATCCTTAGGCATATTGCGGCGTAACCCTTCAGACAGCTTGTCGACTACGGCTCGAGTGTGTCGGCCACTCCGATAAACGTCATCGACGATTAAGAGACGATCGTCCGCTGTTATAGACTCTAAAGCGTAGCTTTTGCCATGCACTCTTATCTTTTCTTTAGATTTAAGAGAAGTCTCGTATTGGTCCCTTCCCTCATAGGATGTGCGAACGGTGATATGGTTTGTGGCGACGCCCAGATAAGCCAAGCACTCTTGGACCGCTAGGGCTACCGTGCTGCCTCCGCGCCAAACGCCAAGCACGAAGGTCGGCCGGTAGCCGCTCCCGAAGATAGTAGCTCCTAGGCGATAGGAATCGGCAATATGTTCTTTCTCGGATACAAAAATTTTGGAGGCGCTAGGTGAATTCATAAGACGAAGGCAAAACTCTGTTAAATTGAAAAAGGTTAATCGATAGTTTTTTGCTACTTAATTTGGTGATCATAAGATAATGACTGACAAAATCTACATCCAAGCCCAAGATCTTCTTGAGGATTCTTTTCGACTGGCCGATGTGGTTAGAAGCGATGGCTTCGAACCGACATTTATTGTGGCCCTCTGGCGGGGAGGGGCCCCTATCGGTTTAGCGATTCAGGAATTCTTTGCATACCATGGAGTCGAGACGGACCATATCTTAGTTAGGACGCAGTCATACTCCGGAATAGAAAACCAGTCCGATCAAGTCGTTATATACGGCATCAATTACCTTATTAAGAACCTCTCATCAGAGGACAAAGTACTGATAGTGGACGATGTGTTTGACACCGGTAAAACGATCGACGCCATTGTCGAAGACATGAAAAAAAGGTTAAAGCTAAACATGCCGCAAGACGTCAGAGTTGCAGTGCCCTATTTTAAACCCAAGCGCAACAAAACGGAGAGGCTTCCGGATTATTATCTGCATGTCACCGATGACTGGCTAATTTATCCTCACTCAATTGAAGGCCTGACCCCGCAGGAACTTGAGGCTAACAAACCGGAAATATACGGCACGATTAAAGCCTACCTTTGAGGGATTCTGGGTGAGCTCGGCGATTTTGAAACCTCGCCTCAAAAAAAGAGAATCTTGATTCCAACTGCCATTGCAAGTTTGCCTTCAGGCTCTCAAAAAGGAAGGCTGCACAGGTTGTTGATGCCGGGCTAGCACCCAGCGCCTCGCCATAGCATTGCCTCGTAACATTTTCCGAACCGACGTCAGTGAAGAGAGGCTCTCCCGGCAGGAAACTGTATTGCAGGGAGTTCCTCGATATCTCTTTGAGGTCCTGATAGCTAAGTTTGTAATCAATCGCCGCTCGCTGATATTCATGGGTTAAGTCGATCCTCGAAACGCCTTCATCGTCTGTGGATAGCGTCACTGGTACTTTATGTCTCATGTATGTCAACAAGGGGTGGGCGGACTCAGTGACTCCAAGAATCACGTCATTGCTCGTCAGATTTATTTCGACCAAAATTTTGCGCTCCGACATTGTTTTTAAAAGAGATGCCATGTCTTGGTCGTACGCAATGTCGATGCCATGCCCAATTCTAAGCGCACCAGCTGTTTCTACAGCCTCTCTAATATGCCATCCGAGGTGTTCTGGTGGAACCAAGCCCAGAGTAAGCTCTCCAGCATGAAGCGTTATACCTTTTTTGCCGTCAGGATATTGGCGACTAAGATCCCTAACGAACGCCATGTGTTTTTTATAGTCGCGTAAGGCAATTCTATGATCTTCGGGAGCTACGAAGTTCAATCCGACTATTCGTTCATCGGCTTGAATAAGCTTGAAAGCCAACATGGTCTGCGCATAAACCTGCGCGGGGCTAAAATTCCTCAAGACTTGGGCTAGAAATCGAACCTGAACTTCGCATGCTGCGGCGTTTTGTGGCTGTGTTTTTTCGCAACCGAGGATTTCATTTTGTCGGTCGTCAATGATATCTAGCCGTTCGATTACTTTTTCGACTATCCCGTCGATTTTGGCCTCGTCTAAGGCGATGGTTGCATCTTCTTCAGAATTATTTTGCACCGGTGCAAGCGCAATAGCGTCCATCATTCCAACGCTTTGCATTAGCTCTAAGTAAGAAATATTCTGATTGCCAGCTCGAACGCGCGCCTCCGCGACCATGTCGCCAAATCGCCCTTCAGCAGCTATTCTGAAACGGTCAAATGTCGCGAAGAATTGATTATGGCCGGAGACCGTCCTCCGGTCGTAATTTCTCGTTGAAAGTGCATCTACTATTGGATCTATTGGGAAAGATGATGAATCGCGAAGGATTTCAGCTAAAGGTTTGTTTGCAGGCGTAAGCCCACAGGGAGGATTGCTGATGCTCAACGTAGTTGTATCAATACACTTTCCATCCTCGCTGGCCCATTCAAGGTAGGACTCTGCGTAGACGGTCCCTGATAGGTGATTGTGAAGATCGCCACCTTTTGGGAACTGTTGCAAAAATTGCCGCAGAGCAACCTGGTCTTGCCTTATGGCATTGAAAGATTCGGCCATCGTATCGGCTTGAGAGTAGAGCGCGCCATATAACAGGATGATTGCGGTAACTTTTTGCAAGAAGTTAGGCACAATGCTTCGCCTCTGTCCCATCAGGCGGCGAGTGTTAGCTCTGACTCTTCGCTGTAAGAGAAAAAGCGATACGGGGTTTCTCATTTTTTGCCTGGCACTTCTGTCGAGTAGCGGTCCCAGTTATCTATTATCTCGTCGACAACGACAGAGCCAGCGATATAGATATTTTCTAGCGAAGCAGTCATTCCAGCGAAACCAGAATTCTCCCTCAATAAATTTTCTGCGGCCGATATCCCGGGTGGCTGCATTGTGAAATTGCTGCCTCCGCGAAGCACTAACAATCTCTCCAAGTCTACACGTCCAATTTTGTTAAGATAATACAGAGACTGAAATGTGCCAGTGTCCTCCATTCCGGAGGTAACAAAGTCGGTAGCGCCATCTGTCCAGTAACTCACCCAACGGTTAGCCCAGTCGTTCATGATTTTGCCGTGCCAGAAAGTCATTGCAGCAATGTGACCTCCTGTCAGAACGAAAGGCGGTTTCCTCGCATTCGGGTGATCTGTATAAAGCATGCGGTTTTGTAGAAGACTCTTGTCGTCGATTAGCGCCGTATCTTTGGTTAGTTCGAACGCCCAATCTCGCAAACGAGGATTTGCTTGGAACACTTCGCCTGTAGAAATTGGCCGGTCTGGGTCGTAGGGGAATTTTGTCTTTCTCGCGAAGAAACCAGTATCCCAATCACTAGGTATTTCGCGGGCATCGATCTCATGACCAAGATCGCCGTCGACCAGAAATGAAGACCAGGCAACTGAGCCGATCGAGGCATCTTCGGGGTCAATGCCTGCGATCCCTGCAACTAGCCAATATGCTTTCGATAGGTCGAACCGCGGGTCTAAGCCGAGCGCCATTATGGCGGCCGCAGATTTCGCGGTTCCTATCCCGGTAACCATGCCTAAAATTTGGGATTCTTCGTTATAATAAAGATCGTGATGTGAGTGTGGGAAAGGGAAGCGCTCTTTTAGATTTCGTCTGGTTTTCCAAAGTTGGAACTCTCCTGCAGCGTCTCCTTCGTCGGCGCCAATCTCAAACATGGTTACCAAAACGACCCTGACTTGTATCGGTTGGGCTTCTGTCTCGAGCGGTCCTGCAGCTGTCGGCTTCGAGTAAAAAAAGCCAGCGCACAATGCAATGGCGAAGTACGTCAGCAAAAGAAGTCTCGTATAACTCCAAAGTTTAGTGCAAACCTTCATTGAGGAGAAAAGATCGCTCTTGGTCCCCAGCGCTTCAGGAATAAGTGACATGTATTTTCCTCCTTTGACCAAACAATGAAAATATAGAAAACGTAAAGCTAACCTGCACTATCTTGGTGCAGGTATGTATAATTTGCACTCTTGCTGGCCGAAAAAAATCATTAAGCGACCAGCAGGTTAAGCCCTTGAAGAAAAGGGTCTGGGCACACCTATTGCATTGTTCCTTTTAATGGAGGAGCTGTTGCGCAAACGTGCCCTTGCATACAATTAATACAAAAACTGAATTAGCAAAACTTTTTAAGGAACGACGGTGCATAAATCGAACCAAAGTCTGAAAAGCGCTCTAAAAAATACGGTGAAAATGATGCCGATTCTCGCCTTCTTCTTCGCTATGCCCATGGCGTACTCCGAAGAAGAGGAGATCATTGAGGAACAGGTTGTCGTGGGAGACCTAAATAGTCTACCAGGCGAAAATGTTGACTCGATTTTCGGATTCGGAAAATCGATATTGGAAACGCCAAGAAGCGCCTCGACTATCAGTGAGGAGATGATGGATCGCTTCAACATGCAAGACATCGACGAATTGATCTTGGTTTCCCCTGGTTCGTTCACGCAATCCTTCTTCGGCGTTGCGGGAGCTCTTGACGTAAGAGGAACGCCTGGAGAAACGTATTTCAGGGGAGTCCGCAGGCTAGACAACCCTGGAAATTATCCAACGCCGATCGGGGCGTCTGATCGGGTGGACATTGTTAGAGGGCCGGCCTCACCAATATATGGGCCGGCGAAGATTGGCGGTTATTTGAACTTCAATCCAAAATCAGCTCGCATAGAGGAAACAGGGGCTTATATTGCCGAAAACGTGGGAGCGCTCTCGTACACCACAGGTAGTTGGGACAAGAGCGTTCTCACAGCGGAGATCGGCGGTCCCGCGGAAATTGGCGGAAAGCCAATGGGTTTTTATCTCTACGGGGAACTAGAAAACTCTGGGAGCTTTTACAAGAACGCGCCTGGCGTTGAGCAGTCCCTGATACAGGCCAGCTTTGATGTCGATTTGAGCGACACTGTGCAGCTTCAGTTTGGTGGAATGTATCATGATTTCGCAGGCGCGCAGAATGCCGGCTGGAACAGGATTACGCAGGACTTAATTGATAATGGCACCTACATCACGGGATCTCCCGACCCGCTCGACGTGAATGGGGATGGTAAGATCTCTCATCAAGAATTCGATATCGATGGCGATGGGTTCACAGATCTAAACCCTTACGCCTGGTGGGTCAGCCCGATCGGTGCAGATTATGCGGGAACCTTCGAAGAATTCAGTCAGCCCTTCGGGCCTGACGCTGGGGACTTTTTCAATACCGCGGCAATGGCGTTAACTACTGGAGTGGGTACAACTAAGTTGGATCCGTCTTTAACCCTTATCGCGTCAGACGACACGTTAGAGAACCAAGTAACCACTTTGTACTTCGATATCATCATGGATCTCGAGTCGGGCTGGGAAGTCACGAATAAGCTGTTTTACGAGTCTTACGAAAATCTCAATGAAAATGCATACGGGTTTTCTCAGTTTCATGACACCTATGTGATCGAGGAAAAATTGATCATAGAAAAACTCTTCGAAAGAGACACCATGAGAGCTATCGTGCAGTTTTCGCCGTCCCTCAGATACACGGATTTCGAGCACGCTGATGACTATACCAACGAGTACTTCCACCGGAGAGATCTAACAGGGCCCAGCACAGCCTTAGACGCACGCCTACTTGCGACTCGAATCCACGATGATTACACGGAATATTACATTGGGGATTACATGGACCTTGGAATCGGGTTTATGACCGATCTCACTTGGTACAATGGTTTATCAATCCTAGCTGGTATTCGCTATGACTCCATCGAAATGGAAAGCATGCAACCAGCGGATAAACTGCTTCTTGCAAGCTCGAACAACTTCTGCACAGACGGTAGTTGTGTCGATCTTAAAGCTGACGGCGACGTGTCCGGAACTTCGTGGACCTTCAGTGTCTCTTATGACATCGGCGAAACTGGATTAATCCCATATATCACCCTCTCGGAGCAAGCAACCGTTATTGCAGGCCAAGGAGGGGAGCTTACTGTAAGCAATGTGGCTTCGGGAGAAGCATTCGACACTTCAGAGCTCACGGAATACGGAATTAAGGGCCAACTCTTGGACGACAGGTTGTACTTCTCGCTCTCTATGTATGAGCAAGAGAGAACGGACTTCTCAGCTCAATCGATCGTAACGAATCAGGCTGTATCAACCGAGGGAACGGAATTCGAAGTAAGGTGGTCAGTAAACGAGCAGCTGTTGGTTGGGATGACTTATACGCAAGTAGAGGCGACCAACTTGGCTAGCGTGGCAGACGGGGATCGGTTCAGCTTCTTCGGCGCCGGAGATCTCCCCGGAATAGCGCCACATCTATTGTTTGGTGGACAAATCGGCGGCGCGGTGAGCACCCAGGCGAGCGGCGGTAAGAGAGCGGGGATGCCGAAGAATATTTTCTCTGCCTACGGCACGTATTCGTTTGGGAACGGATTCAGTCTAAGCGCTAGTGTTGCTGACGTTGATTCGGTCCCGTCTGGGTTTTCCAACAGCATTATGCTTCCTGCGTATACTCTATTTAACATGAGCGCAGGTTGGGAATCTGAGCGTTGGAGTGTTGTAGTCACAGGCAAGAACCTGACGGATGAACTTTATTTTCGATCGAACTTCCCGAACTTGTTTGGTAGTAATATTGTTTTGCCCGAGCTGCCACGCCACATTCTGGCCAAAATCGAGTATACGTTTTAGTTGTCTAAGGTAGCCAAGGCCATAACGTCACTGCAGTTTAGCTGCAGTGACGTTTTTTGATTTCTGTCTACCGGAAGCGCAGCGCTTGCCGCACTCGCAAGCGTAGGTGTTGGCACTAAAACTAGGCCGCAAGCCAGGGGTTGACGCGTTACCGGGTGATTTCTGCAACGTTCAAAGAAACATAAACTTTAAGAGGAATACGGCCGCGATAAAATGAACGGCTACCGGTACCTCCGATACTCTGCCTGAGAAAGTTTTTATGGCTACGAAGCTAATAAAGCCGATGCCTATGCCATCGGCAATGGAGAAGCTAAGTGGCATCATAAGCGCTGTCAAAATCGCTGGCGCAGACTCCGTTAAATCGTTCCAATCAATATCGACGATGCTCTGCGCCAAAGAGGCAGAGACAAAAAGCAGAGCAGCCGCAGCAGCGTAGGACGGAACACTCTGGGCCAATGGCGCAAAAACGAGACAAAGCAAAAAAGCAATGCCAACCACGACGGCACTTAGGCCTGTTCTGCCTCCGCTCTCTACGCCTGCCGCGCTCTCTATATAACTAGTTGTAGATGAGGTTCCGAGTAATGCGCCTGCGGCTGTCGCGCTCGAATCTGCTAATAAAGCCTTTCCTAGCCGAGGCAAGCGACCCGATTCGTCAACGAGATTCCCGCGCGTCGCGACTCCCACTAATGTTCCTGCTGTGTCGAATACGTCCACTAACAAAAGAGTCAAAATCACGCTGATCATAGATAGATCCAGTGCTGCAGCTATATCAAGCTGCATGAATACCGGTTTAGCTGACGGGGGCTGGGAGACAACGCCAAGAAAATCAGCTTGCCCCGTGAGCCAGCCCACGGCGGATACACAAAGAACACCTAGTATTACCGCACCTCTAAAGCCGATTGACGCCAGCGCGGTGATAGCTGCAAAACCGCCGAACGCCATCAGCACGGGGAAGCTGATTAATTCACCGAGACCCACAAGAGTGGCCGCATTTGCCTCTACTATTCCCGCATTTTTCAGAGCAATGAATGCAAGGAAAAAACCAATTCCTGTAGCCATGCCCAGCTTCAGGTTTTTAGGAATTGAATTAATCAGCCAAGCTCTGATTGGTAAAATGCTGAGCAGAATGAATAAAATACCAGAGATAAAAACCGCCCCAAGTGCGGTTTGCCAGGGGTGGCCCGAACCTATAACGACGGCGTAGGTGAAGAATGCGTTTTGACCCATTCCGGGAGCCAAGCCTACGGGATAATTCGCAACAAGCCCCATCACCAAAGAACCCAAGGCGGCGGCGCAGCAGGTGGCAACAAACACCCCCCCGAAATCCATTCCCGCGTCTGTCAGAATAAGCGGGTTGACAACGGTGATGTAAGCCATCGCTAGAAAGGTGGTTAGGCCGGCCGTCACTTCGCGACCAACAGTCGTTCGATTTTCGTCGAGATTAAAATACTTATTTAGTGGTTCGAACATAGAAAATAGATCTTTGGTTTTATAAGTGGCGGAACATCTCTCGTGATTAGCTGCTTTTTTGGCAATCTTTCTATCTCAATTGACCAGTAGTGAGGTTTGTTGCGGTTAGGCGACATTCGTTCACAACGTCCACGATTGTTTTGATATGTTAAGCGCGCGCTTACGTATTGGAAACACAATGCAGATAAAAACTCTATTTACTCTCGCCCTAGCCATGGTTTTTGCGATTCAACCTGGCTTGAGCTTGGCAATGGATGGTGAAAATATGAAAAAAAAGCATCCTTATGTTTTTCATCTTATTCAGGCGGATCTTTGGGAGGCCGCTAAGACTACTTCGGACGGAATTTATTACCCTCCCACCTACAAACAAGATGGTTTTACTCATGGGACTGCTAATCCGGAGAAACTGCTGACAGTGGCTAACCATTTTTACCAGGGTGTGGCCGGAAAGTGGCTGTGTCTTCGTATGTCGGTAGATAGCCTAAAAGCTACTGGGGTAGAAACGGTTTTTGAGGGAACAGCGCCGGTTGGCGATACGCCTGCAGATTTCGAAGGCTCCAATGAGGAACTTTACCCGCATATTCTAGGTGGGATCTCGCCAGAAGCGGTTTTGTCGACGCATCAGGTCATACGAACACAAGGTGGTGAATTTATTGCCATCGAGGGCATAGCAGAATAACAGGAGCGAATGCCAATCGCTGTTTGCAGTACCACTGTAAAGGCCGTGTACAGTGGACGTGAGTTTGAACTGATACTGGGTTGTTGAATTTAAGTGATTTCCTAAGCTTGGTAACTGGTTGTTGAAAGGAGATGCACGAACTCGTTCAGCCGGCTTACATAAGTCCGCATTAACTATTAAAAAAGTCTGGCTAAAACGAGCCTAGATTGCTCTATACGCTTGCGATCTATTCGTCCTCAAAGTAGCATAAGTGCTTGATCAGAAAGCATCTTTTATGGCCGACTACTACCTGATTCCTAGGAAAATTTTAAGCCAAGCAGCTGGCTACTCGGTCTTCAAAGACTTGTAGATGGTGATTAATCAGTTGTTGCAAAGAGCCTTTTTTGACGCACCTCTTTGAACGAAAATTGAATTTAGATTTGAGTATTCGAGATGGAATTTGATTCAAAGAACTTAGATTTGGAAGCTCTGGCCGAGGCATACCAGCAGCTCGGGTATGTTGTTTTAAAGGGGCTGATATCGGAAGCCACGATTGCCAAAATTGAAACGGACCTAGCGTTGGCCCAAAGTCAGCTCGTCGATGGTGATTTGGATGAAAAATATGGGTCACGTCTTCTCGATGAACCGGGAGCCTTGATTGACGGCAAGCCTTATAGGCATTACGTAATCAATTGCTCTGATTTGTCGGCCTCAGTCGCCGAGGCAGCTAGTTTGCAAATGTATAAAGACGTTGCTCGGAGAGTTTTTGATGTCAAGGAACCTTGGTTGAATGACTATGCGCGTTTTGGCGTTGTGTATCAGGACTCGCGCGCGGATGCGGGGTCAAAGTATTCGCGCATAGGTTGGCACTCGGATTTTAACTCTGATGAGGCCAGCGTAGCCTGGCCAAGCTTTGCATTTACTGTCCACATAGACAGCACGTCACCAGCTAATGGCTTCCTGAGGGTTGTACCTGGATCGCATCGCAGAGAAATTGATCGAGATGAGATCGGCAGTTGGGCTTTCGGCGCTGTTCCTGGAGAGGTCCCTGTCTTCGCTGAACGCGGCGATGTGATCTTGCACGATTATAAACTTTGGCATTCGGCTGCTCGGGGGACGGCAGATGGCGTGGCCGGACGCCGGCGCCACGTGCGCGGGTCTTGGTATGGGGGTCAATACCTGCCGCGGGAGCATGGGATAGGAGAATTTTATAAGAACGCGGCCCGGTAAGCGCTTGGATGTTCAGCGAGGGTGGCTGAATTCCAAAAAGAAACTTTAGGTTCCCCCTTGGATGGGTCTCCTCCTACCTCTGTGATGCAGCCCTTTATCGAAATCGATGGCGTTAGTAAACGCTTTCACCTTAGTCGCTCGGACTATGTGGATGCGCTTGTCGATATCAGTTTTGAAATCTATAGGAATGAGTTTGTAGCGCTGGTTGGCCCGTCGGGATGCGGCAAGAGTACCTTGCTTCGCATGATCGCAGGATTGGATGAGCCGTCGGATGGGGTAATTAAGGTGGGAGATGATCACCCCCGCGAACTAATAGCCAAGCAGCGTGTTGGAATGGCTATGCAGGAGCATGGCTTAATGCCCTGGTTAGACGCCGTAGGAAACGTAAGTTTGCCTTTTCGTTTGGCTGGCTTGCCGATCGACCCCGAGCGTGTCGAGGAGCTTCTGGAGCTTGTGAAGCTATCTAAATTTTCAAATGCTAGGCCGTCGCAGCTTTCTGGCGGCATGAAGCAGCGTTTAAGCATCGCCCGCGCGCTTGTGTTACAACCGGACTTGTTGATCCTAGATGAGCCTTTCGGTGCGCTAGATGCGGTAACTCGACGGATGATGAATCAGGAGCTCCAGCGAATCTGGTCAAGGAAGCCTACAACCACCGTGCTCGTCACCCATAGTTTAGAGGAAGCTGTTTTTTTATCAGATAGGATATTGATGATGTCGCCGAACCCTGGGACCGTTATCTCCGAGTACCCAGTTCCGCTACCTCGTCCGAGAACGTTGGAGACCTCGCGTGAAAAAGATTTTTTGAGTCTGGTTGAATCGGTGACGGCTCGACTGGACGAAATTTGTGCTACAGAACTCCTTTCGTGAACGATATCTTGGCTTACTCACGATGGTGTTTGGGCGTGGTTATCCTGATTTTAGCTTGGGAAATAACAGGCAACCGGGGATGGCTAGGCAGCACTTGGCCGCCACTTTCTTCTATATTTGATTATCTAAATTCGCGCCCCAATCTGGAGTTGTTAGTTAGAAATGCTGGCGTGACAGGGGTCAATGCCGTTCTTGGGCTTTTATTTGGAACCCTGATTGGCGCTTTGCTCGCTATCTTAGGTTTTCTAATTCCTCGCCTCTACCCTGGGCTTTCGACATTTGCGACGTTCGTCAACGCACTGCCGCTTATAGCCCTTGGCCCTCTCCTGATCATCACTGTGGGCGAAGGAGCTACTCCTGTAGCTATTGCGACACTTTCGGTTTTTTTCTCTTTTTTCGTTGCCGCTATATCTGGTATCAACCAAACAACCGCAATCCAGCGAGACGTTACGATCGTCTTCGGAGCATCGAGATGGAAAAAACTTCGTTTTGTTCAACTGCCGGCTGCCGTCCCGCGTCTGTTTGACGGGTTGAAATTGGGCGCAAGTGCGGCTGTCTTAGGCGCCATTTTAGGTGAATGGTTCGGTTCTGGGAGCGGCCTAGGAGTCATATTGGTGAGCGCAATGCAAAACTTTCAAATTGAGCTGCTTTGGAGTGCCGCGTTGTTCGGAACTTTGCTGACCATTACTGGTTTCGTATGTATTTCTCTGATTCGGATTGCTTTCTTCCGGCGGTATTTATGATGCGCGTCTGGTTGGTCGGGGCTATTGTCCGTTACTGGACCATATTGATTTTGTTGGTTTTTTGGCAGGTTCTTGTCACGGTGAATGACTACAACTCGATCGTCGCGCCATCGCCTATTCAAGTGGGAACTGCGTTTCTTTCTGATCCCGAATATTTCATGTCCCATGCTTGGTACACGTTGAGTTCGGCACTCGGCGGTTTGATCCTGGGTATTGCGATGGGGACCATCGTCGCGTCGCTATCTTGGGCGACGCCGCTATTTAACGGTTTGCTAATGCCAATGAGCTTATTTTTTCGCTCAATTCCAATCGTTGCGATGATTCCGATTATTGTGCGCTTGGTCGGCTACGGAAGTCACTCCGTCATTATGATCACCGCCATACTTACTTTTTTCCCGTGTTATCTACTTTTTCTCTCTGGCCTAGAGGATGTAAATAGTACCCGGAAAGACTTTTTTTCATCCCTTAACTGTCAGCCTAAAGGATTTAAGATGCTAACTTTCTTTCGATATTTAGCGCTGCCTAGTGCGATGCCTAATCTCCTAGTCTCTGTCAGGTTATTGGCACCAATATGTATCTTAGTCGCTTTGGTGACTGAATTTTTGATGGGCTTGCAGGGCCTAGGGTATGTAATGACAAGCGCTCGTAGTACTTTGCGAATGGACGTCTCCTGGGCTGCTGCGATTATATCTTGCCTCCTGTCAGTGGGGTTCTTCCTTGTTGCAAGTGCGGTTGAGCAAAAGTACCGTTCAAGATGGAGTGATTGAGGCAAGCTTTGAAAAAAAATAACGGTGGTATCTTGATCAATAGGCGACGCGCGTTAGCCCGAATCGGAGCGATTTCGGTGACAACGCCTAGTCTCGTCAAATTCTTTGGTGGGTCGACTGTTGCCTCCGGCTTGCTGCACGGCTGCGGCAGTGAAGAAATGGCATCGGAGGATGTGTCGCAGTTGAGGGTGGCCCTCGCCTGGATAAATAACGTTGAATATGCCGGCCTTTTTGTAGCCCAGGCAAAAAGCTTCTACAGTTCTTACGGCGTAAAACCGATCTTTCTTCCTGGCGGCCCGAATGCTCCTATGCCCTCAGTGAGTGTTGCTGCGGCGGCGGCCCAGCTAGGTTTTGACAATGACCTTCGGCGCTTCATTGAGGCGATTAACCTTGGTAACGACTTCGTGATTATTGGGGCGCAATACCAGCGATCTCCTGGCGGTGTGATATCGCTTGCTAATCGTCCAGTTCGACGAGCGGAAGATTTAGTGGGTTGCCGTTTCCTAGGGCAGGAAGGCGTTAAAACGATCGTAGACGCGGCCTTAACGCTAGCCGGGCTGCCGTTGGATTACACCTATCTTCCGGCTGGATACTCGGTTTCGTCCCTAGTGGAAAATCAGGGTGATGCCTATTCTGGTTTTGCGGTAAATCAGCCGATTACTCTCGAAAACGAGTATGGGATGAAACCGAATATTGATTATTTTTTTACGAGCTGGGCTGATTTGGGGCTTCACGGCTACGCGAATATGCTTTTTTGCCACCGTCAATTTTTGGATGAAAACTTCCAAGAAGCAGTGAGATTTTTGGCCGGAACAATTCAGGGCTGGCGCGCTAACTTTGAGAATCCTGTTTTCGGTGTCGACCTAGTATTGAGTGAATATGGTAGAAACCTTGGGCTAGATCGAGCTCAGCAGATGAAGCAAAATCTTATTCAAGCCGAGTATATGAAGAGCGACCTGACTCAGGAAAAAGGACTCTTCTGGGTAGATGCAGGCATTATGGAGGAAAAAATGTACCCTTCATTACTTGCAGGTGGGGTAGAGGAACTCCCGGATGCAAATGCGGTTGTCGATACGCGTGTTCTGGAGGCTGCTTACGAACTTATTTCGAAATCAAGATGAAACCGAGAGCGCCTTGAACGATACACTGGCGTCTCAAGATGGAAACGCCGTGCACATTCACTAATAAAGCACCTCTTAGAATTTGTAGCTCAAAATTACCGAAACTGTTTGACCTTCGGACGGCTTAACAACTACCGAATCGAACAGATCAGCAGATGTGTAGTACTTCTCATCAGTGAGGTTGTTGACGGTTGCCATGATTTCATAACTTCCGGACAGGTAGCTCAAAGACGCCGTCCAAACTGAATATGACGGGAGCAAAACGGATTCCATTACGTCCATATAAGTTTCGTCAGCGTAGGTGAAACCCAGACTAGCAATCGCTTTGGCGTCTCCAATCGCCATAGAATAGCTGGCGTACGCACTTGCAACTGTATCCGGTAGACCGCCTCGATCCACTTCGACTTGACTACCTATAAAGGTGCCGCGACTGCCCGCCACTCTGCCGCCATACAAGTCAGTCGCCTCGAGGCCGTTTTGCTGCGCGAATTGCTCAAGGTTTATAACCGCTAAAGCGCCATCGCTAATCTCTGTTGTATCGCTTTTCGTGAAAGTAGCCGCGAGCGAAAATGACTCGCTGAGGACTAATCTGAGTTCTCCCTCGTAGCCTTTACCAAACACGGCAACCAACGCTTGGGTTTGGGCGTCTCGGTATGTTTTCTCCTGATCATAGTAGGCTAAAGCGGCGTAAAGTCCTCCGTCTAAAGCGTTGAACTTAAGCCCAGCCTCTTTGATTTCTGAACCCTGTACGAAACTGCCGTCGCCCACGGTTCCTGGGAGAATGCCCCCAAGTTGGTTTGTGCTCAGGCTATTAGATTCCGCGACAGTAACGTATGGGATGAAGCTGTTACCTGCATCATACGATACGCTGAGGTTATAGCTCGTGGCACTCTTGTCGCCTCTCTGAATACCGGAAGAATCGAACGGAATACCGAGCAGAGTCCTCGCATCCTCTCGTGAGGTGGCGCTGAATTTGTCATACCTTGCCCCCGCGAGCACCTTAATCGGGCCGATTTTTGTGTCAGTGAAAAAGAAAGCACCTGCATTGTATAGAACGCTTTTTTGTTCGCCGTTAAAGTTTCGTCTAACTGTTCCATCAAGGCCGGTCACATTCCCATCCTCATCATAAAGAATGGTAGCGTCTGCCCAAGGGTTGACTACCGCCCAATCGATCCTATCGTCAGGGGTCGGTCCTACCAACATGTCCCTACGATCAAAAAACTCGTCAAACCACGCCTCTTTATGGTCCTTGTCCTCTTTCCGAATGCTGGCGCCCAACACAGTAGTAGAGGAGCCAACATCGGTTTCGATGGTTCTAGTAAAGCTTGATCTAAACTCCATCACCTCAGCGCCGGGATACAGCGCTGTGAATCCCCAGCTCTGGTGCTTCGTGTGATCGAGATAGTCGTAGAAAAATTGGTTTTTCCACACGGTGCCGCTGTCGAAATTCGTTACAACATCGAAGTATGCAGTAGTTGCTGTAGTGTCGGCGAAGTCCAACGAGTCAATAAAGGTGGTTCTATGGTCGATTTTGGCCGTGCCAACGTTCGTAATAGGATTAACCGGGTTGAAGGCGCAGACGTCCTGTGTTTTTCCTTTGAACGTAAAGGTGAGTCCTTGGGCGGTGCTATTACCGCAAAAAGTGGTTACGCCACTGAAGGAGTTATTAATGAAAAATGGCGCAAAAGGCGTTACGAACCCTGATTCTTGAGGAGTTAGCCGGTCAGCGCCAATAGCGTTTGAGGCGTCGTTTCGCGAATCCGGAGTTCCCGTAATGTACGTGCCGTTGTCCACTAGATCCTGGGTGACTCTGGTCCAGCCTGGAACTTGAATACTGTCTGTGGTTTGGTGCTGTATTCCGAACTCAATAGAGGTCGAGTCGCTATAGTCTACGTCGAATGCTACTTGTACTAGTTCGCTCGTCGGCGCATAGCCGTGGTAGAAGGATTCCGAGTCCTCGACTTCTGCGAATATGTACATACCGGCCTGTTTGCCCCCGACAGTGAAGGGCATTCCGTATTCTCCAGAAAGTATCCGCTGGTTGTACGAGCCCAACGTGAGATCCAGTCTACCGGTCGGTGCGCTGATATACTTCGCTGTGTCGCTCTTTGCCGACTTCGGTGAATAATTTAGCTGTCCTCCGACACTTCCGCTGCCATAGAGCGGCGATACTGGACCGCGCAGGATCTCTAGTGAGTGAGCGCCTCTCACAATCGTGTTGAAAGCGCCGGGATTGTTGATTCGACGGAAGCCGCGGAAATAGTTGTCGGCGGCTTCACCCCTAATATCCATCGCGCCGCGAATACCAAAAAAGGAGCTAGTGAACGCTCCGGGGGTTAGACGTACCAAATCATCAACGCTTCGCAAGGCATACGTTTTTATTAAGTCCGAGCTGACCTCAGTGACTGACCTTGGAGTTTCTAGAAGAGAGAGGCTCAGGCCGAACGCGCCCTCGGATGGTTCACTCGGCAGGAGCGATAAGTCATCAACGATTTCGGAAACAACGAAATCCTCGAGCTCTGCGACATCGCCCTCTTCGTCGGCCTGCGCTTGTGCAGGAAGCAATGAAGCGGCTGTAAAAGCTGTAATAGCTGTGATTAGAGAAATAGTTCTTGTGTACATTTAGCCTCCAATAGTGCTCTTTCACGAACATTCGCGAATCAGTCTTGCTAAGAAGTATGCAAGGTTGATACCAAGGTCTTGGATTCAAGCGTTCTGGAAAAGTCGGTCCGGAGACCCGGGTCTGATAGTCTTTTTTGCCGTTTGACAAAAATCAGCACGTATTACTCGCTGCGTATTAGCATCGTAATAGTGCATGCCCCTGATCATTTGTCCCGCATGCCCTTTTATGAGGCGCGGCTTTACTTAAAGGCTTACAGGCCTAAGCTCTAAATACTCTCGTTAAGATGATCGCTATCAGGATTCCGGTTGCCACGGGGAAACCCATTA
>CAJXAC010000025.1 GCA_913050035.1 uncultured Gammaproteobacteria bacterium | reverse complement strand
GCCATAATTCGCGTGATTGGCCGCCTTTCCACGCTCGTGTGGTAAATCCCAAAATTTCAACTTTAACTCCGCACCGCTCCAAAGTCCGTGCCAGAATATCAGCAGTAACTGCTGCGATGGTGATGGGGCGGCCCCGCATGGACCCGGAATTGTCCAGCAATAGCGTTACGACGGTATCACGGAATTTGGTGTCTTGTTCCTGTTTATAGGAAAGTGGGCTTAATGGCTGGGTAACTACTCGGTGCAGTTTCGCCGCATCAAGAATGCCTTCTTCAAGGTCAAAATCCCACGAACGATTTTGGTGTGCCATTAATTTACGTTGCAACCGGTTTGCCAATTTGCCAACAATGCTGGCAACGTTTTCCATGTGCCGGTCAAGCATCACACGTAAGCGGTCAAGTTCTTCCGGGTCGCATAAATCGGCTGCGGCGATCACCTCGTCAGGGGTAAGCAAGCCAATATTCAGCAGCGGACTCAGCGCGCTGTGAAATAGCGTATCGGTGCGCTGGCTCATGGCATCTTCATAAGGTCCAAACTGCGCCAACCGCTGTTGCAAAAAATCATCTAGCCAAGTCAGCGCCCCGGCGCGCGTACTAGGCCACCAGAACTCCCGCGCATTACCAGGGTGATCAACAAATAATTCTGCGACAAGGCTTATCACTTCAGCTAAGTACGCATTGGCAAAGGCCTTGGGTAGCTCCGGGGGCACCACGTCGCGTGGCAGCTTTTTACGGTTCTCCGCATCAAAACTCCATTGCCCACCCTCGGGCTGCCCTTCAGCGTCCACCAAAATGCCTAAGTTCTGGCGCTGTTGCTTGTAGAAGCGCGCCATAAACAGTGATTTGCTTTGCCCCGTAAATTCCTTGAAAAATGACCGACTGGTCAAAAACATAGGCGACTGAATCTCTTGGCGCACGACACCAACTTCCTCACAAAGCGCCACCACTCGCGACTGCAACGGTTTACTTTCGATTTCGATGTGCCAGAGCTCAGCGCAGTTGCCATCTTGTAAGTGCCGACGAAGCCCCTCGGTAAAGGGCATTTCGGCTGTTTCAAGATTTCGATATTGCACAGTAAAACCGGCTGCTCGCAGTTCATCCGCGTAATGACGCATTGCGGCCAATATCAGCACCAATTTTTGTTGGTGGTAGCGATAATGACGACAAAACTCCATATCTTCGGCCATGTAGACCGCGTAATTCTCGCACCCTTCAGGCAAAACCTCTTGCAGCTGTCGTATGGGTACCAGCTGATTGCCTAGGATTAATAGAGTCTTTGCCGGTGACTTCATGTACGAGCCTCACTTTGGGGATTTACCCGGAGTGGCGGCTGACAAGTTGTGCACATGTATATTCTGCGGCCACTCACGTCGAGACGCTGTACCGGATTTTTGCAGCCAAAACAGGCTTCGCCCTGACGATCAAATATGGCAAATCGATAATGTCGACGCGACAACCCAGCCCGACGTGCGCGCGCGACACGGGACGGTTTGTTAGTAATACCCGCGGTGGCTAAAGACTGCCGCGTCAGATCGAGGGTCGCCCGAGCCAACCGCCCTAATTGCCCACGCGTCAGGTCACAGGGCCGGTCGAATGGGTTCACGCGTGCTTCAAACAGGATTTCCGAACGTAAGTAGTTGCCGATACCTGCTACAAACCCCTGATCCAGATACAGAGCTGCAAGGGTGCGTCGTCGAAACTGCGGCGACTCGAGCAGCGCTGCTATGTCTCGCCAATGCACGCGATCATCAAGCGCGTCCGGGCCCAATCTTGCAAGATACTTTTGCAAAGGCAGCGTCTCTGGGGTCAGCACCTCAATATCCGAAGCGCTGTACAACAATGCACTTTGGGTTGCGGTATGGATCGCTACTCTCAGGGTGCGATTAGTGGCCGGCAGCTGGTCGCGCCGGACTATGTACCAGCGCCCGTAGAGCTGGTTGTGACTGTACAGCGTTAGCCCGTTAGAAAATCGTGTCAGTAACGCCTTACCGCGACTGCTGACCCAATCAATCTGTTGGCCACTAAGAACTGATCCGTAGCGCCGTAAGTGCGGTTGGGCGAAGTCGACGATCTCGGCTTCGCGCCCGCGCAACACCTTATCTATGCGCATCGCCGCTCGGCGGATTTCCGGCCCCTCAGGCATCTTTAATTGTTGCCTTATTGCGCCGACAGCGCTCAGAACAATATTTCACACCAGTCCAGTCGCGCTGCCATTTCTTGCGCCATGCAAACGTGAGGCCACAGGTCTGACAAACCTTTTCAGGAAGATTCTGTTTTCGCAATTGTTTGAGCATCCAATCTGCGCGAGCGCGCAGATTGCGCGCTCAGTGGAAAAGCATTCGAACCTCCGCGCAACCTACAAATACTGAACGCAAAGGCACTCTTTAAGACCTAAGTGAATCACGATAAATGTCTATTATCTGTGAACGAGTTAAGCCAAAACAGGATCGGTAATGGGACAGCGCATGGAATACTAGGCTCGCCTCCCACGTCCACGGTCGACCGTACTTATACCTTGGATCTGGCACCCCAATAGGGCAGATACCGACGAATACCAGGGGAACTTGTAGCTGCTCGAGCCAGCTCAGCCATTCATAGCCTGCAGGAATGTTGAGCTCGCCCTGGGCCATGGAAAAATGGTCACAAGAAAACTCAATATCGGCGAGATTTCGATGACGATATTTATACGGGAAAGAAACTCGGCTCTTGATCAAAAACACTAGCAAACGATTGTCAACATTTGATTGACAAATATTATCATTGGCGAGTGAAGGGTCAATAGTGAAAACTGGTTTCACAGCCCAAATTAGACAACGAAATGGGTCAGCGGCGTGGCTATAAGAAATAATAGAAGCCGGTTAAGCCGGCACGTTATTAGCGATCCGAATGGCTCGTTCTGGCGTTCTTTTGCTCTAAGAAAAGTAACCAGATCGTAGGCAACAAACCTAAGGCAACAATGATCACCGCTGCTGTGGACGCCTCACTCAGGCGCTCATCCGAGGCCAGACGATAGACCCGAGTAGCGAGGGTTTCGAAATTAAAAGGTCGCAGAATAAGTGTCGCCGGCAACTCCTTCATTACGTCTATAAAGACGAGTAACAGACCACTGAGCACAGCTGGACGCAGCAGCGGCAGATGAACTCGCCGCAGCACACCTGCAGGCGAATTCCCCAAGGTGCGAGCGACCGCATCTAACTGTGGATGCAATTGGTGCATAGCGGTTTGGGTGCTATTGAACGCTACCGTTAAGAATCGTGCGACATACACAAGCACCAGAGCAAATATCGAACCGGTCAACAACAAACCCACAGGCCGCCCTAAAGATTCTGTTAGGTATTGCGCTAAGGCTCGATCTATATAGGTGAGCGGCAACAATACGCCCACTGCCAGCACCATACCCGGCAGCGCGTAACCTAAGGTCGCTAGTCGCACACCTAAATTCAGCCAACGATCGCGCCGTAACCTTGCAGCGTAATTCAACAACAGCGCCACCGCTGCGCAAACCCCTGCAGCGACTACCGCAACACTAATACTGTTGAGACCATAAACATAAAAGCCGTGGCCAAGCAGTGGATCACCTTGCGCAACCGCATACCACAGCAGGGTACCCACCGGGACAATAAACCCGCCCAACACCGGCAGCAGGCACAGACCTGCAGCAAGCAGGCCGGCAACACCGCCAAGGGGAATTTTTTCTGCGGCGACATTCCGCGACAGCGGGTTAAATCGCTCACCGCGTCGCGCGGATTGTTCAAGCACCACTAAAACTGCAACGAGTAAGAACAAGCAACCCGCCAGCTTCAGAGCCGCATCGTGTTCGCCCATGGCATACCAGGTGCGAAATATGCCAGTAGTGAAGGTAGGGACTCCAAAGTGCTCGGCGACCCCGTAATCCGCTATGGTCTCCATCATAACCAAGGCCAAGCCACCGATAATTGCCGGACGCGCGACCGGCACAGCGACACGCCAAAACACCTGAGAACGGCCCATTCCCAATACACGCGCGCTTTCATAAAGCGCCCCAGCCTGACTTTGAAAACTAGTCTTTGCCAACAAGTAAACATAAGGGTACAAGACCAGAGCTATTACCAACCCCGCACCACCCAGAGAGCGTACCGCGGGAAAATAGTAGTCGCCCAATTGCACACCCGCCAAACTGCGCAACATCCCCTGCACAGGGCCCGTTGCATCGAATAAATCCGCGTAAACATAGCCCACAACATAGGCGGGTGCAGCCAACGGTAAAATAAGCGCAACGCCCAGCCAGCCACTGCCCGGAAACCGATAATGCGCAGTTAACCAAGCTGCCCCCACCCCAATGCTGGCGGCTAGGAGAGCTACGATTAACATTAGGCTTAAGGTATTGACCGTATAAGTCAGCAATACCGTTTGCATAAGGTGCGACCAGACCGCAGTCGTCGGAAACAACAGCGCCGCAACAACCACCAACAATGGCAGCGCTACCGGGATGGCAACCAATATGGCCATTACCGTCCAGGCGACTGAACCCGAGGCGGCTGCCGAGGTTGTTAACGTTGGCCGAGAGTCCACTGCCATGGCTTTGGGCGGTCCTTGTTGCTGAGTTTTAATGAGTTCACCGTAGGATTGACCATCGCGCTGACCTCAAGCATCGGCGCGTATCGTAACTTTTCCACAGCACAGTTACACTGCACGCCCCATGAGCATTCGATTTATCGACTTAAGCCACCACTTTAACGGCAACCCTGTGTTGCACAATATCGATCTGGAGATTGATTCCGGCGAAATCGTTTGCGTGCTTGGGCCATCAGGTAGCGGTAAAAGCACCTTGTTGCGCATCATCGCTGGCCTGGAGTCTATTCAGCAGGGACAATTATTATTAGACGGTAAGCTGCTGGCAGATCCACAAATCAACCCGCCACCGGAGCAACGCTCTATTGGCCTGGTTTTCCAAGACCACGTGCTCTTTCCCCATCAAACTGTTGCGGAGAATGTAGCCTTCGGTCTTAGCAAGATGCAGAGCAAGGAGCGGGAACACACGGTGGCGTTGCAGTTGGCCAATGTCGGCATTAGCACTCTTGCTGATCGTTACCCCCATACATTATCCGGCGGCCAACAACAGAGAGTCGCACTTGCCAGAGCATTGGCAACGGAGCCCGATGTACTACTGCTCGACGAACCATTTGCAAGCGCTGACGCTCCGTTACGCAAAAGCCTCAGAGAAGATGCGCGGCGACGCCTGAAAAAAGCCAATACAACAACACTTATGGTTACCCATGATCCGGCAGAAGCGATGGCCATGGCCGACCGCATAGCGGTTTTGGTCGACGGCGACCTGGTTCAATTTGGAACCCCGGAGGAACTTTGGCAGCGCCCACAACATCCTTTCGTAGCAGCCACGATTGCCAATCTACAGGCGCTAAAAGGTCGCATTGAGGGTAACCACTGCATCACGGCTTTCGGCAAGCTACCACTGCGACTGCTAACCCTAACTCAACAACTCGAAGATAATGCAGCTATAACGATCGGCGTCCGCGCAAGCACTCTCACGGTCAGCAATGGAGGTCCGTGCATTGTTCAAGACATACGTTTCCTCGGCGATCGATATACCCTGCTGGTAAGCGCTGAAAATCAACAGCTAGAGATATCCACTACATTAAAACCTACAGTTCGGGTCGATGATGCTGTAAACGTTAATTTTGCGTCGGCAGAAGCAATGATCTTGAGTTGATTGCGCCGTTCTGCGGCTGAAAATTCAATAGTAATAATTCTCATTTAGATTAAACTCCCCTGCTCTCCAACCAAGGTGGCCACCATGACCTCATTTCGAATCATTAATTTACTGGTCTTATTCAGCTGTGCCCAAACCAGCATCGCCGAGGAAGTGGTAAACGTTTACTCCGCTAGGCACTACGACACCGATATGGCCCTGTATGAGCGATTTACCGAAGAAACCGGGATAAAAGTGAACCTTATTGAGGGCGGCAGCGATGCACTGATCCAGCGTATCGTTAATGAAGGCGAGTTTAGTCCCGCGGACATGATGATTACTGTGGACGCTGGCCGTCTGTGGCGAGCAGCTGAGAAAGACATTTTCCAAGCAATAGAATCCCCCGTACTGAACGAGCGGGTACCCGCGCATCTGCGCCATCCCTCCGGTCTATGGTTCGGTCTGTCCAAGCGCGCCCGGGTAATTGCTTACAATGCGTCCAAAGGTTTGCCTGCCGGACTTACCCGCTATGAAGACCTTGCAAGGGTGGACCTTAAAGGCCAAATATGCATGCGCAGCTCAGGCAACATCTATAACTTGTCGCTACTGGCATCAATAATCGAGGCCAACGGCGACGAGCAGGCACAGGATTGGGCAAACGGCGTAGTGGCAAATTTCGCACGCAAGCCCCAGAGCAATGACACCGGCCAATTGCGGGCAGTCGCCGCGGGCGAGTGCAGTATCACCGTGGCCAACACCTATTACCTAGGCCGCTTACTCGGTTCTGAAAAAGCAGCTGACCAGGCGGTGGTGAAGAACCTAGGGGTATTATTCCCTAATCAGGCTGGGCGCGGCAGCCATATCAACATTAGCGGTGCCGGGATCACCAAATACGCGCCCAACAAGGCCAATGCCGTGCGCTTCCTGGAGTACCTAACTAGTGATTTCGCGCAACGCCTATTTGCTGAAGGCAATAACGAGTACCCTGTGGTCGGCGAAGTAACGGGACCC
Source organism: uncultured Gammaproteobacteria bacterium (assembly GCA_913050035.1). Classification (GTDB taxonomy): domain Bacteria; phylum Pseudomonadota; class Gammaproteobacteria; order Pseudomonadales; family Azotimanducaceae; genus UBA4421. Next base: position 25,188 of record CAJXAC010000025.1, on the reverse strand, counting down.
GTTGCTGAGCTGGGGGCTTTTGCCGAAGACAACGTGTCGGCATCTGTATTGGGGCAACGTCAGGCCGAAGCAGTAAAGATCTTTGATCGCGCGGGCTGGCTCTAGGTTTCAGGGGTATAGAAACGTTCATGAATTCGCTTAACCAAACACTGGGTACTACAGGCCGCTGCCTACTAGGTCTGTATTTTTTGATCCCGGGAATCAGCAAGGTTACCGGCTTCGAGGCTAATGCCGCGTATATGGAGCTGCACGGCATGGCATTTGTGCCATTTTTCCTAGTCGTCACTCTAGTGCTACAAATCGGCGGTGGGCTGTTTTTAATCATAGGCTATAAGGTTCGCCTTACGGCACTGATGTTTGCCGCCATGACGCTAGTGATAAACATCGTCATGCATGACTTTTGGAATGTTTACGAGGGCTTAAGCCAGGCGCACGAAACCCAAAATTTCGTAAAGAACTTGGCCATCATGGCGGGTCTTTTGCTCTTGGGATCCGTTCAAGGCGAGCAACCCTTGAGCCTCGACAAGCGGCTGAGCCAACAATCTAGTTAGTGCAGACAATCTAATAGCTGGCGCCAATTAGCCATATCACAGAAACGCACGTCTTCAGGTCAGATATTTATCGTTATCCTGGCCGCTGTTACGGGGCGCCTGTTGGGGCTGCAAGCTGTCGCCATTCAAGCGAAAGCCGATTGCAGGGAGACTGACTGAAGTGGCACGGGTGCCGACCGGCAGCTCTCGCAGTAAATCTCGAGACTCGGGCTGACCCTCTGCAAGCACTTCGCCAACAGAACGCACTCGACTAGCCGGCACTCCGGCCTGATCAAGCAGCGTCTCCCATTCTGCTGCACTGCGGTGGCGGAAAACGTTTTCAATTACAGCTCGTAGTGCTTGCTGATTTTCTGCCCGCTGTCGCGGTTGCCGCCAACGCTCGTCTTCAACCCATTCAGGATGACCCAGCACACCACAAAGATCTGCGAACTGCCGCTCGTTATTTGCCGCCAGCATAAGCAACACACCGTCACCTGCTTCGAAGCAGCCAGAAGACGGGGCGCGGCTCGCCGCCTCATTGCCTAACTTGGGTGTTTCATTACCTGTGGTTGCCGTCGTAACTAGGTTATTGGCCATCAGATTTAAGGCTGTATCAAGCATCGCAACATTCACGGTCTGAGGTCCGGCAGTGCGGTCACGCTCACGCAGCGCAGCCATGATGGCAAACGCCGCATTCAAACCAGTGGCATAGTCGACGTAGGGGGCGCCGACTTTCACTGGCCCCATGTCCTCAGTGCCGGTTGTTTGCATAATCCCGCTCATCGCCTGCACAACATGATCATAGGCAGGTCTATGGCCCACCGGCCCCTCGCCTCCATAGGCAGAGATCGAGCAGTAAACAATATTGGGGTTTGCGCCGCGCACAGCGCCCTCGCCCAGCCCCAAGCGTACGGCTACCCCAGGCCGATAATTCTGTACAAAAATATCGGCATCAGCGGTCAGCTCGAGTACCTTGGCTATTCCCGCAGGTTGTTTTAGATCAATCTCGACGCAGTCTTTATCAGCGTTTTGCGTACAAAAAGCGAGCCCTAACCCCTCATCTGCCAGATCCCTGAGTGCACCGCCATAGCGAGTCATTTCGCCACCGGGTGGCTCAATTTTTATTACCTTAGCGCCGAGCAAAGCCAGTTGGTAGGTGCAGTATGGGCCGGCAAAAACCTGGGTTAAATCAATAACAGTGATGCCTGCTAGGGGCGCTGGACGACTCATGCGCAATCCTCAGCTAAAAAATTCATGATCTGCAAGATGATAGCTGAGACATCAGGCAGCAGGCCATGGCAGCAACCCGGCCTTTCGTGGTTGAATGCGGGCCTGCAATTTCAAGGAAAAGCCATGGCTTCCCCAACGTTAGATAACAAAGTTGCTTTGATCACTGGTGGTTCCGGGGACATTGGCGGCGCCATCGCACGGCGGCTGGCGGAGGTCGGCGCGGAAGTCATCATTACCTACGTTGGTGCGAAAGACAGCGCCGAGGCTGTTGTCGAAGAAATAAAGCGAGCTGGCGGACGAGCACATTGCCGACAATTGGACCAACGCGACCCGGCAGCAATTGAGTCTCTAATGCAGGATATTGAAGCAAAATGGGGACAACTGGATATCCTAGTGAACAACGCAGCGTGGAATATCGGCATTCCATTTGCCAATCTTGATGATCTTACTGCTGACATTTGGGATCGGGTGCTGGAAACCAACCTTCGAGGACCGTTTCTGCTCGCACGTGCCGGCGCAAAACTACTGCAGGCCGGCGATGGTGGACACATTGTCAATATATCGTCCGCTGGTGGTATCAGCCCAGGCAGCAGCAGTATTGCCTATTCCTCGAGTAAGGCCGGTCTAAATCATCTAACCCGATGTCTTGCCGTAGCCATGGCTCCCGATGTCGCTGTGAACTGTATTGCCCCCGGGCTCGTTGAGAACACCCGAATGGCCCAGCGTTTGCCCGACAACGTAGCGGCCGGAGCACGACGCCAGGCGGTTCTCGGAGTGGTTGGTCAAACCGATGACATTGCTGAACAAGCACTCGCCTTCGTAACCAGCCAATCTGTCTCAGGTCAGACCATTGTCATCGACGGCGGTATGCCAGGAGCTATGCGCTAACCATGAACACAACATCCGAACGCCCCGCAGCAGACATGCCGCAAGCCGAGAGCAGTCATGCAGATCTGTCGTTAACCGAATTAATGCAGGTCACCCCGACTGATAACGCTGATGTATTTGCGGCCAAGACCGAAACATATGGCCCTGTGGGCATTTATGGAGGGCACTTTCTCGGCCAGGCTATGGCCGCAGGACTAGCCACTGTCGAGGAGCATAAGCTCGCTCATTCCTATCACGCGTATTTCTTACGTGCCGGCGACCCAAACCTAGCATTGCATTACGAAGTAACTCGACTTCGGGAAAGCCGCCACGGCGACACTCGCGCAATTACTGCGGTACAAGATGAGCACAAAGTTTTCCATATGGTCGCATCGTTCAAAACCGCCGAATCCGGTGACGAACACCAACCTCAAGCGCCGGTAATAGAGCCTCCTGAAGCGGTGATCGCCGCTCGCGAGGAAAGAGGCGAGTCGCCGTTTCCATTCCCTGTAGTACAGGCTGGACGGGTTCAGATGGAATGGGCTTCCCCATCGTTTTTTGAATTCGATCGCAATGCACCACCAGCACTACGACTGTGGATGCGGGTTGCGCCTCCAAGCAAAACGCTGACTCCACGGGAACGTCAGATTGCGATGGCTTATCTTTCTGATGGCCCACTGATGTTTAACTCAGTACTCCCCCACGGCATTCCATTCCAGAGTCATCGACTCACCAGTCTCGACCAGAGCGCCTGGTTGCATCGCGACGCTGATCCTTTTCAATGGATGATTTTTGATCAACGCAGCACCGCAGCAACGGCCGGGCGTGGTATGAACGAGGGACAAATCTATAGCCAAGATGGCCGTCTGCTGATGACCTGTGCCCAGGAATCGATGTTGCGAACCATAGTGCCAAGCAGCTAGTGGCTGGGGCTAAAGCAAATTTGTATGATGTTTGCCTGCGTTAGGGCTTAGAGGAACCCATGCTGAATGAATTGCTGCTGAACTTGGCCCGCTGGCTCGACAGCCAAAGCTGGAGCACCAGTATTCACGAGTCCATTTATCTTTACTCGTGGATCGAAACCACCCATGTGCTCACACTGATGGTTTTCCTCGGCATGCTCTTTGTCATTGATTTGCGCATGTTGGGCGCGATATTTCCGAATGTGCCCGCCTCCACCATAGCCCAACGTCTGGACAAACCGATGATGATCGGCTTTGTGGTCATGCTCATTACTGGGTTTTTGCTGTACTACGCCATTCCAGTTCGCACCACTCAAAGTCTGTGGTTTCGCATAAAGGTCGTTTTGTTGATCGCAGCCGGCATTAATGCCTTTTTGTTTCGCGCCAAAATGCAGGCCTCCAGCAACTCCTGGGATCTAGACCCGATACCGCCAAAGCGCATTCGCATTGGTGCGGCACTGTCCTTAGTGTTGTGGGCTGGGGTGGTAATCACCGGGCGCACGATTGCCTATGATTGGTTCGACTGCCATAAGCAATTGCCCTACTTTATGTATTGGGCCGCAGGCTGCGTCGACGAAATGGCAGCCCTGCAGTAACGCCGGCACCGCGCAAGGAATAGACCATGGACTTATACCCCTTCTTTGATTGGTTAGATACCTCGCTGCTTGCGGACATATCTAAAGCCTATGGCGGTGTTTTCGCCGTAGTGCAAATGTTCCACTTATTGGGCATTTCCATGCTCGGTGGCATGGTACTGGTCGGCGATCTTCGACTACTGAATATCGTGATGAAAGATATCCCATCTGAGGTGGTCATCGAGAACACCCATAAATGGTTTAACGTAGCCTTAGTGATAATTGTAATCAGCGGGATCTTTATGAGCTCTGCCGTAGCCTTAAAGCTTTATTACAACACCATGTTCTGGGCCAAAATGGCGAGCCTAGGCGCCGGCGTCGTATTTGTTTACGCCATACGCCGCCCATTGCTCAAATTTGATCACGACACCATTAAGCCCTTGACCCTGCGCATGATGGCCATCACTTCAATCTTAATCTGGTTCACGGTTGCCGCTTCGGGGCGCTGGATTGGATTCTCATAAAGGCTCACCCGTATGAACAAGGAAACTCTAGAAAAAGCGGCCCTTGGATTTGCAGTTGTCACGTTGATCAGCCTTGCCTGGTTTTGGACGGTGCAAGTTGGCTGGGTCATTGAAACTTTAGAAATGGCCTACGGCTAACTCGCCCCATTCAGTAACCGCCCCACTGCAACAAGAGTGTATACTGCCTGCTGATTCTGCAGGAGGGGAGTCTTGCACCCATTAGATCTCGTAGTCATCGTTGGCTACGTCTTACTTATCATATTCGTTGGTCTTAGAGTCGCACGGCGGGTTAAAAACGCTCGCGATTTTTTCCTCGCTGGCCGCTCACTGACCTGGTGGGTTATTGGTCTATCTATTATTGGTTCGAATATCGATACCAATAGCTATGTCGGGGCATCGGGCAATGCCTATACGATCGGCATCGCCCAAGCGAATTTCGAATGGATCGGCGCCATTCCTGCCATGATCTTGGCATCGTTGATATTTATTCCGCTGTACTGGCGCGCCGGCGTGTATTCAATACCCGAATACCTTGGCTTGCGTTACAACCAATCAGTGCGGGTAGTGACCGCACTGATCACCAGTCTGTTCGCAGTCTTTGCCATGGGCGTGGCGATGTGGGCATTGGCCCTGGTATTGGAAACATATCTTGGCTGGCCAATATGGATGAGCATTCTCATATCAGGCGCCGTTGTCGGATTATATTCTGTTACCGGTGGACTCGCGGCGGTGGCTTTCACGGACGCCTTACAGGTGAGCATCATGTTCATCTGCGGCCTTATCATTGTCGGATTAGGCATCTCCGAATTAGGGGGGTTCACTAACTTCGCCGCAGAACTAACTAAGGACAATCCAAATCATTTATCGGTGTACTTGCCGGCAGACCATCCCCAGTCTCCCTGGCCTGGCGTTATCCTAGGTCTTGGAATCGTCCTGTCGCCAGCCTACTGGATCGCCAGCCAAGCCATTTTGCAACGGACCCTCGGTGCGAAAAGCCAGTGGGATGCCAGCGCCTCAATGATGTTTGCGGCATTCGCTAAAACCTTCGTACCCCTGCTTATTATTTTCCCGGGTTTGTTAGCGTTGGTACTGCATGCGCCAATAGATGAGGGCGACCAAGCTTTGCCCTGGGTGATTAAAAACGTACTGCCACCCGGCTTATCGGGGCTAATGTTCGTGGCGGTTATTGCAGCACTACAATCGTCTTTGGACTCGAGTATCAACGCCACATCGCTAATGGTTACCCGTGACATCCGCCATGTATTGATAAAGCAACACGATCCCGAACGAGACCTGGTAGTTGGTCGCTGGATCTCCCTAGTGTTGCTCCTATCCGCTATGGCTATCGCGCCCTTTATCAGTGATCTCGGCGGTATATTTATCTTTTTACAGACCGGTTTGTCACTGTTCCAAGGACCAATGCTGGCACTACTGCTCATGGGTGCTCTGTCGCAACGAGCTACGCCCACGGCCGGACTATGGACCTTGATCAGCGGCGTCATCATGGCGGCAGGCTTACAATTTACCGAGCTGAATTTTTATTACATCGCGTTTTTGAGCTTTTGTTATTCCATGACGGCTTTATGGCTGTTGAGCTATATCACGCCTGGCCTGACTAACGAGGAACTGAAAACGCTTACCTATCGACCCTTTATACGCAGGAGCAACTCATGATTGGGTGGCTGCAAAGCTTACCCGCCGAGTGGGGTAACTATGTTTCGATACTGTTATTTGTCGGCTTGGGCGCCATGGTCTGGCTGATCCCTATCAAGGCCATCACCGCAGATCTGCAGTCACCGAAAAAGTGGCAGGACATTCGATGGTGGGCCACAGCGCTCATTGCTCTGCAGCTTGGCATCTATATCGTATTTTGATTCTAAGGCTACATGTTCAGTACTCAGCTAGGCGACGAACCCGGCTCTGGACGTTACCCGCTCGTGCCAGGCCCACAAATTTGTAAGCTCAGCATCAGGCTTTAGGCCGACTAAGGCGCTAGCAAAGTCCACCGCGATTGCCGCCGTGATATCTACCATGGAGTAGCGATCGCCGGCGAGGTAGTCCCGCTCGGCCAACTCGTCATTCATGCGCCGATAATACCCACGCGTCAAACCGTCACTGCGTTGCTTGGCCGCTTCAATAGGTTGCACTAAACCCATCTTGGCGACGATCGGGCCATTAACCCAGGAGGTGCCAATCTGCGACATCAATTCCAACTCAATCTGCCGGTGTACCATTTCAATAAGCGCCGTTTCCCGGGCATTTTCGCCGAATAAATTTGGGGTGGGATAAAGCGACTCCAAATAACGACAAATCGCGATAGATTCGCCAATGCAAGTGCCGTCTTCGAGTTCCAAAACCGGAATTTTGCCGCTGGGGTTTTTTTGCATGAACTCTGGGGTCTTGTGCTCACGTTTGGTCATATCTACCGTAACGTAGTCCAGCTCAATAGCTTTTTCCGCAGCCACCACCCTAACCCGTCGCGGATTTGGGGCATTGGGAAAATCATAAAGTTTCATTTTGCTGGTCATTGGTTAGGCTCTAATCGCGAGGGCCGCTGACTATAGCGTGATTGAACCTAACTTTGTCACTGAACTCCTGTTAAATCACAACCATTAGTGAAAAATATGAACTGCATCTCTCTCATTGGCATGCCTGCAGTTGGCAAAAGCACTATTGGGGTGCTGTTGGCGAAGGCCCTAGGGTATGACTTCCTGGATACTGACCTACTGATTCAGGTCACTACACAACGCACCCTACCCCAGATCATTGCCGAAGACGGTTTCCTTGAGTTGCGTAAAATCGAAGCTGATGTCATAGGGTCTGTTGACTGCGCTCGGACCGTAATTGCCACCGGCGGTAGTGCGGTCTATGTCCCTGAGAGTATGGCCCACTTACGCATTCTCGGCCGAATAGTCTACTTGCGCGCAGACGCAAATATTCTGCAAGAACGTATCGGTAATCTGGAATCCCGCGGAGTTGCGGCTGCCGCCGACGCAACGCTTGAGTCCATAATCGCTGAGCGCTTGCCTATGTATGAACGGTTCGGCGATCTCACGATCGATGCCGGTCAGAATCCCGCAATCGTGTTGGCCAATTTACTGCAAGCACTGGGCGTTAATGCAGATATCAATTAACCACGGGCATTAGGCCGACGACCCTACGGCCCGCGCTGCCAATCTCCTAAAATTAACCCGACGTTTGGGCGTTGCCCATACTCGGAGTCGCTTTGACCAAGCACTGACCGAGTATTGGCTATTTCATGTACCATCGATGCTGCTAGCGAACTGACTAAGCGCTACTCCACGCCCCTGTATTATTGACAGCACTAGATATCAACATCATGACACCCAGACCCGAATACCCACGCCCCATCTTGCAACGCGACCGTTGGCTAAACCTCAATGGCCAATGGTCATTCGCAGCAGATCCACATAACGTTGGGGTACACGAACAGTGGTGGCAACGCAGTGACTGGCCACAAACCATCACCGTACCTTTTTGCCCCAATAGCCCAGCGTCAGGCGTGACCATCGATGCTGCAATCAGCACGGTGTGGTATCAACGCGCCTTCACGGTCCCGGATTGGGGTGCGCAAGAAGTGGCGTTAAACATCGGTGCCTGCGATTACGACACATGGATTTACATTAATGGCCATCAAGTCAGCCAACACCGGGGCGGCTATACCCCTATTCATGTCATCATCGGTGACTATCTGCAGCCAGGCCAAAACACCATTACCGTGCGCGCGGCAGACTCTGATTCCTGGCAACAACCCCGGGGTAAACAAGAAGGCACGACCCGTTGGCCTATTGATTACGACGCAGTAATTGGCATTTGGCAGAGCGTCTGGCTGGAGCCTGTGAGTACCGCTCATCTGCTGAGCATTGGCAGTCGCTATGGAGTGGATGCTCAAGAACTACAGCTGATCTGCGAACTCAGCGAGGCTTTTACAGGCACGATAAAAGCAACCCTTAAAACCGACACAAAGGTCTTGGATACCGTGCAAGTCGATGCTCAGGGCCGCAGCGAAATCCGCCTTACACTACCAGTAGAGAATCCACACCTTTGGTCTCCTGAAACGCCCCATCTCTACGATTTAGAACTGCAACTGGTCGCTGCAAACGCACAGCTAATAGATCAAGTTCACAGCTACACAGGACTGCGCGAAATCACCGTCACGGCGGGGCAGCATTGCTTAAATGGCAAGCCCCTGTACTTGCGCGGCATACTGGACCAAGGGTATTTCCCCGAGGGTTGGTATAGCCCAACGGACGACCAAGCGATGAAACAAGACATTGAATTGACCAAGGCCATGGGTTTTAACTTTGCCCGCAAACACCAAAAGGCCGAAGATCCTCGCTATCTATATTGGGCTGACAAAATTGGCTTATTGGTGTGGGCAGAAATGCCTTCCGGCAGAATATTCTCCACAGAGTTAATCACTTCGCTTACTACCCAGTGGTTGGACCTAGTGCGCAGAGATCGCGGGCATCCATGTGTGATCGGCTGGGTACCCTTCAATGAATCTTGGGGCGTATGGCATATTCAACAACGCCCGGAACAACGCGCTTTGGTAGATGGACTCGTGCAAATGACCAAGACGCTGGACACCTCACGCCCGGTGATTGGCAACGACGGCTGGGAATACAGCAGTGGCGACCTATGGACTCTGCATCTTTATTACGATGCCCAACGCTCCTTAGACGAACGGCTAGCGGCCCTGCTCGCCGACCCAAGCCAGGCGGTCACCGAGGGCGACCGGCCTAGAAACGGCGCTTTGCCTGGCAGCGACCCCAGTCATCTACCCGTGATGCTTACCGAATGCGGTGGTGTCGGCTTCGACGCAGGTGATCACACTAGGGAAGCATTCGCCTACGGCGATTTGCCTGGGGATGCCGCGGCACTTGAGCAGGAGATTCGTCAGATCATGGCCAGCATCAAGGCAAGTACAACCCTGCAGGGCTTCGTCTGGACCCAACTTACCGACGTGCAGCAGGAGGTTAACGGGCTTTTGTACTTTAATCGCAGACCTAAGTTGCCGATGTCGACTCTACGGGAAATTTTCGCCTAGTGAGCTTGGACAAGCGTGCCAACGCGATTGTGTATTTGCCGAAGTGGCCGTTATACAAATAACGGCGCGGCAATGTAGGCAATGAATATGCCTATAGCCAAAAAGCTGGCGCGATCTAAATAGGTGCGTAGAACTGTCATGCCGCAACATTAGTGCCTCGGCCCGTTAATGAAAAAGATCAAAAGGCACTATCGTTATACACATTGTGCAGAGTGCCTTTGGCATCACCCACCATGGACTGCGCAACCATGTGTTGCTCAAGCTGATCGTATTAAAACCAAAGCACCAGTAACAAGGCAGCCGGCGCTACTAAGATCCACAACCCCATACCCAAGGCAATACTGCGCCAAGATATTTGGCTAAGCGTGGCGCGATTAATTTCTAACCCAATCATACCCAAAGCTACTACTAGCAGAGCTTTGCTCAGCACACTGATGCCTCCGAGGAGCGCATCACTCATAGGTATAAAGGAACCTAGGACTGCCGCCGCGATAAATAACAGAATGAATCCTGGCACGCGCAATCGCGCTTCGCTGGAGCGATAAATCAGGCTTACGGCGAAGGCCAACGGGATCAGCCATAAGGTTCGGCCTAACTTTACCGTGGTCGCAACGATGGCCGCTTCATCGCCATAAATCGTCGCCGTCGCCACCACTGAACTAGTGTCATGAATAGCCAAGGCAACCCAGGCACCGAAATCTTGCTGGCTAAGGTCCAGCGCATGGCCAATATATGGGAAGGTCAGCAATGCTAACGCATTGAACAAAAACACCAGCGCCATTGCCACACCGACATGCTGGGGTTTAGCCTGAATAATCGGGGCCAGTGTGGCGATGGCGGTACCGCCACAAATCGCTGTGCCGCCACTCAGCAATGTCGCCTCATTGGTTTCACTGGCTAAGGCCTTTGCCATGGCAAATCCCAGGGCAAGTGTGCCTAAAACAAAAACAGCCACCACCACACCGTAATCCGCCGAAACTTGCACCAGCCGATCAAATCCTAGGGTAAAACCCAGCAGCACAATTGCTGTTTGCAAACTCAACTTACCCCAATTGACTAACTTGTGGAGCGGGTTGATGCCCGTCAACAGTCGAGTAGCCAGCCCTAGCAACAATGCATATGCAGGGTTGCTGAAATACACCCCGACCACCAAGGCTGACGCAACCCCGGCCCAAGCTAAGTTATTTCGCATCGTTGTCGCCATCACGGACCTCCCCCTGCCCTAAATCCAACGGTTCGCCATTGCAGTAGTCGCGCCCCATATAACTTGCCCGGCGACTTTCTTGCAGTATCTCCAACAAGTCAGGATATTTCGGCGCGGTCATATATCGCGCAAACCAATCCGCAATTAGAGCATCGTTATCCAGAAGCTCCAGTAACTGCCGTTTAGCGTGCCTCACAAAAACCGGATCAATCTGTTTTTGGCCCAACGCAGGCACTAGAGCTGGATCACGGTAATGCCGATCGAATCCTTGAGCGGAAAGTTCCACTGCCAAATCTGCAAGCATGTCTGCGAGCAAAGGCGAGCGAAAGCCGATGGAAAACGTCATACAAGCGTCTTCGGCTATGCCCCAGTGACCAACCCCGGGCGGCAGGTAGAGCAAATCACCTGGGCCAAGGAGCCATTCTTCAACGGGCTGAAAGTTATCGATGATTTGTAAATCGGTGCCGGACAACAGCGGCGTCGACGCGTCACACTCGGTGCTGATCTGCCAGCGTCGATGCCCCTCTATTTGCACCAAAAACACATCATACTGATCGAAATGTGGCCCCACGCTGCCTCCCGGAGCCGCATAGCTGGCCATAATGTCATCGGTGCGCCAACGCGGTAGAAAATCAAACCGATCGTACAATTTAGCCAGTTCGGGAAACCAAAGATCCACTGCCTGCACTAATAAGGTCCAGTCACGATCAGGCAATTGCTTAAAATCATCTACGGCAAAGGGCCCGAGCCGCAGCTGCCATGGTTGAACCGCATCGCCGGTTGTGACCAGTCGTGATTCCACCTGCGGTTCCAGCGCCATCCCTGCCAGCTCTTCGGCACTTATAGGGGAATCAAAATCTGCCAGCGCACCCTGCACAAGCAACGGCTGTTGCTGCCAGTAATCGGCCAGAAACTGCTCCGGCGGCAAATCCCCCAACACACTCATATTCGCTCTATATTCTTCTGCTAGCGGCGCCAGCCTAGCGCAAAATTCCAGCTCGGGGTTAACCTTGTAGCGCATTAACCCAGCAGTAGGACTTGACGCCGACAGCTTAACAGGACAAATTTCGGGGTTGAAAAAATGTACATGGCAATAGCAGCAAGCTTTTGGGGGCGAAGATGGAATACGATCTAATTATTTCTGGTGGACGAGTTATCGACGGCACAGGCGCTGACGCGATTCAAGCAGATATCGCGATCAACAACGGGCGCATTGCGCGTATCGGTGATTTAAGCACCGCGACTGCCGCGGAAACCATCGATGCAAAGGGCAAGGTAGTAACTCCCGGATTCATAGACCTTCATACCCATCTAGACGCCCAAATTGGCTGGGATCCGTTGATGAGTTCAAGCTCTTATCACGGAGTAACAACAGCTTTGATCGGCAACTGCGGCGTTACCTTTGCGCCGTGCAGCCCGGACAATCGCCGATACCTTGCAGAACTCATGGAGTCCGTGGAGGACATTGCAGCTGATGCAATTATGGACGGCCTGCCCTGGGACTGGACTTCCTACGGTGAATACCTGGACTCGGTTCAGGCACTGAAACCGGCCCTCAATATAGTTGGTTTGGCTGGACACTCCGCGGTTCGCTACGAAGCGATGGGCGATCGCAGTATGGATGAGGGCGCTCAAGCCTCGGACAAGGAGCTAGAGCATATCACCAATATGGTTAGGCAGTCCGTAGAGGAAGGCGCCGTTGGATTTTCTACCTCTAGGTTCTTACAGCATCTCGTCCCGGACGGCCGATGCACACCAGGCACTTGGGCAGATCTTAGAGAAACCAAAGCCATTCAAGAAGCGGTAATCGCTGGCGGCGGTATCGGTGCTGTTTTCCAGTCAGCAAATGATATGCAAACGCGTTATAAGACCGAGTTGCAAATGTTTAGAGACGGTACCGAACTGGGTTGTCAGGTTCTATTTTCAGGCGGCACCGGCGCCGAGGGCGACGGAGGAGTCGCGCGTTGGACTGAATTTTTCGAGGAGCAAAATGAGGGTGGGAAGCGCTTGGCTAGCATCTGCCATACCCGACCTTCAGGCTCTTTCTTTGGACTGGCTCAGTTATCACCCTTCACCCGCAAATCTAAAGCGTGGAAAGACCTCATGGCGCTTCCAACCATCGAGGATCGCGTAAACGCTCTGCGAAACGAAACAACCCGCGCAAAGCTGATCTCAGAAGGAATAGCGGCTGGTGATATGAAAAACATTGCTTGGATGCTTCACCCTTTCGGCATGGACGCTACACCTGACCTAGACCTAACGAGACAGCAAAATCTGCAGCAAATAGCGGATGCTGAGGGTAAAGATCCTGTGGAGGTTTACGTTGACAGATTACTCGCATCAGAGGGCAAAGAGTTTTTCAATTTTTGGATGTTCGGCGGTAATCTTGAGAATCAGTGGAACTACATGCGCCTGCCGCACGTAGTACCGATGCTTGGGGATGCAGGAGCTCATGTGGGCTTTTTTACCGACACTGACTCTCCTACAGTTTTACTGAGTGAGTTAACACGCAAACACGGAGTCTATACATTGCCGGAAGCAGTACACCGTATTACTGGCAAATCCGCAGAGATTATCGGTCTTAAGGAACGTGGAGAACTGCGCGAAGGTTGGCATGCGGACATCAATATTATTGATTACGAAAATCTTTCGACCTGTCACCCCGAGTACGTTAATGACTTCCCCCACGGCGGTGGTCGCTTCATCGTAAAGGGCAAGGGCTATGACGCAACCATTGTTGCGGGCAAAGTCATCATTAAAAATGGCAAGCATACGGGTGATCGGCCCGGGCAAGTTATCCGCGAATTCATTCGCGGCTAAACTTGAAATTAAAGCCCCTTATCGGGGCTTTTTTTTGACTGACCAAAACTCAAGGTGACCCGTGCCACAAGACAATCAAGAACAAGCTGACTACTGGAATGATCGGGCTGGTAATACGTGGGCACAACTACAGGACAGGTTAGATACGTTGCTCAAGCCGCTATCCGAAGCCGGATTACGTGCCGCCAATGTACAAGATGGCCAACGGGTACTCGACGTAGGTTGCGGTTGCGGCGACACCAGCATCGCATTAGCCGCCCATGGCGGAATCGTGCAGGGCGTGGACATATCTGAACCCATGCTGACTCAGGCGCGCAGCCGTTCGAGCGAAGTGGAATTCATATTGGCCGACGCAGCTAATTTCGCACCCGACCAACCCTACGATTTGATCTTTTCGCGTTTTGGCGTGATGTTTTTCAACGACCCCACCGACGCATTCCGCAATTTACGCAGCCTGTTGAACGCGGATGGGCGGATGGTATTCGTCTGCTGGCAACCACCATCAGAAAACCCGTGGATGTCGGTCACCGGTCGCGCGATTGCGCCCTATCTACCTGAGGCCAAAACACCATTAGACCCGCGGGCCCCGGGCCCTTTCGCTTTTGCCGATGCCGACTACGTCCGCACTATTCTTAGTAACAGCGGTTTTCACAATATCCAAATCAATGCTTTTACTGCGTCTTTGCAAGTGGGCGAGGATACAGACCAAGCCCTAGCGCTACAGACCCGAGTCGGACCTGCTGCGCGGGTTATGGCAGAACTTGATGGAGAGGCTCGAGAGCAAGCTTTAGCGGCGGCGCGCAACGCCTTGGCTGCTCACCAAGGCCATAATGGCATCCACCTCGACGCCGCCGTTTGGATCGTAAGTGCAACCGCGTCCTAGCAACATGCAATGAATTTCGATCTACGAGCAAATTATAGGCGCACTCACCAATCGCTCGCAGTTACGCGTCGGCCTATGGACTGAAAAGAGCTGTGACAGATGCCTCAGCGCAACTCCAATCCGGCTAGGGTGCCCTCTTCTCGCCAACCTTCGATCACTTTAAAAAACTTCACCGGGCCAGCGCCATAGGACCCGTTTTGCACACTCTTCGGATTCGGTTTGCCCTCATTGTTGTAATAACCCGGGGTACATTCCGCCTGAAAACTTTCGCTCAAACGGGACATTTTAATGATTTCCTGAACCCACTCCTGCTCAGCTTCCTCGGTCACCTCAACAACCTTGGCATTCGATTGCGCAACTTGCTGGATAATGTAAGCAATGTGCTTGGCCTGCTCATTCATGGCATGGGGAAAACTGACGGTAAAACCAGATTGCGCCTGAGAAATAATAAAACAGTTGGGGAAACCTGACGTTTGCATCCCGTGTAAGGTCGCAATGCCGTCGGCCCATTTGTCTTTTAGACTTTGGCCATTACGCCCAATCAAGTCATACCCCGAGCGACGGGTGTAGTCGGTGCCTACCTCGAAGCCAGTTGCAAAGATCACACAATCCAACTCGAACTCTTGGCCGTTCGCCACCAGACCAGTCTCGGTAAAGCGTTCAACGCCAACGCCGTCGGTATCAATTAAGTGCACACCGGGCAAATTAAAACTCGGTAGATACTCATCATTGAAACACGGACGTTTACAAAACTGCCGGTAATAGGGCTTCAGAGATTCAGCGGTATCTTTATCAGCAACGTCGGCTTCTGCCCGAGCACGGATTTGTTCCATTTTTTGAAAATCCGCCAGCTCCATTTTTTCCGCAATTTCCGCCGGCGACAATCGCCCCATGCCTTTGAAGTTCACCATTGAGCCGAGGTTGCGAATAATCTCCGTCCAACCGTCGTTCACTAAATCTTCATCAGCAAAGCCACCGGATACCAGAGTCATGAAATTATCCATGCGCGCCTGCTGCCAGCCAGGCTTGAGGCTGGCTGCCCATTCCGGATCCGTGGGACGATTAGCCCGCACATCTACGGAACTCGGAGTGCGCTGGAATACAAACAACTCATCTGCGCCTTTCGCTAGATGCGGCACACACTGTATTGCAGTAGCCCCGGTGCCAATAATACCCACGCGTTTACCACGTAGCCCCGTGAGATTGCCTTCAGGGCCACCACCGGTATACCCATAGTCCCAACGGCTGGTATGGAAAGTGTGGCCCTGGTATTCACTGATGCCCGGAATACCCGGTAATTTCGGACGATTCAGCGGACCATTAGCCATACATACATATTGCGCGCGCATTTTGTCGCCGCGATTTGTGTACACGGTCCAGAGCTTGTTGTCCTCATCCCACTCCATGCCCTCGACCTCAGTTTGAAAACAGGCATGCTCATAGAGGTTAAATTTCTCTCCGATCGCACGACTGTGGGCAAGAATTTCTGGAGCGTGGGTATATTTTTCCTTAGGTACGAAGTTCAATTCTTCACAGAGTGGCAGATAAACATAGGATTCCACATCGCAGGCGGCTCCGGGATAGCGGTTCCAATACCAAGTGCCACCAAAGTCGCCGCCCTTTTCGATTATCCGTACCCGCTTTACACCAGCTTCGGTCAGTCGCGCACCTGTGAGCAGACCACCGAACCCACCACCCACAACAATACAATCCACTTCATCTGCCAGTGGCGCGCGGCTATAACCCTGCTCTACATAGGGGTCATCCACATAGCGGGAAAAATCTCCCGTGACTTCTTGGTACTGCTCATTAGCGTCGTCACGGAGGCGCTTATCGCGCTCTGCTCGGTACTTTGCACGCAACGCTTCCGGATCAAAACCTAGCTGCTCCGCAGTCGCTTGCTGTGACGTCATAGGAACCTCCTAACTGCTAACTTCCTAACTGCACGACAACTCGTCGGCGTAGATTAAGCCGCAAATGTTAGCATGTTCCTGCGCTAGGTTAATGCGGCCCAGATTGGTTAAACGGATCGTTCCAGAATGCAGAAAAGACATTAGCGCCGTTAATGAAGTACACCGCATCGCCGGAAATCACCCCACGACTGAGACTACTATCCGCATACTCGCCAGAGGCCAATCCTTCAACAGACAAATATCCCAAATCAAACAGGGAAGCTGTAGCGGTCTGGTCTTTGTTACGAATTTCCAGCAACTGCAGGCGTTCAAGCCGGTCAAAACCGCGAATGTAACCAGAAAGCGGCAGAGTAAAGCGATCAGTGGTAGCGCCCGCCAAATAACTGAATGCGTGCCGATCAAATTCCGCAGCGCTGAAACCCCAATCCAGATCCTGGCCCAAGGTCAGCACCCCCTGACTCCTAGGGGACTCGAAATCACTGATATCAAAGAGTTCTAATTTGACCTCATTGTCCTCTGACTGCCCAAGGCCCAATAGCAGTTCGTCAGTGACCGGATGTAAGAAATTGCTAAAACCTGTGACTTCTAGAGCGCCAACGATATAGGGATCAGTAGGATCACTCAGATCGATGGTGTAAAGCGGATCTGTAAGCTCAAAGGTAACCAGATACGCGCGACTACCAACGAATCTGACACCATATAAATCCTCATTGGGTTTGCCGATTTCATCACTACGCGTCTCGTTAGGGATCTGACCTACGGTGTTGAGTTTTTTCTCTCTGGGGTCTGCCTGCAATACGAACAGACTATGATCCAAACGATCCGCATCATCCCCGGTATAACGAGTGGTCACTAAGCGCACATAGTCCGCCGCGCCACTGATACGAAAATCGCTCTGCCCGCCCAAAAATAGCGCGCCCTCAACCCTTCCGGAGCCTGCGTAAGCGAGCGTGTTGCCCAAATCGAACTTATGCAGATAGGTGCGATAACTATCGCTGGGCGAATCGTAGTCAACTTGGGTGAGATACAGGGCATCTGAGGAAAAGTAAGCGCCGTCGGAAAACTCCAGATAACACAATCCGTCGGTCACGGTACCGGTTTGCGGGTCTACCGTAATAACCGAAGTTACCGTTGGGTAGCCAAGCACCGCCGGTGCCAGTGGATGATCAACGTCAATCGAAAAGCAACGCTCAGCGCTAAACAGATCAAGCGCAGTGCCATTTTCCGAGACCCGCGGTAACACACTGTCCCAGTCCAGATTTTCTAACAGCTCTGCGTTTTTTGAACTTTGTTCAGCATCGGTGGGGTTATAAACCAGTCCATCAATGGTCGGCGAATGCCTGGATACAATATGCACCCCCGATGCGGTCTTGCGACTCGTCACCAATACCCCCTCTATGCTCACCTCGGCAAGCGCTGAGGGATTCGACGGATCCGTTAAATCGTAGAGCCGCAAACCCGTCGATTCGCCCTGCCAAGACTCTAACGACCGATCACCAAAAACGCCCCACCAATTGGTTGCAGTGAGCGCCAACAGCCGGTCTTGCTGCTGATACAGCCCCTCCACACTAAACCCGTCATCCAGGGGAATCTCGGCCAGAGCCGTGACGCCGGCATCTTCAGGGGTTGTGCGGAGCACCCGGATACTGCGTGTTTGTGTGCGTTTATCTGTCTCTGAATGGGACGCCACCATATCCGCTGAGGCGACTGCTGGCTCTGCGAACACCACACAGCAATCCATACTGCGAGACGGAGCGATATACAGATATTCGCCGTCATATTTTACAGCGTCGTATTCATCCACGGAATTCTCAGCGGTATAGGTCACCGAAAACTCGCTGGAACTGACACCCGCACCGGCCTCTGCCGTAGCAGTTAGAGCCGCATCTGCCGTACCTTTCGACCGCTCCGAGCCATCGAGGGCAAACTCATAGGAGGCTCGAAAGGTTGCAAGGACTTCTGCTTCAGTCTTTGCATTGGTCAACAGCGCCGTTGGCGTATCATCACCAACCGGCGGCTGGGAAATCACCGGATCGGACGCACTGCTGCCGCCGCCACAGCCCTGCAGCACAGCGACCACACATACGCACAACGCGGGACTACGCAATCGCCGCACCAGTATCTCCAAGACTCAATAGAATTCGCGCAGCATACCGATATCGTCAAGGTATACAAATGAAAATAGAAATTATTCTCCAAAAAAAGCTGAACACCGTTACTGCAATGAGTATTTTGCAACCCACCTCTTAGCGGCCTGATGTCGTCGTCTGTTTTTCAATGCTTAATGGGACTCCCAGCTCATCACTGAATCTGCTATACCAGCGTTGTTATTGGATACAGAGACCGTCATGAGCGCAAAGCAGACACATCGCGGCACCCATAAAGCGAATGGTAAAAAGGTTTCCGTGGAATTTATCGCCGCTGAATCACCCACCGCCGGACAAAATGGCGCGGGCTTCCATCCCTGCCAAGGTCTATATTTCAGCCCCACTGACCGACCCGTGCATACCGCGTTTATTGCCGCGCACTACAACGTCGACTTCAGTGAACATTACCTCGCACCACTCATGGCCAGCCGCGGCTACGGCTTTTTGGGCTGGAATACACGCTTCCGGGGTAATGAGGGTTTCTTTTTGCTCGAACACGCACTTATTGATCTTGGTGTCGGAGTACGCTGGTTAAGAGAAACAGCCGGTGTGGATAATGTCGTAATCCTGGGAAATTCTGGGGGCGGCTCATTAATGGCCGCTTATCAATCCCAAGCCAAGGGTGTGACCATGCATACGACCCCAGGATTGAAGCTACCCACAGCACTAGACGATCTGGACGCAGCCGACTTTTATATATCCCTGTGTGCACACCAGGGCCGACCTGAGGTGCTGACGGATTGGTTCGATCCAGCAATTACCGATGAAACCGACCCGATCAGCGTCGATCCGAATCTGGACATGTATAACCCAGCCAACGGACCCGGCTACAGTGCCGAATTTATTCAACGCTATCGCCAGGCACAGATCGCGCGAAATCATCGTATAACCGATTGGTGCCATAGCGAACTGAGTAGACTAGAGTCTCTCGGGCACCGGGATAGAGCGTTTAACCTGTATCGGACTTGGGCCGATTTGCGGCTGCTCGATGGCAGCCTTGACCCTTCCAACCGCATTATTGGTCGTTGTTATGCAGGCGATCCCAAAACCGCCAACTACAGCCCCAGAGGCATTGGTCTCACCAACACCCTGCGCACCTGGTTATCCATGTGGAGCTTACGAGATTCCTGGTGCCGCGGTGCAGAACACTTGGGGCGAATTACAGAACCAGCTCTGGTCATTCAAAGTGATGCAGATACCGGGGTCTTTCCCAGTGACGCCGAGGCGATTTTTCAGCAACTGGCATCTAGCGAGAAGGCACTGCACATGATCAGTGGCGATCACTACTTGCAAGAACCTAACGACGCAAGAGACGTCGCCGCAGATCTCATTCAAGACTGGTTACAGGCGCAGCTATAAGCCGCTGATGGGTCGACCATCAGATTTTATGCCATGCTCATCCACCGGCAGGTCAGCGTGCTCAATCCCCGGCTGCAGGGTCGCACAGAACTCCAACATAATGCCATCGGGGTCAAGGAAGTAGAACGAGCGTATCCAGGTTTTCTCCGACGCCTGCGCCCCTACGCGGGATTCTTCGCCAGTGACCACATCGTTATGGTTAACCACCTGCGTACAATCAACACCCTTGGCCACCAACTGCTCGCGGTAGTCGTCTATCTGATCTGCTGCAACATTGAACGCAACATGATTCATAGAACCATGGGCAGAGCTGATGTTGCCAGCACGGCTACCAACAATATTTTTTACTGAAGCCACACCGGGTTGTGCAGGTTCAGCATCGTTAAACCAAAAGAACGCAAGCTCCGAGCCATTGCCCATATCGAAAAAGAAGTGCTGGCCGTAACCTTCTAAATCAAAGCCTTTAGTTAGACGCAGCCCCAGAGTGTTCGTGTAGAAATCTACTGTGCGAGCCATGTCCTTGCACACCAGAGCGAGATGATGAACTCCGTTAAGTTGTATCGCTGCAGACTCTGTTGCCATCCTGACCTCCCCCGTCGATCGACTGCGTTCTTTTCTGGCAGAATTTTCCGGCAATAGCAACAGCAGTTGCTATGCCAACAGCAGCGCCCAGAGCACCACCGCAATAGTGAGCAGGGCCAAACTGCGATTCAACCCTTTGCTCGCCCCCAAAGCGCGGCGCAACAACACTCCTGCAAGACACCAAGCACTGTGAAATACCAATTGCGCCAAGGCAAAGCTCAGGGGGATTAAAAAATACTGTTCGGCAAAAGATGGCGACACCGGCATAAACTCGGAAAACGCCAGCACCACCATAACCCAGGTTTTCGGACTCAGTGGGTGGACTAATACGCCATCACGAAAACTCAAAACACGCCTGTGCTGTTGACTTTCCAAGTGCGCATTCCAACCACGCAGAGCGAGCCAAATCATATAGGCGGCACTGCACAGCGCGAAGACTTTAGCCAACCCAGGATGCTGTTGCACCAGCAGCGTTAGCCCCAATGCCATCGCACTATTAAGCACCAATTTACCGGTGATCAAGCCGAGGTTAAAAGGCATGCAGCGCCAAAACCCCTGCTGCGCACCCGCGGTCATAATCAGCAGGTTCGCAGGACCTGGCGTGCTCACCATCAACACGATGAACAGCCACAGGGCGCCGTAGCTATCTAACACCGTGGCCCACCTCAAGACGCTGCACAGCCAGCAAAACTGGCGCCGGCATGCGCGGGCTAATCGAAATAATGATAGTCATTATTATTGCCTTGTGGTATCTACACCTGCAGATTTCTAAGGAGAGCGATCATGCAGATTTCAGAACCCGTTAAATTTAAGGGCGTACCCGGTTCACCTTATACGCGAAAAATGCTCGCCTATTTACGTTTTCGCCATATACGTTACCAATTGCTCATCGGCGATCAGATAAACCAATCCGACCTGCCTGAACCCAAGGTACAACTGCTGCCGACCTTCTTTCTACCCGACGAAAACAATGAACTGCAGGCCGTCGTTGATTCCACACCACTGATTCGTCGCTTCGAAGCAGATTTCCCGGAGCGTCAAAGCATTCCGCAAGATCCGGTGTTGGGATTTCTAAATTATCTGATCGAGGATTACGCCGACGAGTGGTTAACCAAGGCGATGTTCCATTATCGCTGGTACTACCAAGCAGATATCGATATGGCGGGCACCATACTGCCACGATGGACCGGCATTCAATCACCAGAGCAAGAACTGCAAGAGCGGCGCGCCTACATTGCTGATCGTCAAATTTCACGCCTTTATGTGGTGGGTTCTAACGACACCACAGCCCCGGTGATTGAAGCAAGCTACAAGCGCTTCTTACATCTCTTCGATCGTATGCTGCAGCGCCATCCATTCACTTTTGGTGGGCGACCTTCATCGGCGGATTTTGGCATCTACGCACAGCTGACCCAGTTAGCAAAATTCGACCCTACACCTGCTGCAATCTGTATGCAGGAGACACCGCGCATTCATGCCTGGACCGATATTGTTGACGACTTGAGCGGCAACCCCGCGGGTGCCGAGGACTGGATCAACTTGCAAGACAGCGCGGACCACCTCAAAGAACTATTGAGCGAAATCGGCCGCGTGTATGCACCCGCGTTACTGGCCAACGCCAAAGCCCTGCAGGCAGGCGAGCAAACCATGAAGACAACGATCGACGGTCAGCCTTGGGAACAGCCGACATTCCCTTATCAGGCTAAGTGTTTACAATGGATTAATGAGGAGTACCAGCGATTAGGTAGTAACGCTCAGGGCCAAGTAGATGCACTGATCGAGAATACTGGTTGCGACACTATGATCGTTAAGTAGACCTGCTGGAAGGCTCGGGCAATAACCCCAGGCCTTGCTGGCGGATCAAAGTTCGGGGAACCGCCATGCTACAAATCACACCTACCGGCCAGGCTTGTGGCGCCGAAATTCGCGGTGTCGATCTATCCCAACCATTGAATGGAGTAGTCATTCAGAATATCCGCGCGGCTTGGCTCGAGCATCATGTGCTGGCGTTCCCAGACCAAAAGCTCTCTGACCCTGATCTGGTGCGCATCACCCAATATTTCGGCGGACTTGGTGACGACCCTTACTTCGTGCCCATTAGTGACAACAATCCCGTGGTCGCCCTGAGTCGCCGCGCCGATGAGCAGGCCCCAGTATTTGCCGAGAGTTGGCACAGTGACTGGAGCTTTAAGGTACACCCGCCTATTGGCACCTGCCTGTATAGCCTGGTCGTACCGCCCGTTGGCGGCGACACCAGCTTTGCTAATCAGCAACTGGCTGTAGCGATGATGCCCAGTGACTTGCGCGCCCGTTTAGACGGCAAAATTGCTCTGCATTCCGCCGCGGCGGCTTATGGGCCCGATGGCACCTATGGTGAGAAAGATCAGGGCTCAGATCGCACCATGCAGATTTTATATTCCGAGAACGCGCTGGAAGCGGAACGGCACGCTATCATCAACCTGCACCCTGAAAGTGGCGCAGAGACCCTATTCAGCACTGCAGGCTATATCTGCGCGATCGAAGGCATGCCTCAAGACGATGCCCAACAGTTGATACTTGATTTATACGCCTGGCAAACCCGCTCAGAGTTTCAATATACCCATAAATGGCAGACAAACATGTTTGTTATGTGGGACAACCGCTCGGTACTGCACAAAGCCAATGGCGGTTATGACGGCTATGCCCGAGATCTGCATCGCACCACGATCGCGGGCAGTTCAGAGCTCAGTCTTTAGCTAAGCCGGTGACAATCTATCCATGAAATGCTGGACCCTATATTTGGTTCTGCCCGGGCGTTTTGGGCCGCTGATCTCAGGCTTGCTTACGCTGATCACTTTGACTGCGCTGCAATTCATCCTGCTCGGAGAAATTTTCTGGATATCTGCAGGTGTATTTTTTGCGGTCACTTTGAGCTACTTGCCTGCAGTCTACGCCTACATTCTGGGAATCACCCGCAACGCCGTGTTGGAACTCAGACCTAATTTGCAGGTAACTGACGAGGATATTGCCGATATCACCCACCGTATGCAGCGCCCTGAAGTAAAGTTTCAAATAGGCTGGCTGGTTTCTGGCATTACATTAGCGCTCCTACACATCAAACTTATGGGTTTCATACCCATCAATGCCGACGGCGAATTGGATTTTTCTGGCAATCTAGTCAAGGTGACAATCGCAGGCACGCTCCTGACGTGGTGCATGATGACCACAGTGATCTCTAGCCTGATTCAAAACGGTTATCTAATCGATGATCTGACAAACCACTTTAAACAGATTGACATCTTTCGTAAGGAACCCTGGCAACCGCTGGCGCGAGTCGCTATTGCTTCTTCACTCGCCTTAATCGGCAGCAACGCGATCTTCCCGCTGCTGTTCATCGACAGCGGCACACAATCAGCAAGCAAAATCATACCTGGCATGGCCCTGAGCATCCCTGCGGTGGCTGCAATGGTCATGGTTCCGCTCGCTACAACAAGGCGCAAGATTGCAGCCCAGAAAGAAGCGCGTTTACTCAGCATTGATCAGGCCATTGCAAAATTGCCGGATCCGAAAAATCATGCAGAAATGCAAAGCCTCAACACCCTGCTGGATCAGCGCAATCATCTACAGCGCGTATCCAGTTGGCCCCTCAATTTAGGCAACATCGGGCGGCTATTGTTTTACATGTTTATTCCACCCCTAACCTGGGTTGGGGCAGCATTGATCGAGCGTCTAGTAGACGGATTCGTTTGACGATAGCGCCAAAGTTTTTACCTTGGCGAATCATCTGATGCGTCACCATGACCGGCAATGAACACCGAGACCTGCCTTTGGGGCTAGCCAATGTTTATTACTGTTAATGATGCACACGCAGAGAATGCCAGCCTCGCATCTTCGATCTCGGGTAAGAGGACTTTTAAGCGAAATCCATGACAGATCTAATAATGATTGTCATTATTAACCGGCCGCAATAGCTACCAAGGGCAACACTATGCAACTGCAAACCCGAATTCGTTCTACCATCGCCGGGCTGCTGACTTCTGCGAGTTTCGCGGAACTGAGTCGGCGCATGGCCCGAGGCAAGAGGCGGTTGTCAGGAAAGGGGCCTGTTGTTCATTACTTCCATCAAGTAGACGACCCTCACAGTCATTTGGCGGTGCAAAAACTCGACCAGTTGCGCCAGCAGTACGCCCTACCGTTTATCACGCACCTAGTTAGCGCATCAGCCGACGACTTCAAGGGCAGCGTCGAACACTTCCAGCACTGGATCCAGCAGGATGCCACAGCTATCGCCACGGGCCACGACACAACACTGAACATTGCCGACACGCCAACACCCGACCAAGTGCATCGCGCCAACCTACGGCTAAGCGCCCACATAAACACTGAGTCCTTTGCCGCTGAGGCCTACGCGGTTGGCACCGAACTATGGGCAAATGCCGTTGATGTAAGCGGCGTGGATAGCGAACGTGCTGCTGCTACAACTACCGCTTTAGAAAATGGTAATGCCGTCCAAGCCAAACTCGGCCACTACGCAGGCGCCAT
>CAJXAC010000024.1 GCA_913050035.1 uncultured Gammaproteobacteria bacterium | reverse complement strand
AGGCACGCAGGGACTTGAACCCCGATTTCAGACTTAGGAGGTCCGTGTCTTATCCGGTTAGACGACGCGCCCGAGGTTGATAAGCTAGAGGTCTAGCGGGCGGATAGTATGGGGATACTCTGAGTACCGGTAAAGAATGAATCCGTGTTTTCTCACTGCATAGCCAGCGTTGGTGTATCTATGGTCCTTGTAGCACTGTTGGAACTGCCGGTACTTAAACCGAACGCGGCTGTTCAGGCTATGACGATGTGAATGGAGCGGCGTAAGCCGCTCCATTTCTTCTTACTGCTACCATGAGTTAGGGACAGACGATTTTTTCGACGACCCTACCACTGCCGGTCGGTGATGGGCCGGTTTTCATTTGACATGTCTCTGAAGGCTGAACGTAAGCGCCCCAATTGGAATTTGAACGCGCGTTGCTCACGAATACGGCCGGCTTGTGAGTGCCGCCAGTGCATGTAACCGAGTAATCGTTATCGTAAAGAACCTCTTGCCCTGGACCCTCCGAAGCATCGGTGTATCCCAACTGGCAGTCGTCCTCAGAGAGAACGTTCGTTACCTCTTGCCAACCTCCGCCAGAGGTAGAGCACGAAGTTGATGCTGGTGCGTTCCCGGATCCGCAGTTGTTTCCTGCTCCTGGTCCCATGCCACCTCCGATCTTGGGTCGCCCATCCATGCCCGGGCGCGGTCTGACGCCTGGTTGCTGTCCCATTTTCGGGCCCTGACCTGGTCGAACAGGAGGCATGCCAGGCTGAGGTCCTGGTCGAGGGCCACCCATCTTAGGTGCATTTGCTCCTGGCATGGGTGGCGCGAGTCGAACCCTTCGGCATCTGTCGATCAAAAATACGACCTGATTACTTCCTGCGAGAGTGTACTCGCTAGCTTTCAATTGTACGGTAAAGGGCGTAGGTCCTTGAACCGAGCTAACCATAGCAGCGCAGTTCTGGATGGTTGCAAGTGTCGGGTTGTAGAGTTCTAAAAAAGGTGGAGTTCCGTTTGGTGTTACCGGATTATTGACTCGGTAGACCGCGTTTTTACTGGTTTGTGCAATGCCAGTATGGTCGGAGATATCTATCGTACAGCCGATGCACGGTTGCATTGGTACAAACATATTTGGCGTAGCGGCGCTCAAATTAAACGCTAAGAGACTGGTAATTATTACCAGCATTGTTTTAGCCATTTGTTTCATTTTGGTCATTTTCCGTTCCTCCTTTTGGATAAAACCTAGATGCCTTCGCTGGATTAAACTTTTACCAATCCGAATTAGGATCGGCATACTGCTCTTGATTAGTCGGCTGATAATTATTTTGATAGTTATCCGAAGCAGGAGCCTGATATTCATACGTTTGCTGCTGTTGATTGAAACTTCCGGCGTCATAGCCTTGCTGAGGGTAGTTCCGTCCAAATTGGGCCGGGTTCGTTAATTGTGGGGTAACGATAACGTTCGTTTCTGCAGTAAGTGTGCGTGATGTATAGGGTGCGACATAGGCGGCTTTGCTGGTGTACAGGCTTTCCGACCATTCGTTCTTAGCTACATAGTAGCGCTCCAGATGATGCTGCAGCTCAACGGATACCCGATAGCTGTTCGCAACGCCCATCCAATTGCCAAGATTGTTTTTAATAGCGGTGAGTTGTTCGTAGCTGCAATCGGCTCCGCGCTCTTTCAACCACTGATGTGCTGCAGCTTCTCGAATGGATGCTGGTGTATCCAGTGCTGCTTTAAAATTTGCGACCAGACAAGTGACCTCTGCCGACCAGGTATGGCTGCAGAAAAGTAAGCTAGAGATGAGAAAAAAATGTCGCATAAACTGCTGCGAATCGCCTAATTATATTCTTCCTTAATCGTAAAATCGGTTATATGCCAAGATACTTTAGAACCTTTTTTTGGTCTATATAGGGCTTTCCGCACCGAACAAGATAAGACCTAAGTCTTAGGTGTAGCAAAAAGCCTTTAATTCGTAAACCAAAAGTTACGAAACTATTGTTTGTGTTTTTTGGCGGTTGGTTAGCGCGGTCTTGTAAGAACTGCAGCTCGGAAGTGGTTCTATGGATCTATTGGTGGAGCCAGCGCTGCTCGATTATTGGCGGCGAGTACGGTATTGATCAAATCCAGCCATGTTTGATCTGGATTCCACACTGCGAAAAGGTCTCTGGCAGCTTCGTCAAATGGCGTGCCTAACTCTAAAACTCTATACAGAAAGCTAAACGCCGAAGCACGGTAATTCATTTGGCAATGCAGGAGTGTTTTTTGCCCCGGTTGACTGTTCATCACTGCTGCAAAAGTTTGGTAATCGACCGGGGAGGGTGACTGCCAAGGCACGGGGATATGCACATAACTCATACCAAGATCAGTAGCTTGTCTATCGATACTGAGTTGGTCGGTGGCGTTTCCCTGGCCGCGATAGGCTAAATATACAATGCGCTGGAATCCATCTCGTTGCAGAGGTTTGAGATGGTGGCCGGCGATTTGGCCGGAGCTTGCGAAATGAGCGGAGTAGACTCGAAAGTTAGGAATTTCTTTGGGCGGTTGTTCTGCCGCTGCTACGCTTGCCAAAAAACAGCCAAATATGAAGAGCGTAGCTTTGGGCAGCAGTGAATTCATTTTGGTGATACCCGAACCACTTGTCCCTGGGCTCCGTCGGTAATGATGTAAAGCAAGCCATCAGGGCTGACGCGAATATCTCGTATACGCTGATCCAGCTCAGCAAAAAGAATTTCCTCTGCAACCACGGTGTTGCCCGCTAAGGTCAGACGGCGTACGTCATTATTGACGAGTGCTCCGACAAATAGATTGCCGCGCCAGGCTGCAAATGCGTCGCCCTCGTAAACCGCGAGGCCTGAGGGTGCAATTGAGGGCACCCAAATATGTGCTGCGGATTCAATGCCTTCGCGCTCTTTGAAGGGCGAAACGTAAGCGCCGTTGTAATCCAATCCATGAGTGGTGATAGGCCAACCGTAGTTTTGTCCTGGCTTGATAATATTGACCTCGTCACCGCCACGTGGGCCGTGCTCATGCTCGTAAATAGTGCCGTCTTGGGCTACCGCCAAACCTTGGGGATTTCGATGGCCGTAACTGAAAACGAATGGGTGCTCTGGGAATGGGTTATCAGCCGGGGCGCTGCCGTCCGGATTCATGCGAATCATTTTGCCGAAATGCGTTGCTAAATTTTGTGCCTGCTCACGAAAATCGAAGCCGTCGCCAGTGGTCAAAAGGAGGGTACCGTCGGGAAGCCATGCGATGCGGCCACCGTAATGCAGCGGCGCATATTTGTCCGGCGCTGCGGTGAAAATTTCTTTCACGTCGCTGAGGGTGTCGCCCTCAAGATATGCACTCGCCACCACTGTGCCATTGCTCTGAGCATCGCCCTTTGCATAAGACAGAAATACCCGTTGGTTGTCGGCAAAGTCTGGATCTACAAGGACGTCGAACAGGCCGCCTTGGCTTGCTCGAAAGACCTCAGGCACATTTGCGATCGGATCGCTCACGGACCCGTCCGCCGAAATCCGCCGCAGTGAGCCGGATAATTCGGTTACTAAAATGTCTCCATTGGGTAAGAAGTCTATGCTCCAGGGAAAATCCAAGTCTGCGGCAACAGTATCGAGTTGATAATTCGCGGCTAGGGAATTGCTAGCGACACCTAAACTGAGGCATAGGCCGAGGCTTACTGTGCGTAATATTTTAACCAGTGACGAGGATTGGTTGCGTTTGCAGGATGTTGTTGTGTTCAAGAAGATCGATCCTAAAAAGACGTGCAAGCTATGGTAGCCTCATCCGTCTGATTTGACACGATGGAGATTATGCGTGGTGAAACGAATTATGGCATTTATCGCTGCATTACTGGGCGGTTATACCGCAGCAGTGTTGGCATATTCACAACTGAACCTGAGTAATTTGACGGATATGGGAGTTAACGTGGGTTTGGGAGATCGCTTTGCCACGTTTGGCCATGATCTCCTGAGCATGACTTCTGTCTACCTGCCCGCCATGTTCGTGGCGCTACTGCTGGCCTTTTTGTTCGCCACCCTAGTGCTGCGGTGGGTTCCGCAGCTGCGCACCCTGGGGTATGTGCTTGCGGGTACCGTAGGCATGCTGGCATTGATTTTGTTCTTCAAAGTATCGATGGGAACTAATCCGATCGCGGTCACTCGAACGGTGGTTGGATTCGTATCTCAGTGTTTAGCTGGTGCTGTGGCTGGAATCATTTATGTGCGCTTGAACGCTAAATCGTCGCCGGATACGCAGCAATAGCGTTGGTGTAATCAGCCCGGATCGGCAACCAAGGTAGCGTAGTCTTCCCAGTAGCGTGGATAGGTTTTATCGACAACATTTTTGTCGTCTACCTTAAGTGTGCCGCTCATACTGCCCAGCAGCGAAAAGGCCATAGCCATGCGGTGGTCGTGGTAGGTGGTCAATGTATGGGCCTTCAGCGTGGTTGGATTAGCTGGAGAGATATTGATCGAATCTTCGGTTGTTGATAACTCTACCCCCATCAAAGCCAGTTCCTTTGCCGGGCATTCGAGGCGATCACACTCCTTATGATGTAGTGAGCTTAAGCCGGTAATTTGGATCGGCGTTGTCAGTAGCGGGGCCATGGCTATCAATGTCAGGGCTGCGTCTGGCATAGCCTGCATATCGATGGTTCGCATCGGTTGCAGATTTTGCGGACCACTGATGTGGGTGTCGTCGCCGCGCGTTACCTCTGCACCCAGTTGCTCCATGACGCTAAAAAAACCGTAATCGCCTTGGCAACTGTTATGACCGAGATTAGTTAACGTCACATTACTTTTATGCAGTGTTGCCAAGGCTGCGAAATAGGTGGCAGCGGTAGCGTCGCCCTCCACAGTAACAGATCCTGCCTGATAAGAGCCGGCCGCTATTTCCAAATGCTGCTCGTCCAGCCATGCTACCTGCACCCCACGTTTGCGCATTTCATTAATGGTGATGTCGATATAGGGACGGGAAACCAGCTCGCCTTGGATTTCGATCACTTGCTTAGCTTCATGCAGATAGCCTGGTGCTGCGATAAGCAGAGCGGTTATGTATTGGCTTGATAGAGACCCGTCAATACGTAGATGCTTGGTTGTTTCGATTGGGCCAGAAATGCTTGCAGGCAGGCAGCCACTATCGGACTCAACTCTGCAGCCTTGCGCGGATAAAAGATCCAGTAGCGGTTTATTTGTCCGCGCGCGCAAAGACGGATGACCGTCAATAACGGTTACTCCACGGCGCAATGCTGCCAGCCCTATTAATAACCGCGTAGATGCTCCGCTCATGCGCGCATTGAGCTGCACTGGTTTGTCGGACAGATCAATGGGACCGGTAACAACGATTGCTTCGGCTGTTAATGCGACTTCGGCGCCTAATGCTTGTATACAGTCGAGCATTGCTGCGGTGTCGTCGCAGTCAGGTACTCCAGCCAAATGCGTTGTTCCCGAGCACAAAGCAGCTATGGCAAGTTGTCGTAGTGCGATGGACTTGCTGCCGGGGAGAGTAATGCGCGCGGTAAACGGAGCGGCTAGCTTTTCGACTTGGAAGGGTGGTGTAGCTGCGGCTTCAGTTGGCTTTGATGTTAGATCGTGCATAGCCGCGCAATGTAATGAAAATACGCTAAGAAAGACAGACGTTCTCAGCTACTGTGGCCGGAAAAGAAAAAACCGCCTCTGGATTGGCAGCTAACAATTCGTTGCCGATCCAGAGGCGGCTAGCAAGTCCCCAATTCATTATGCTTATTCTCTGGGGACGCG
This sequence comes from uncultured Gammaproteobacteria bacterium, assembly GCA_913050035.1. Taxonomy (GTDB): domain Bacteria; phylum Pseudomonadota; class Gammaproteobacteria; order Pseudomonadales; family Azotimanducaceae; genus UBA4421. The sequence continues at coordinate 27,545 of CAJXAC010000024.1, read as the reverse complement.
GACATTCCTCTCATAATGCCCGCATCTTGTGTAAGCTTTTCGCCGTCCTTAAATGCTTTAGCATCTAAATACAGATGCCCAGCATGCAGGTTGGTCTGGCGCCCACGTTCCAGCGGTAATTTGGCTAAGGCTTGCAAAGCAACCGTCGCCGTCCGCAAAATTGCGTCACAATTCAGGACGCAGTGCCCTCAGTTTCCCCCGAACCCGGCAGGGCTGAGATTAAAAAGTATCAGATGGTTTCTGTCGCTGCAATGTTTTGAAACAACCCTTATATTGCTGATTGGAGCAACGAAAACGAGGAGGTGCCATGACTAACTTTTATCAATCTCTGGAAACGGCTTTCGGCTCGCGGCTAGACGCACCTGCGTTGATCTTAAAGGATCGGCCAGATTGGAACTTCCAGCAGCTAGTTAGCGTTGTTGATCGATTTGCCGCGGTGCTGTGTGCTCAGGGCGTGGCTGCCGGTGACCGAGTTATGGCCCAGGTGGAAAAGTCGCCTGAGAACCTAGCCCTATATTTGGCAACGCTCAAGGTGGGCGGTGTGTATGTGCCTCTTAATACTGCTTATACCGTGGCCGAGCTAGATTATTTTGTCGATGATGCACAGCCTCGATTGTTCGTAGGTACAGACATACGAGTAGGGGTGTCCAGTTTCACCCTTGATGGGAACGGCCAGGGTACCTTGCTGGAGGCGGCAGCCGAGGTTAGTGCATCTGATGGAATTGAGACTGTAGACCGACAGACCCAGGACCTAGCAGCAATTCTCTACACGTCGGGTACCACCGGGCGCTCTAAGGGCGCCATGCTTACCCATAGCAATCTGGCGTCTAATGCGCGCAGCCTAAGCGAATATTGGGGATGGCAAGATGACGATGTGTTGCTAAATGCGTTACCAATCTTTCATGTGCATGGACTGTTTATTGCCAGTCACTGCGCTCTGCTCAATGCAACGCCAATGATTTTTCACAGTAAGTTTGTCGCCGAAGACGTGTTGGCGGCGCTTCCGGATTGTACGGTATTGATGGGCGTGCCGACCTTTTATACCCGTCTACTTCAGCAACCAGAGCTGAGTCGTGAGCAGACCCGCAACGTCAGGGTTTTTGTTTGTGGGTCCGCGCCGCTAACCGAGCAAACTTTTGCTGCGTGGGAGCAGGCCACTGGTCATAAGATACTTGAGCGTTACGGTATGAGCGAAACCATTATTAATACAAGCAATCCGTTAGTGGGCGATCGTGTTCCTGGCACCGTTGGGTTTCCGCTGCCTAATCAAGAAGTGCGAGTAGCAGACGCTGAGGGTGTTGAAGTGCCTCGTGGCGACGTCGGTACCATAGAAGTGCGTGGGCCGAACGTGTTTAGTGGTTATTGGCAACAACCTGATAAGACTGCTCAGGAGATCCGTCCTGACGGTTTCTTTATCACCGGAGATCTTGGCACTCAGGAGCCGGACGGGCGTGTTGCTATTGTCGGGCGCGCCAAAGACTTAGTTATCTCCGGTGGCTACAACGTTTATCCAAAAGAGGTGGAACGTCTTTTAGACGAGATGCCGGATATTGTTGAGTCCGCGGTGATTGGTGTGCCTCACGATGATTTTGGCGAAGCCGTGGTGGCGGTATTAGTTGCTGCAAAACAGTTGGATGTGGATGCCCTGAATTCAGCTCTGGCCGATCAGTTGGCGCGGTTTAAGCAACCTAAGGCTGTCATTTATGTGGACGAATTACCCCGAAATACCATGGGTAAGGTTCAAAAGAATGTGCTGCGCGACCAACATAAAGACTTGTTTGTGGACGCTTAAGCCGCTATGCCGATAGGCGAAAGCAGCAAATAGAGCGCGACAATACATAACGCTAAAAAGCCGACCACCCACCAGCGATGGCGCCAGGGCGTCAGATCTACTGGTGATTCAAGCTGCGGCGTGACGTGCGGGTTAGTGCTGGCAAACAGCGCCAGGGCGCCGAATTCGAGCACGAATAAAATACCGTACCAGTGAATAAAGTGGATCCCGGTGTCCCAGAAAAATGTGATCACGGTATAGACCGGGATATGAAATAACACCACCCCGAAGGCGGTTCTGCTATTGGCTCGGGGCAGAAAGAGGGCAGCTAAAACAATTGCGATAAGTGGAATATTGTAAAATCCACTGAATTTACGAATCAGCTGCCAAAGACCTTCTGGGGCAAGTTGTAAACTCGGAGCAACGATTAGACCTGTAATGCTCACGACGACGCATGCCCAACGTCCGACATTAACCTTGCTGCGCTCACTGATTGCCTTGCCGCGCCAGGGCACGATGATGTCGTAAGTAATGATGGTGGCGGAACTCTGTAGCAGGCTGTTAAAAGAGCTGAACACTGTTCCTAGGAGTACGGCTAAAAACAGCCCAATCAGATAGCTTGGCAACACATCGCGCACTAAGCGCGGATAGGCCTTATCCATGCCACCAATGTCAGCACCGTAAAGGTGAAAGGCAATGATGCCGGGCAGCATGATAAAGAAGGGTATTAACAGCTTAAAAAAGCCAGCCAGCAGCACGCCTTGTTGGCCGGCAGCTAGGCTTTCGGCGGCCAGACTTCTCTGTATCACGTACTGGTTTGTGCCCCAATAGGAAAGGTTCGCAAATAGCATGCCGGTGAACAGCGTTAAAAATGGCGTGGGGTCGGTCGAGCTGCCTATGGCGTTGAGTTTTTCTGGCGCGGCCGTGGTCACAATACGCCAGCCTTCGACGATACTGTCGCCGCCTAAATGTATTAGGCCGAGGATAGGAATTGCAAAACCAAAAAAGATTAAGCCGATACCGTTGAGCGTGTCGGAGACAGCAACAGCGCGTAAGCCGCCAGTAACCGCATACAGGGTACCGATCGTTGCAATCACAACCATGCTGACCGGAAAGGCCAAGGCGCTGGTAAGCTCGGCGCTGAATGTCTCGACCACGGCGATGGTGCCCGAGTAGAGGACAGAGGGGATAGTCACCAACCCGTAAGCGAGTAAAAACAGGACTACAACAGCCATACGCACGCGTTGATCAAAGCGTGCGCCGAGAAATTCAGGCAGGGTGGTGAAACCGTGGGCCAGGAATCTGGGTAAAAACACAATTGCGGTGATGATGATGGCAACTACTGCCATTACCTCCCACGCCATAGAGCTGAGATTGAATGCATAGGCGGAGCCAGCAAGGCCGATGATTTGCTCTGCGGAAATATTGGTCAGTAGCAATGAACCCGCAATAAATGTACCGCCGAGTGAGCGACCAGCGAGAAAAAATCCCTCGCTACTCGCAACTTTGCCACGTGTGAGCCAATACGAAACCGCGGCGACGAGGCTCATGAAAAAGAGTGCAGATAACCAAACCATTTAGAGAGCCTACGATGACCACATGTTTAGGTCTATACTGGGGGATGGTTCAAATAGGGGGCTGCATGAGCTGGAGAACGTTTTTTCAAGGTTCGCTGATGGCGCTGGGTGTATTCGCAAGTGCACAAGCGGTGGCACTCCCAGGCCTAGTGCTCGGCAGTTTTAGCTCTCAGGACAATGCAGACGCCCGTAGGGCAGAAGTCGAATTTGTTATGCGCGAGCCGGTGCGTGTGGTGGCTGCGAGCGTAGATGGGCGGCAGCTCTACCGGGTGGTTGTAGCCGCTGAGGGTCTCAGTTTGGAACAATTGCGGTCGCGGGCGCTCGCCGGAGGGCTGGGGCGTGGATGGCGTATCGAATTACCCAGAGCCATCGCTCAGGATGTTCGAAAAACTGTTAGGCGTGTGGGGTCGCGATCCCAGAGTTTAGCCGAGCCGAAAGCGCGGCCGGCTCCTCCAGCGACTCTAGCCAAGACCGAACCTTTGCCCGCTCCTAAGGGAGATGCGAGCGCCATGAAGTCTATGGTTGCTCTGGGTCCAGGGGGTGCCGATGTTGATATCCAAATTCCGGAATTCGCCAAAGACATGGTAAGCATGCGTCTGGACGGACGTTTGGATGAGGGTGTATGGGCCCAGGTGCCTGGTTACGACAACATGTTGGTAATGGACCCAGACACGCTCGCGGATACTCGGTTTAAGACCGACGCTCGATTTTTTTACACCGATGAAGGCCTGTATATCGGTGTCTATATGCAACAACCTCGAGACACGTTGATTGCTCGGTTATCCAGTCGCGACGAATTTATTAATCGAGATTCCATAGGAATTACGCTGGATACATCCGGTGAAGGTCTTTACGGCTACTGGTTTGTTGTTAACTTGGGCGGTTCGGTAATGGACGGCAAAGTTGCTGCTGAGCGTCAGTTTTCGCGTGAGTGGGACGGCCCGTGGAGTAGCGGTACTGCGGAGTTAGAAGACGGCTGGAGCGCCGAAATGTTCCTGCCTTGGTCAATGATGACCATGGCGGACGCGGAAGACGGCAAGCGTGAGCTTGGGTTCTGGATAAATCGTAAAGTCGCTTATTTAGACGAACGCTGGAGTTGGCCCGCTTTGCCTTTTGCATCGCCGCGCTTCATGTCCGCGTTGGCGACCATGCGCACTCCTAACGTGCAGCCCAAGCAGCAACTGGCGGTTTTCCCCTATGCTTCCTACACCGCAGATGCGATGAATGATGAAAATGAACCGAGAGTAGGAGCTGATATTTCTTGGCGACCGTCTTCTAATTTGCAGGTTACGGCAACGCTTAACCCAGACTTCGGGGCGGTTGAGTCCGATGACGTTGTCGTAAACCTGACCGCCTTTGAAACCTTTTTTCCTGAAAAACGCCTGTTTTTTCTTGAAGGTCGCGAGGTCTTTGCGACCACGCCTCGCAGCTTAGCGCGCACGGACAGTCCCTCCGGTAGTGGCTCCAGGGGCACTAGCTCGACGTTTAATCCCGAGCCAACGACATTACTGAATACCCGTAGAATCGGCGGGGCGCCGCGGGTAGCGGCTCCGGATAATGTTGATGTCGCCGGAGTGGAACGCGGTAAACCGACAGATTTGAAGGGGGCGGTAAAAGTCACCGGGCAAAATGGAGGGCTACGGTACGGCTTCTTATCAGCATTTGAAGGCGATATGACTTTGCCGGGAACTTTTAACTCGGGCGAATTCGATGGTCAGGCGGCCAAGGTGGATACTTCGGGCCGTGATTTTGGGGTGGCGCGCCTGTTATATGAAAATGTAGGTGAAGGTCGCCGCTCCATTGGTTACCTCGGCACCATGGTGAGTCATGAGAGTGGCGATGCCATTGTGCATGGCGTAGACGCGCACTGGCTGTCGCGCAGTGGTGCTTGGGCGGTCGACGGGCAGGTGATGACCAGCGATGTTGATTCTGAACAAGGCTATGGGGCCATGGCAGATATTGACTACAAACCGCAGCAAGGAGTTCAGCATAAGTTAGCCCTTGACTATTTTGATAAGAAGCTTGATGTCAGTGACCTTGGGTTTATCCGTCGTAACGATGCGATGAGCATGAATTATCAATATATGTGGTCAACGGGCCGGAATCTGCAACTTTTACGCAATAAAAAGCGTTCATTGATGCTGTCAAATTCCTGGAATACTGACGGAAAAGTTGTGCGATCTGGCATTTTCTTGCGCAACGGTTGGACTTTCAAAAATCTCAACGAGATCCGCACCGAGCTAGATTATTTCCCAGTGCGCTGGGAAGACCGTAATTCATTTGGTAACGGCGCGTATAAGATGCACGACCGTTGGGTCGCGGAAATTGCTATCGGTACCGACACCTCGCAAAAGATCTCCTATAGCGCCTTAATCGGAGGGCGCCAAGAAGAACTCAGTGGTTGGACTATTCGTTCGTCCCTAGGATTGACCTATACCCCCAGTGACCGTTTTTCCTTTGATTTGGACCTCAACTATTTCAAGCGTGACGGTTGGTTGCTGCATGACCGTGATCGATTGATGGCGACTTATGCAGCCGGAGATTTTCAACCACGCTTGGGTATGGACGTATTCTTCTCATCGAAACAGCAGTTGCGCTTGAGTATGCAGTGGGCAGCGATTCGCGCCGAGGAACAGGATTTTTACCTTATCCCAGAGGGCGGAGGACGACTGTCGCGAATAAGTGACCCCGTGGCAGCGGGTATTGTCAGCTCGACAAATGGCGATTTTGCGCTGTCGCGGTTGACCACTCAACTGCGTTATCGCTGGGAGATCGGACCGCTATCTGACTTCTTTTTGGTTTATACCCGGGGTAGCAATCTGCCCGGACGTATCGACGACGAATACGATGACTTATTCCAGGATGCGCTTAGCGAACCCATCGTCGATACGTTTATTGCAAAGTTGCGTTACCGCTTCGGTAATTAGTGGTAGTGACCAAGTCTAGTGACTGTCGCTAACTTGCAGGGTATCGCGCAGTTCCCGCTTGAGAAATTTTCCCGAGGCATTTCTCGGTAGCGCCTCATTGGTAAACCAGATGTAGCGCGGTATTTTGAATTTGGCGAGTTGGCCCGCGCAATGTTCGCGAACGTCCGCAGCGTCAATTGATTGGCCCGGAGTTAAATAGATAGCCGCGCCCACTTCTTCACCAAGTCGATCATCTACGACACCGAATACTGTGCACTCTGCTACCGCCGGATGGTCGAAGATGGCGCTCTCAACTTCTGCGCAATAAATGTTTTCGCCGCCGCGTAATACCATGTCTTTGATTCGGTCGACGATGTACAAAAAGCCGTCTTCGTCTTCTCGTGCCATATCGCCGGTTCGTAGCCAGCCATCAACAATTGTTTCGGCGGTGGCTTCGGGTCGGTTTATATAACCGCGAATTACGTGTCCGCCGCGGACCCACAGTTCACCAGGATCACCGTTTGGCCGCTCTTCGCCGGTTTCGGGGTCGACCACCTTGGTCTCGAAGACGGGCATAGCTGGGCCGCAGCTCGCTGGTTTATCCACGAAGTAGTCGGCGCCGATGGATGTGATGATCCCGCAGGTTTCAGTCATACCATAACCTGTACTAGGGCGGGCGGTGGCAACCTGTTCGTCAATCTTGCCTACGAGGTCTGGTTGCAATTGCGCACCGCCGCCGCCCAATGTGAGAAGACTAGAGGTGTCGGTTTTGGCGAAGTCTGGATGGGAAATGACTTCGCGTGCCATGACCGGTACGCCACTTAGCGCCGAAATTTTCTCTTGTTCAATGAGCTTGAGCGCGACACCGGCCTCCCACTTATACATATGAGTGAGTTTGCCGCCCGCTAAGGTTGTACCGTGGGCTACGCAGTTATTCGCAGTTACGTGAAATAGCGGAGTTGTCACTAGGGCCGATGGAATGGGTGGCTCCGCATCTGCTTCGATAAGCCCCTTTTGTACGGCTAATACCCGCTGTAGTGCGCCTGCGAACATTAAACTCCAAATATTACTCACGCAGCCTCGGTGGGTGAGCTGTGCGCCCTTGGGATTGCCTGTAGTACCAGAGGTATAAAAGATACAGGCGTCACTGTCCGGGTCGATTGCGACCGTCTCAATCGGCGCCGGGTCGGCAATAACACTACTCCATGGGGTAACATTTTCTTGTTCTGAGCTTAATCTGACACCCACCACCTGCATGGCCGGTAATTGCTGTCTAACTTCATTAAAAGTGGCCAGGCGTTCCTCATCAAGGATGATCGCCCTGGGGTCGGAATCATTAAGTGCGTAGACCATTTCTGGGCCTGTCCACCAGGCATTCATGCCCACTACTGTGGCGCCGATAGATAGCGTGGCCCAATAGCTAAGTAACCACTCCGGGTAGTTGCGCATGGCAATGGCCACCCGATCACCGGACTTAACACCTTGTGCAATAAGCCAATTACCCAAGGCATTTACTCGATCGTGGGCTTGAGCGTAGGTCAAACGCTCGTCTTCATAAATTAGATATTCGCGATCGGCGTAAGCGGCAGTTGTAGCCCATGCATCGCGTAAATTTGGTACCGCATTGGCGTAGGTACGGATGTCAACGCCGCGAACATTTGTGGTAGTAACTTCGAAATCAGCCCCTGGTGCAGTGAGCGCAGCCCACGCGGATTTATACTCTTGGTACATTGTTCCCCCTTAAAACGATGGGCAACTTTACATGTAACAATAGCGTTTGCGAAGGTCACAGCAGGGCTTTTGCGAATTTTGGCGCGGAGCCGATTAATAAAGAATTGATAATAGTGGAATGCATAAAAATATTACCGTGATTGTGCCGACTCTGGCCCCAAGTCAGACGCTAGAGGCATTACTTGGCCAGCTCAGGGCTTTTGGAATCGACTTTATTTTGGTTCAAGCGAGCGATGGCGGGGTAATGGCAGATACTGGTACTGCGGTCGAAGGTGGGCTGTGGCTGCGGGCCCCGGCTTCGCGAGGAGGGCAGATTGCTGCTGGTATTGCCGGTTGTGATACCGATTGGCTTTGGGTGCTGCACGATGACAGCCGGCTTTGTGCAGCGACTGTTGAGCAACTGTTGCAGGTGGTTCAAAGGGGCATACCGCGGTGGGGTCGATGCGACGTGCGCTTCCAAGAAGACACATGGCCGTTACGTATGGTTGCGGCTTTTATGAATCTACGTTCTCGGCTAAGTAAAATTTGCACGGGTGATCAAGGCATGTTTTTCCATCGTCAGCAGCTAGGGTTAATTGGCGGTTTTCCAGTACAACCGTTGATGGAGGATATTGAAGCGTCCAAGCGGCTTAAAAATGCAGTTGGAAATGAGTTTCTGGCGCTAACGGCGCCGCTAGTAACCAGTGGTCGGCGTTGGATAGAATATGGGTACACCGCGACGATTTTGCATATGTGGCGCATGCGCTGGCGCTATTTTTTTGGTGCCAGTCCCGCAGCATTGTTTCAACAATACTATCGGCGCCAGGATTAAGGTTTTAGCGATGTTGAGTTTGGCATTATTCGCTAAGGCACCGATATTGGGTAAGACAAAAACCCGCTTGCAGGGAGCTTTGGGTCGGGAGGGTGCTTTGGCAGCTCATTGTGAGCTGGTTGAGTATGCGTTGACCCAGCTGTCTCAGGTCAGGCAAAAATCCGCTATTCGAATTGAACTTTGGAGCAGTGCGGAACACCCCTTGGCGCAACAATGGGCGCAGGCCTTCGATCTACCACTCAGAATTCAATTTGGCGATGATCTGGGTGCCCGCATGGATAATGCGTTGCAGGACCAGCTCGCACGTGGTGCAGAGTATGCGCTGGTCATGGGTTGTGATTGCCCGCTATTGGATGGGGATTATCTGAGCTGGGTGGCAGAGCATGCAGCGAGCAGCGATGTCATTATCGCGCCAGCCGAGGACGGGGGTTATGGCCTTATCGGTGTGGCGGCAGGGCAACCAACGCTTTTTAACGATATGCCATGGAGTTCAAGTATGGTATTTGCGGAAACCCTGCATCGCGCCCATGAGATTGGCCTGCGAGTGTTGGTGGGCAAGCCGATTTGGGATGTGGATCGCCCCGCTGACTGGTTGCGCTTTCAAAGATTGCGCAACCATTCTCAAAGAGCCTAGTTGGCTGCTCCAGCAACTTGCCTAATGCGCTGAATCATTGCCCGTAAGCCATTCCCGCGAGTCGCTGAGAGGTGGCTCAGCAACTGCAATTCCTCAAATAAGGCTTCAATGTCAGTTGCTAGAATCTCTTCAGGGGAGCGGTCATTCAGTGCGATCAGCACAATACTGATTAGGCCACGAACAATATGCGCGTCCGAGTCCATGGCAAAATGCAGGGTATTGTCACGGAACTCGTGAACCAACCAGACCTGACTCTGACAGCCGCGGATGATATTTTCGTCAACGCGTTGGGATGTGTCTAGGGTCGGTAAATCCTTGCCCAGATCGATGACAAAACGGTATTTATCCTCCCAGTCATCGAAAAACTCGAAGGTATCTTTGAGTGCCTGTATGTCCATCTCAGAAGACGCCGAGTTCCAGTTGCGCGGCCTCACTCATCATGTCGCGTGACCATGGTGGATCTAGAACCAGCTCTACTTCAACACTACTGACCCCGGGCGCTTGTATAACTCGGTCTTTAACTTCTTCAATGAGTACTGGACCCATGCCACAGCCCGGGGCAGTGAGAGTCATCTTAATTGAGACCGTGGTGGTATTCAGGGCAACATCGTAGATCAAACCGAGGTCAGCGATGTTGACCGGAATTTCCGGGTCATAGACCGACCTCAGGGCATGCCATATATGTTCAGGGTCAATGCCGTCGGCCTTGCTGGATGCTGGGAATTCCAGTGGATCTACATGTAGGCCGAGTGCGTCCGCATCTTTACCTGCAACCCGGGCCATATTGCCATCGACAATTATGGTAAAGCTGCCCCCGAGAGTCTGGGTGAGGGTTACAAAGTGGTTGGCCCGCACCGTAATCGGATCGCCTGTGGGCACTAGCCGCGCCTCGCAGTCGCGGTTGAGGGTTACAATTCGCCGCTGCAAGTTGCTGTCTAATCTGTCGCACTGGCGTCGCGCGCCAGTGTTGCTGCCGTTTCGTCGTACCCTGAATCCGACTGAGTAAAGGCCGCATCGTTCATCGCAAAACTCTCGCCGCAACCACAGTAACTTTGCGCCCGAGAATTCTTAAATACGAGGCTCGAGTTTAAACCCTCGGTGACTAAATCCATTTCGGTACCGTCCACGAGGTTTAAATCTTCGCGCCGGATGCAAATGGTTATGCCACTATCAACTGCTACTTGAATATCGTCGGGTGCCGCCTCGTTGAGAAAGTCCAGGGTATACATATAGCCATTGCAGCCGCTTTCTTTAACGCCTAGGCGCAAAAATTTAGCGTTTTGCAGTTTTACCTGGCCACGGATGTGGGCGCGCGCTGATGCGGTAACGTTGATGTGTTCTGTTTGAGACGTCATATGGCAATAGTGGCGCTGCTCGGCATGGTTTTCAATATCTTGATTTAGAGAAACGTTGAGGCTTTTTCGACCGCTTCAAGGAGTCGAGTCACATCTTCATCGTTATTATACAGGCTGAAAGAGGCGCGAACCGTGCCCGGTACCCCAAGCCGCTGCATCAGCGGCATATTGCAGTGATGTCCTGCGCGCACGGCAACGCCCTGTTGGTCGAGCAGTGTGCCCACGTCGTTGGGATGTCCTTGTTCCAGCAGAAAAGAGATCACTGCGGAACGCTGTTCCGGCTCGCCAACGATGCGCACGCCTGGAATTTGCCTTAGTTCGCTCAGAGCATTGGTGACCAAGCGGTCTTCAGCAGAAACCAGTTGTGCTCTGGGAATGGTCTGTAGGTAACTCAGTGCGGCGCCAAGACCAATGGCATCGGCGATGTTAGGAGTGCCTGCTTCAAAGCGGTAGGGCGGGAGTTGATAGGTGCTTTGCTCGAAGCTCACATGCTCAATCATTTCGCCACCACCTTGCCAAGGTGGCAATTCGCAGAGCAAATCGTAGCGACCGTAGAGCACACCAATGCCCGTTGGTGCATAGAGTTTGTGCCCTGAGAATACGTAAAAATCGCAGCCGAGTGCCTGTACGTCTAGGGGCAAATGCAGGGCGGCCTGAGCACCGTCGACTATGGTTAGGGCGTTTACAGCCTGGGCTTGGGCAATAAGTTGCGCTGCCGGGGTAATGCTGCCGAGTCCGTTAGAGACATGGGTAAAGGCCAAAATGGCAGTATTCGGGGTTAGTTTATTTGCGGCATCGTCGAGATCGATATTGCCATAATCATCGATGGCAATGACTTTAATTTGCGCGCCAGTGCGCTGGGCTAACATCTGCCAGGGCACAATATTGGAATGGTGTTCCAACTCGGTTATGACTATGTCCTGACCACTCTTAATCCGGTCGCTCAAAACATTGGCGAGCAGATTTATTGCCTCGGTGGTGCCGCGAGTAAAGACAATTTCCTCTTCCCTAGTAGCGTTGACAAAGTTGCGGACAGCTATGCGCGCGTTTTCCATGGCTTCGGTCGCTTGTTCCGCGAGTTCATGCGCCGCGCGGTGAACATTAGCGTTGCAGGTCTGGTAGTAGTTGTTGACGGCGTCAATGACAACGGCTGGCTTTTGTGAAGTTGCTGCGTTATCTAGATAGACCAAGGGCCGGCCGCGGCTGCTGCGTTGCAGAATGGGAAAGTCAGCGCGGATACTCATGTCATTTCCATATCTTGTAGCGGGGCCACCAATGCAGAGCCAGCTGTATCTGCGAGTGGGCCATCGACGCATTGTTGCAGAAAACCCTCGCACAGCAGTCGCCGCGCCACGGTGGGGGCGACACCGCGGCTGCATAAGTAAAAGAGTTGGTTGTCGTCCAGTTGACCGATGGTTGCTCCGTGAGCGCAGCTGACATCGTCGTTATAGATTTCCAGTTCTGGCTTTGTGTTGATTGTGGCGTTGGCTCCAAGACCAAGATTTTTGTTACTCAACTGAGCGTCACTGCTTTTCGCTCCTTCGTGTATATGAATACGGCCATTGAATGTGCATTTGCCGCGGTCAGCGACTATGTTGTGTACGCGTTGACGGCTTGTGGTGTGGGCGTTGATGTGCTCGATTGTGATTTGCTGGTCGAGGTTTAAACGTTCCGCCACCATGACGGCGCTGGTCAATTCAGCATGGGCGCCCTGGCCAACCAATTGGATCTGCGTATCTTGACGTCGTAATGTGCTCGCTAGCGCATGGTTATGCAGTCGATATTGGCCATCCGTATGTACTTGTACGGATACGAATTGCCAGTGCAGTGCTGTGGTACCAAAACTATTTCGAGCGTGGGTCACGGCGCTGTTGGCACCCAACCGTAGCCAAAGAGTTTGTTGTTGGTCGTCTTCTTGCTCGCAATCCTCAATAAGGGTCATGCTGATACTTGGAGCCACATCAATAATCACAGGCCAACTGTTGCCCTGATGGTGCAGGCTTAAGGGTTGGGCTAAATCTGCAGTGACGGCAATATGCAGTAGGGGTTGTTTGCACAGTTGAGCAAAAGCTTCAGGGGCCCGCTGGATGCTGATCAAATCAGCCAGGTCGAGATTACTGGGGTTTGCTGTCACGGTGACACCGGCTTGCTCGTGGCCGCTCAGACTTGGTTGTATTGCAGGTAGTTGGCGCAGTTCGGTTATTTTATGCGCAGGCGTATATTTCCACAGCTCTCGCCGGGCGGGACGCGCCAGTGCACGCTGATAGCTCTCCACGGGATCCTTAGCGAGTGCTGTGTCGTTCAACCACCCGGGTAAGTCGAGCGGCTCATGAGTCTCTAAGTCAGCCATGTATAACCTTTGGCCTCAAGTTCAAGGGCCAAGTTTTTGTCGCCGGATTGAATGATCTGACCGTCCGCCAATACGTGCACAACGTCAGGCACGATGTAATCTAAGAGTCGTTGATAGTGGGTGATCAGCAATACTCCGTTATTGGCGCTGCGATAGCGATTCACGCCCTCAGCCACGACCTTTAAGGCGTCGATATCGAGGCCGGAGTCGGTCTCATCGAGAATTGCCATTTTCGGATCGAGTAATAACAGCTGCAGGATCTCGTTGCGTTTTTTTTCGCCGCCGCTAAAACCTTCGTTGACCCCACGTTTTAAAAATTGCGGGTCCAGATCTAATGTCTCGGCGAGGGTGCGGACTTGTCGGATAAAACTGGCGGCATCAGGTTGTTCAGCGTTATGCGCCTTGGCCAGAGAATCTGTGCTGGCTTTGAGGAATTCCATATTACTAACGCCAGGAATCTCCACAGGGTATTGAAAAGCCAGAAACAATCCGGCCTGAGCGCGCTCGTGCGGCTCTAGGTGCGATAAGTCCTCGCTCTCCAAGCTCAACGAACCGCGCGTAACCGTATAACCCGGACGACCAGACAGCACGTTTGCTAGGGTTGATTTGCCGGAGCCATTAGGGCCCATGATCGCATGCACTTCGCCAGCCTGAATTTGCAGATTTAATCCTTTTAGGATCTCCTGACCGTCCTCTTCGCCGACGTTGGCGTGCAAATCTTTTACCTCTAAAAGGCTCATCCAACGGCTCCTTCCAAACTCACCTCGAGCAGCTTGCCTGCTTCGACTGCAAACTCCATTGGCAACTCGCGAAATACCTCTTTGCAAAACCCGTTAACGATCATACTGACCGCTTTCTCTGTATCGATACCGCGCTGTTGGCAGGCGAACAGTTGGTCGTCGCTGACTTTTGATGTACTGGCTTCGTGTTCGATGATCGCGGTGTTGTTCTTGTTCTCGATATAAGGGAATGTGTGCGCCCCACAGAGATCGCCGATCAGTAGCGAGTCGCATTGGGTAAAATTGCGCGCATGGGCCGCGGTCGGTGATACCCGGACTAGACCTCGATAGCTGCTGTCACTGCGCCCCGCACTGATTCCCTTGGCAACGATAGTGCTGCGTGTGTTCTTGCCCATATGAATCATTTTTGTACCGGTATCGGCCTGTTGGCGGTTATTTGTCAGGGCTACCGAATAGAACTCTCCAACCGAGTCGTCGCCGCGCAGCACCACACTTGGATATTTCCAAGTTATAGCGGAGCCTGTTTCAACTTGGGTCCAGGAAATTTTTGCCCGCGCGCCAGCGCACAAGCCGCGCTTGGTGACGAAGTTATAGATGCCGCCACGACCGTTTTCGTCGCCGGGGTACCAGTTTTGCACCGTGGAGTATTTGATTTCTGCATCTTCCAGCGCAACGAGTTCGACCACGGCCGCATGCAGCTGATTTTCATCCCGCATTGGTGCTGTGCAGCCCTCCAAGTAGCTCACATGGGAGCCGGCATCGGCAATGATCAGTGTGCGTTCGAATTGTCCCGTATTCCGCTCGTTGATGCGGAAATAGGTAGACAATTCCATAGGGCAACGCACCCCCTTAGGGATGTAGACAAATGATCCATCGCTGAAAACGGCAGAATTTAACGCTGCATAAAAATTGTCACGTTGCGGCACAACACTGCCCAGATATTTCTTTACCAGTTCTGGATGAGATTTAACGGCCTCTGATATAGGGCAGAAGATAACGCCGGCATCAGCAAGTTTTTGTTTGAACGTTGTGGCAATTGAAACGCTGTCGAAGACCACATCCACCGCCACATTACTCGACGGCTGCTCTGGGTCGGGGACGACACCCGCCAATGCCGCTTGCTCGTGAAGTGGTATGCCGAGTTTTTCGTAGGTGCGCAGAAGTTCTGGATCCACTTCATCAAGCGAGCGTGGGCCATCAGCTTGACTTTTCGGCGCTGAATAATAGGAAATATCCTGAAAAGAGATCTTTGGATAGTGCAAGTGCGGCCAATCAGGCTCGCTCATCTCCTGCCATTGGCGGTAGGCTTGCAAGCGCCACTCAGTGAGCCAATCTGGCTCATCTTTACGCGCTGAAATGAAGCGGATGACGTCCTCATTCAGGCCAGGTGGTAACGTATCCGCCTCAACATCGGTTATGAAGCCGGCGCTGTACTCTCGACGGGCTGCAACCAAATCGTCTACAGAGGGTTGGCTCACTTTTGCTCCTGAATGTATTGGGCTAACGGGATTGTGCCAATGATACCGCGAACGGCGCCAATTTTCGGCATTGTCAGTAAATGGGGCGTGAAACGGTCACTGCAAGGTATGTGTCGTTGAATAAATGCCAGCAAAAGTAAAATTGTTTTTGTGTCAAAGCGTTGTTCAATGAGATATTGCACGGGACGATCGTTAGTTCGTTGTTTTTACTGTTCGCATTGATAGAGATTAGGAGTCTGTATGCCCCGTTTGCAACGTGTTCCAGAACCACACGTGCAATACGCCTATGGTGTCTATTTGTTGGGTCATAAGCACCCTTTGATAAAGGCGCTGAAAAGCCGTCACCAGCCCTCCATACACGGCCATCGTTCCTGGGACTCTGCGTACCTAATGATGGACTATTTAGTGCATAACCCAATCTCCAGCGCTTGCTCGGTAATGGAGTTGGGCTGTGGGTGGGGCGCGGTGGGCACATTTTGTGCGAAGAAATTCGAAGCCGTGGTTACTGCGGTAGACCTAGATGCTCAGGTTTTCCCTTACCTAGGCGTGCTGGCGGAAATTAACGGCGTTGCGATCGAAACCAAGTGCAGTGATTTCACGAAACTCAAAAGCGCAGACTTAGGCGCAAATAAGGTCATTGTAGGTAGCGACATCTGTTTCTGGGATTCCCTTGTGGGCCCCCTAGTAAAGCTCGTAGAGAGAGCAATGAAGGCCGGCACGGAAAAGATCATCATTGCTGATCCAGGGCGCCCGACTTTCTATGAGTTTTGTGACCAGATAGCCAAAAAGTATCCGTTGCAACTACAAGAGTGGTACGCCGTAGAGCCAGACAAATATACCGGCGAAGTGGTTGAAATTAGAAATAAATAGATAAAAATATTTAATTATCATTGATTTAGGATGAATCCTTCAAGCTGATTAGCAAGACCGGTGCAGGCGTTATTCTGTACCCGCGCAATGATGGGTATGGGCACCACTAGCGCCGGCATATAGCTGGTACCTGCTGCGTCTGAGGATACTCGCCCAGCAGCACGCCGTTGTTGGGTATCCCAAATACTGGCCTCGTAGGATGCGTCGTTTTCCCAGGTGAGAAAGCCGAAACAACCGCCGCCGCCAGCGCCCACCCCGCAAGTCATGGATCCCGATTGCGAGACCCTTTTGGTCTGGCCTTGAACCCAGATGACATAACGCAGTCCCAATTGTTCCAAGCGCTGGGCGAGCAACGGCTCATCAAGCAAGGCCGGGAGTTCATTGGCGCTGACCGGTGCGGTTCTTGGTTCGAACCATGGAAATGTTGCATCTACGAACTCTTGCTCGTTGAGTACCTTGATGGCGTTGTCGTCGAGGTTGTCGGCAACACAGCTGATGAAATCGATTTCAGTTTCGTTATTGCTCGGCCGACTGCGACGACCCAGAACTACAACCGCATCAGACATGGTGATGCCGGTAGCGCGCTCTCGGACTTCTTCGACTGTGGCGGTTACACAGCCTCCCAGCAGGAATATGCTTAGTGTTATGACAGTGCAGCGAAAAATATTCGAACAAGTCTTGGTGATTTTGATTCTGCAGGTTGTATTCATGGTGTTGTGTTTGCATCACTGGTTGTGGGCGCTGCATCTGCGGTTGCGGACAGCCAACTTTGCACGGGTTGTGCGGTATTGAAATTCAAACTGAACATGGCGGCCATATCGCGGCATGCGGCCAAAGCTGCCGCGTAGAGGCCCTCGGTATCGTTATTGTAGTTAGTCTGATTGGCCTTGCCGTAAGCAGGTAGATCCCAACTCCCCAATAACACCGCGTCTCTATCGTATAGGTCGAATCGATAGCGCATCCATACCTCGTAATAGTCGGTCCGAGACTGCGCTGGCGTCGCGAATTGCAGTTCGGCGATGTTGGGCACTAATAGTCCGTCGTAGGTCGTCGCAGCGACGGTATCGGTAAAGGCGTGAGCATTGAAGGCGCCTTGGGCCAAGCGATTGAATAGCCTTTTTTGTACCGCACCGACGTTAATACTGTAGTCGCCGCGTTTGGCGATTTTTTCGTTATGCACAAAGCTTTGAAGCTCTGGAGTGATGACGATGGCAACTCGTGTAGATGACTGTGCTACCAGTGGTACTGGGAAATCTGCATCAAGGGCAATACGGTTGCTGGCGCAGCCACTGCCGACGATTAACAGCGCGACGGCTAAGAGCCACTGGGATGGTCGGTACAAAGCGATCATGGCATTGCTCATTGGTACTCCGTTAATCCTACAAAGGTGCCATCGTTACGATAGGCGAGTTCGCGCATTAAGGCTGCAAACCGGTAAATTCGCGCATTAGGTTGGTCTAGGTAAACAGGGAAGCCGATGGCGTGGATCCGGACACGACGTCGGCCCGTTTCGTCGGCGCGGTTCACTTGGTCCACAGCCCCGACGACTTGCTCGATAGAATTGCCAGTATAGTCATCGCCGAATACATAGATACTGATCCGCTTATTTGGATCATAGTAGGTCGCTATGGCCTCGCGAATGCCTTCTACCGGGCTTGAGTTGGAAAATGGTGCCCAGTTCTGCAGCGTAGTAATGATGCTGTTGCGCAGGGCCGGCGTGTCATCAATCCAACGCTGTCGATACACCGGAAACATATAGTCACCCATATCGTTCATCACCTGAATGCCTTTGATCTGCGGGTAGATAGAGAGCGTTTCGCTGACTTTTTGTACAACTTGCCCCCAAGCTGCGCTCTGCATACTGCCCGAGGTATCAATAATGAAGATGATGTATTCCGAATCGACGCTGATGCCGCCCACCAGCTCTGAGCTGCGACGAAAATCTAATCCTAATAATTGCTCCATTTCATCAGTGAGGCTCTGGCGCGCGGAAGCCAGCTGCATATTCTCCGAGGAAATATTTTCGCTCGCCTCGGTCATGGTCTTAAAACGACCCAAAATATCGCTTAGCTGCTGTTGCACATCGTCTTGCTGGCTAAGCGACAGCTGCAACTGCGCGTTTTCGTCTGCGATTTGTTGGCGCAGTTGCTCGATCTGCCCCTTGATTTCGAATACCGCCTGTTCTCGTGCGGCGATTTGTTCGGACAAATCGAGATTGCTGTCCTCGAGAACTATTGGCTCTAGAGTTTTAGTGACCATTAACAGCAGGATGATCGCCCCGAAGCCACAGCAAATAACGTCGAGAAAAGAAACGCTAAATTCTTCGATGCCGCGCCGTCTGATCATGGCCAATCCCATGATGGTGAGATAAATGCACCGCCAGAGAGCCTCGCAAGTTGCCACCATGCTGCGCTGGCTTCAGGGTCGCCCTCCATCGGAAACAAAATCACATTGACCGGAATTTGTCGCGGTAAGCGGGTTGCGGCCTCGCGAAACAAACGCATTCGAGTTTTCCCGTCTACGGTAGCACTGCGCGGCTCGGCGGCATTGCGGGTGGGCAGCCCGTCGGTGATAAGGTAAATGTTGTCAGGAATGGGTGACAAGTCGCGCACGGCTAACATCAATGATTCCAGATTGGTGCCGCCACTAGGGGCTACCCGGCGCAGTCGGTCAACGGCGCTATTTAGCGCGGCGCCGTCAGCCATGGGTTCCCAGTCCAAGTTATCCGTATTGCCGTTAGAGTCTGCGGTAAGCAAGCTGCGAACTTGCTCATTAAATCCGTATATTTGAAATTCAGCGTCGAGGGGAAGTTGTGCCGCTAACCAATCCACGGTGCGTAGGGTGCGTTGCCACTTAGGTGCCTGACGTTTTTTTTCTGCTGGCATATTGCGTCGGCGTAGCACGTTGACGATCGTCTCATCAAGCATACTGGCGGAGGTGTCCACAATAATCACGATGTTGCGGCCGCCGACTTTGAGGCCCGTCAGATATTGGCGGTCGCCTTCACCCTTTACCGCTCGGATCTGTCTGCCGTCGGTCGCCGCTTTCAGCGCTTTAAGACGCTCCACCTCTTCCTTACGACTGTCTAGATCCGACTGCAAAGCTGCAACGTCTTCTTGCTGTGCAAGGGTGCTAAGCTCTAATTCGCTCATACGCTCGAGGCGCTCTTTTAACTGAATTTCCAGCGCACTGAGGCTAGTTGCTGATTGTTCTAGCTTTGCTCTCAGGGTTTGCTGGCTCTCTACAAGTTCAAATAAATCCTCTTCACCGCTCAGCACCTGGTAGTCGAGTAAGCGCATTTCAGCGAGGAGATCTTTATTGCGGACTTCCTGAGTCTGCTGGGATTCGTGATTGATGATTAAGAAAATCAACACCACCGCGCCGAAACCGCAGGACATAACGTCCAGAAATGCCAGAGAGAAGCCCACATTGCGCCGGCGTTTGCGCATTCTATTCGCTGATCCGGATCGCTACCCAAGTGGCGATAGGCGATTGAACTTCGTCGCCGCAGCGTAAGCGTGCGCGGGTCGGTGTAGCACCATTAACTAAAACCTCTGCGCCCGGCCGCAATAGTCCGTCCTCATCAAAATATGCGCGCACTGCTTCAGCTGTGAGCGCTAATGCATGATGTTCGGTGAGTAGATGGGTCGCTGGGCTGGTGTTGTCTGCTGCGGTTTTTTTTGTCCTGGGGGTGGCGTCTGTAGCAGTGGCGCTGGTTGCAGCAAGTTGCCCTTGAACCACGCGGATCGGCGCGCCTTCGGCAAAGGGTTCGTACAATGTCAGTAGCTGCTGCGGATCATGTGTCACGGTCACTACGTGGTGGCAGCGATCAGAGAGGAGTTCGCTGAGTCCAGGAATCGAGGCTATCCGTGGCGTTAAGCCTATGGTTTGGAGGTCTTTCAACTCACCGAGCGGCAAGCGCATCTCTAGTGCTGACATTAATTGAGTTTGAGGAATATCGGCTTTGCGCGGGTGTCCATCGACGTCGATAGTCACTTGGGGATCATTCGGCAGGCCTTGGGTAATCCACGCCAAGGCCTGATCAAAGGCCTGTTGTTCAGTCTCAGCGCTATGCAATGGATCGAAGCGGCTGCTTTGCAAAAACGCGTTTGCAATGACCTGTAACCAAGCGTCTACGATGCCCAAAATCCCGCTGCCTTCAAAAACGCTGGCACTGCCGACGCGAATTTCTGCCTGATCAACAATCAGCTCGCTGAGATTGGTTTGATTCAGACCAATATCGAATAAGTGATAGTTTGCTGTTGATGTCGCGGTTGCGTGGCCCAAGGCGGCGTCCACAAAGCCTTGGATGTTAAGGCCGGCCTCGTCAGCAATACCTAACAGTAATCCCAATTGCTCGTCGGAGTAGTGTGCCGGAGTAGCTACCACAGCCCTAGTAACGCCGTGCTCAGCCTGAATGGCCCGCAGATGGTGATAGATCAAGTCGGCATAATTCCGTGCCGGACCTATGGCTCTGGGCAGCACTTCGGTGCTGAGGCGTGATAAATATTGAATATTAAAGGTTTGTGGTTGGATGCGGCCTTGGGCCAATGCCGGGCCACCAAAAGTCATCTGATCGTCTTGAGCGAAAGCGGCAGCTGCCTGCTGATAGATGCACTGGCCTTGCTCGGTATAGCAGCTGAGCTGCCAGTCATTCAGCTCCAGGAGATGGCTCATGAGGCATTCCGTGTTCGCAGGTGCCGGAGCAGCTGCTGATCGCAGTAATGTTGAGTATCCAGGACTAGACGCTCCTGCATAAGTTGCAACTGATGCAGTAAAAACATCAGCAATATGCTGATTACCAGCGCGATGAAGGTGGAGTTAAACGCCACGCCGAGGCTCGCTGTTACGCCGGCAATGTCGCCCTCAACAGCTTTGTAGGCCTGCCCGAGCGCATCACCGATACCGCGGACGGTCCCAATAAAGCCAATGGATGGGATCGCCCAAGCGATGTAGCGGATCATTGACAGCTCGCTGTCCAAGCGCTCGTACTCTGACTCACAGACGGTCTTCACCGCCTCAGCACCATCGTGCACGTTTTCAGTTGACGCAAAGCGATTCAGCGCTGCCATCAGCGCACGGGGCAGCAGGGCTTGTTGGTCTTCTTGCGCCAGGGCCTGCAGTGGTCGGGTATAAGTCCTGGCGTCCTCCGGCAAAATATTTACTCCAGCGCCCACATCGATCAGTGCCTGCTCATGCAGATTGCGTTCTCGCATAGTTGATCGCGCTTTGTAGCCCATCATGGCAAAGGCCCAAAAGAACAGGATGAAACAGGATTCTTGTTCGTAGTCTCTAAGCACAACGTAGAGGGAGCGCTCATTTTCTACCAGCTCGCCGGCAGCGGTTTGCGCGGCGCGAAGCTCTAAAACAGCATCAGCGTTAGGGCGGATTACCGTGATATAGACCAAGTGCACTAGGATTATGGAAATGATTAAGGCGCTGAGTTGATAAACTAACTCAAAGGGTAATTGCTTTTTCATATTCTGACTTCGTGGTGGTACTTGAGTGCTTTTGACCTAAATGTCTACCGGCATAGGGGCGGCAAAATCTTCGGATATTTGTTCTGTAGGCTTAAAAACATCTGTTTGGCGTTGCCGTTGTTGTTTGCCGCTCAGGGTTGCCGGCTTCTGTGTGCTTGATATTGCCGTACTGTCGTTTTGCTGTTTTGGCTCGGATGCGCTTTTTGGCGCAGCATCGCTGGGCGGCGCATCCGTGGTTGTATCAGCTACAGCCATAGTTGTTAGTGTTACTGCGCACAATGACAGTAAAAGTCTTAGCTGTATTGCCTGCATACTTTGCTACTCCGCGTATCGGGCGATTCTGAAGCCCAAATCTTCACGGCCCTCAATACCATAATCTCTAAAAGATAACCGTAACTCTGTGATGGTTCCGTGCATCCAGCTGGCGCCTTTGATGACTCGAAACTCACCCGTTTCTGGCCCCAGATGGTCTGTTACGACGTCCTGATCGGGAATTTCGTAATAGTCATGGGTCCATTCGGCGACATTGCTCCCAAGGTCATACAGGCCGTGACTGTTGGCATTAAAGGTGCCAACCGGTGCGCTGACCGCATGGTTGTCGTTATAACCGAATATTATTCGACCCACTAAATTGCCAGCGGCGCGGTCCGCGTAATTGGCAAAGCGCTCGGGTGGCGGCAGTGCATCACCCCAGGGGAATTTTAGTTGCTCATCGGAGGTTTTGCCGACTTCGCTACTGGGTTGGCGTCTCGCCGCCCACGCCCATTCGGCTTCGGTTGGTAGCCGATAGCCCGTCGCGGAGGGATTGATTGCTGTGACCTTTCCAAACTCGATGGCATAGAACGGACTGAGTCCATCTTGTTCAGATAACCAATTGCAATAGTTCGCGGCCTCGTGCCAGCTGACGTTTACAACGGGTTGCTCGTCATCATTGAGATCTTGATCCTGAAAGTCGCCAGAATCATGGCCGCTGGCGAAAGCGCGGAATTGCGCATTGGTTACTTCGCGCTCGGCTAGATAAAAGAGTCGATCGAAGTTCGCTCGGCGCATTGTCTCATTGGCGCGTCTGCCTGGCTCTCGTCGCGAGGCCCCCATTGCTACGGTGTCAGCGTTGAAAAGTCTCAGGGTATGTCCTTGCTCATTGTTAATCACTGGTATCAGAGCTGCGAGCCGTGCCTCTTCTAGCGTAAGTAACTTCACCTTCAGTTCTTGCACCAGGCCTGCGCGTGGATTCAGCACGGTCTCGAAACCGGCATAACCCGGCCGGGTAACTGAGATGCGCTGGGGTTTGAGCGGTAATTCCAGTGCTGATTGGTCAACACTGATGGCTTGACCGTTGATGGTGACCAGAGCGTCTTGCGGTCGCGTCTCGATCCGCACTTCACCGAGCATGCGAGTGAGCTCTAGTTCTATCGCCCTGGTTTCGCCGCTTGCCAGCCTGACGCTTTGGGTCGCAGCGGCATAACCCGGATAAACCGCTTGAACGGTTTGCTTGGTTTCGGACTTCAGATCGATCCGCAGGGGCGTTTGGCCCTGATATATGCCATTTACAGTCAATGCTGCATTGCTGGGATTGGTGGCTACCTGCAACTGCGCGTCGGCGCGTACCAGAACTCCGGCGGCAATGGTTTGGGGTGTGCCCGCGACTGCTAATATACGTTGTTCATAGGTCTTAAAACCGGGCTTTTGCAGTCTAATCTGGCGCTCGCCTTGCATGACCTCAACTTGGGCTGGGGTACTTTGGCCGGAATTCTGATTATCGATCCATATTTCGGCACCGTCGGGTTCGCTGGAGACCGTTACATCAGCCCAAGCGGGTGCCAGTTCGACGCGAACATTCTGGGTAACGCTTTTGCCGGTAACGTCCAGCGAGACAGTTTGTGCTAGGTAATTTGGGTGTTGTAGCCGTAATTGGCGCAATCCTGCTTCCGCGCTGAACGTTACGGTTGCGTTGGCAGTCAACTCCACCTCGACCCCGTCAACAAAAACCCGCGCATCGCTGGGGACTCGAGTGAGTTTTATGACGCCCGGATTTGGGGTGAATGAGTACTGAAAACTTTGGTTTGCTGCAGCGGAAACGCGCAAGGACTGCTGCAGCGGCTTGTGTTCCTGGGCGCGTGCGGCAATTGTATAGGTGCCCTCGCGCATAAGAAAAATGTTACCCAGCTTTAGGTGTATACCACCCTGAATCGATATCTCCTCTGCCTTGGGTGAGAAAGACAATGCGATACTCTTTGCGGTAAATAGAAACCAAAGAGTGACCAGAACGAGCATCAGTAAGCCGGTGAGCGCCCATTGCCACAAGGGGATGCGTTGGCGGCCACTGTTGGGGTCGCTGGGGTGATAGCTCACCCGCTGAATAGGTGTTTGTTGCGGTTGTTCGCTCATGACTAACGCAATAGCTCAGTGCAGAAAATTTCCACCGGCGGCATATTCGGCAACACGCTGATATTGGCGTAAATGTCTCGGCAGCCGTTTTTACTGCCGCGCAATGTATAGGTTCCAGGCCGCAATGTTAGGGTGCGTTGGGTAAAGCGCCCCAGATTTCCTACATTAGATAGATTGACGTCGATGGCGTTGTCGGAAATAAAGGAAACGGCCACGGGTTCGCGGTATTGCTGCAATAATATTTCCACGCCCTCGATGGCGTCGGCAAAAGCCGCGGGTTTGCTGTCCAAGGCCTCAGCCTTCGCTAAAGCCCGTTCTGCATCGTTGAACAAACGCGGGTCAGATAGGCGTTGGGGCTGCGCGAGCACAGCGCTCATAACGGCGTTTATGCGTTTGTGCTCTTGCGCATTGGCAATGCCGGCTCGGCCAAGACGAAGATTTGGATCCAGATCAAGTACGCGTTGATAGGCGTTGATCGCCTGATCCCAGGTTCCATCCTCCATTGCCTCTAATGCGTCTGCCCATGCCTGCCTAATGAGGGCGACGTCGTAGAGTTGAGCGACTTGCTCGAGTCCACCTAAAGCTGCTGAGTTGTCAGGCGCGACTGCGGTGACCTTGTTAAAAGCGTCTCTAGCGCTGACAAAATTGCTTGCATCAAGTTGGCTGAAACCGTCGCTCAGCCACTGTCGGAGCTGCTGTGCCTGCCTGCCAGCTTTGGCTTCAGTTATGCGTGCATCAAGAGATGCCGTGAGCGGATCCAAAGCAGCAATTTCTGCGTACTTCAACAGTGCCTCGGCATATTGCTCCTGCAGTCCTAGATTCAAGCCTTGTCGCAGTAAAATCACTATCTCCGGCAGTACATCAAGGCGTTGTTGCAATGCCTGAATTTTGGACTCAGTGGGCGCAATTTGTCTGGCTTCAGCCAGCGCACGAATTGCGGTGGCTGGGTCCAATTCGTTGATGGCAGATGTAGCGGCATCGATGGCTTGTGCGAGTTTGGTCTGACCGAGTTGAATCGTTTGCTCGATTTGATCAGCGGCTTGTTGATAGTTTGCCAGAGCGTTTAGGTAGTCTTGGGTTTGAAAATACTCATCGCCCAGCAGTGCGGTATCGGTGGCGCCTTCCATGCTCGCAGTCGACCAATCACCAAGATTAAAGCGCTCTTCTAATTGCAGTTGCTGTTCAACAAATCTTCCCAATTCATCCCGTGCGGTCTGCTGTGCCTGTTCAAGAGTGAGTTGGGCAAAGGGGGCTGCAGTCGGGTCAGTCGTTTGAGCAGTCGCGGGCGAACCGCCCGGTATTTTTGGGTTATCAGTTATTGTCAGAGGCGCTGCGAATTGATAGCGGCTGGCCAGCAGAATTGATACTGCGAGCAGGGAAAAAATACATACTGCAGCGATAACTGCGGGCTTATTTGCCGTAAGCCATTGTTGCCAGGTTCGCTGAGTCTCGGCCGTTTGTAAGTGCGATAGGGCAGGGCGAACGCTGTTGATTGTTCTCTGGGTTTCTTGCATCAATTTGCGCGTGCGGAAGGTTGTGCGGATTGGCTGGCATCTAAGCCGTATTCCTCAAGATACAGTCGACGCAGTATTTTCCTTAGCTCGGTATATTGTTGCTCGACAGAGCCGGTAAGTCGGAGGGTCTCATTGTCGAGCTGAATTGTAGTAGGGATGAGTTCAGCTTCAGTGTCAGCGCCAATTTCTCGCAACCGATCGGCAAGCTGGGCAGACTGTTGTTTTTTATTCAAACCGCTGATGATTAAGGTTGCCCCGGCGCCAACCGTGGCAACGCCACTGGCATCAACGTAAGGGTTTTCGCTCGAGTAGACTCCACCTATGCCGGCTGCAATTGCGAGACTACCGCCGATAATTTGTGAGCGCGACTGTGCTTGCAGCGCCTTAAATTCGATCGCATCAGCATAGGTTGCGCGGCGCCAGCTGTCGTAAACCGGTAGCATTTGCCGGGAATAGTTCGCATAGAACTCGTCCAAGGTGTCGATGAACAAATATTCCCGCTCGCGGATTTCCCTTACCCGTCGCAACATTGGATCGTTTTCAGCCGGTAGTCGCTGTAACTGGTACTGCCCCTCGTCAACCTGAAGCAGATAACCAGAGAAGGCATCCTCGGCGAAAGATCGGGCAAATCTCATCTCAGCAGTCTGGCGAATTGCAACAACAGCAGCAGGGCTCAGAGTTTCTCGAAAGCTGAGCATATCGTTGGCAAGGTCTCGATACAGGCTTTGAAACGCATCAATTGATTGGGGCGATTTATCTAAGTAGACATATTTACTTGCTAGGCTGGTATAACGCTTGCTGAACCAGTTTCTGCCTGTGGCATCGGTTACGTTGATATCCACAACCAGCTTCTCGCCGTCGGATTCAATAATCTTGCCCTGCACGGTTAGATCAACGGCATCACTCTGTCTCGGCACTACCCGCACCGCGCCCCAGTTGCCGGTGGATTGCAGCATATTCTTGGCAACAAAGGGCATGTAACGGGCTTCGGCGAGACGAATTTCCGGCTGAATAATCAGCTCGATTTGCGTGTCGTAATCTTCTGGAACGTTGGGGTCGAACATGGCAACGCCCACATCGAGCAATTCTTCTTCACTCAGCGCTGTTGTGCTCTGGCGCGGCGGTGTCAGATCCACCGTGCGTACGGTTTGTGTGACGCACCCCGCGAGCATAAGCAACAGTGTCATCCCGATAAGTCGCATGCAGACTAACCCTTTTTATATCGACGATATTCATCCCAGAGTTTTTCTTTGAGTTCTGGGTCCGTTTCCTGCATCGCGGCTTCGCGTAGTTGCCGAGCAATAATATCGTCGTCTTTGGCGTCGGGTAGATTGGTTGCCGCGGCGGAGTCGCCGCGCTTTGGCGGTGCTGGGGGCGTATTAACGCGCCCGCGAGTGGCAGTTGAAGCGCTGGAAGAGGCTACTGTGCTGTTATTGCCCATGGTGGTATCTGCAGCGCTTGTTTGCGCAGGGGAAGAGCCATTGTCGCCATGCTTGCTCGCGGCTTCGGTTTCACGCAGCACAGCGCGCTCAGCTAGGATTTCGCCGTCCAGTCCCTCTAAGGCTTCTGCTAAGGCTTGGTCTGCGCCATTTGTGTCGTCATCACCGGCGGCCTCCGAAGCATTTGTGCTGCTATCATCATCATCGTCATACACTCATGTTTACACACATGCATATGTCCAGGTGCCGTACTTGATGATATAGACAAGCTGCAACTACAGAGTGCACTAGCATGTACTTGCGAACACTTGCTGAGAGGTATACATGTTGTGAGGGCGCATGATCAGACGGAGCTCTTGGCTGCTGTACATGTGCTGGCCCAGAGGATCAAAATGAATCCTAAGATTAAGCTCGTTATTATTGACAGCATTGCCTTTCATTTTCGTCAAGAGGACAAAGGCAACATTAGAGCAAGACAACTCGCAAACATCACACAAACGC